>CAZCBO010000089.1:0-10564 GCA_964496825.1 uncultured Acidimicrobiaceae bacterium
TGGCGAAGTTGTCGTCGAGGAGGATCATGTCGGAGGCCTGCTTGGCGACGTCGGTTCCCGTGATGCCCATCGCCACGCCGATGTCGGCCTGCTTCAACGCCGGGGCGTCGTTGACCCCGTCGCCGGTCATCGCCGCCGAGGCGCCGTCCGCTCGGTAGGCGGCGATCAGTCGCAGCTTGTGCTCGGGCGAGACCCTGGCGAACACCGAGGTGGAGTGGGCGACCTCCCGCAGCGCTTCGTCGCTCATCGTGTCGATCTCCGACCCGAGGACGAACGCGTCGTCATCACTGATGCCGACCTGGCGGGCGATATGGCGGGCGGTGAGTGGATGGTCCCCGGTGATCATCACGGGCCGGATGCCGGCGGACCTCGCCGTCTGCACTGCTGTGGCAACCTCGGGGCGCGGCGGATCCATCAACCCGAACAACCCGGTGAACACGAGGTCCTGCTCGACGGCATCGTGGCGTGGTTGCTCCGCGCTCCCCCGCCCGGCCGTGGCGAGGACCCGGGTCCCCGTGGCGGCGAGACCCTCGGCGGCCTGCAGGATCCGAGCCCGCCACTCGTCGGTCATCGGCTCGATGCGTCCCTCGACCAACACTTCGCTGCTCCGTTGCAGGACCTCCTCAACGGCGCCCTTGGTGAAGACCGCATACTCGGCGTCGGTGTCGCCGACCGCAGCCAGCGCACCGAGCGACTCGGGGATGGCCTCGACCCGGTGCACGGTCGTCATCCGTTTCCGGGTCGAGTCGAAGGGCACCTCGTCGACCCTCGGCATGGCCCGCTCCAGCTCGGGTTTGCTCAAGCCGAACTCGGCGGCGGCCACCACGAGCGCCGTCTCGGTGGGATCGCCGATCGCCGTCGGCTCTCCACCGGTGGAGGTCAGGGTGGCATCGTTGGCCAGAGCGCCGGCGGCAAGCGAGGCCTGCAGGCTCGGAGCGATGGCCTCCGCTGCCGCCGAATCGATCCTGAAGGGACCGCCGGTCGTGCCCGACAGGTCGAGCCGATGGTTGGCGACGTCGAGCACGGTGACCGTCATCTTGTTCTCGGTGAGCGTTCCCGTCTTGTCCGATGCGATCACCTGCACCGAGCCCAGGGTCTCCACCGCGGGGAGCGTGCGGATCAGCGCCCGGCGTTCGAGCATCCGCTGGGCGCCGAGCGATAGCGCGATGGTCACCACCGCAGGCATCGCCTCGGGGATGGCGGCGACCGCCAGGCTCACCGAGGTGAGCAGCATCACCTCGAGCTCCTCGCCCCTGGCCATCCCGATGCCGAAGACGACGGCGACGACCACCAGGGCGACCACGGCGAGCACCTTGGCGAGCTGGTCGAGCCGCTTCTGGAGCGGGGTCTGCTCCTCCTCGATGGCCTGGATGAGGTCGGCGATCTTCCCGAGCTCGGTACGCATGCCCGTGGCGGTCACGACGAACACACCCCGGCCCTTGGTGATCGTGGTGCCCATGTAGACGACGTTGTGCCGGTCGGCGATCGTCCGCGGCTGGGTGTGGGTGAGGGAGGCGTCCTTGGCCACCGGGGCCGACTCGCCCGTGAGCGCGGCCTCCTCGACCTCGAGGTTGACCGACTCCACCAACCGTCCATCGGCGGGTACGACGTTGCCGGTCTCGATGATGAGCACGTCCCCGGGGACGACCGTGGTGGCCGGCACCACCTCGGGGCTACCGGCCCGGATGACGGTGACGTCCGGGACCGCCATGGCCTTCAGGGCGGCAAGGGCCTCCTCGGCCCGTGATTCCATCACGTAGCCCATCACGGCGTTGAGGACGACGATGGCGAGGATGGCCACCATCTCGATCCAGTCGCCGAGGAACGCCGAGATCCCAGCGGCGATGATGAGGATCACCGTCAGCAGATCGCGGAACTGGGAGAGAAAGATCTCCAGCTTCGATCGGACGCCCCGCTCCTCGAGCTCGTTGGGCCCGTAGACGCCGAGACGACGCTCCACCTCCTCGTCGGTCAGCCCGTCGGGTCCGGACCGCTGCCTGGCGAGCACCTCGTCGACCCCGAGCTGATACCACTCGACCTCTTCGGAGGTGGCGGTCGTCATGGGATGACGATAGGCAGTCGCCCGACGTCTACAGCTCGCCCCACCGGTCGCCCTCGGCGAGGTCGATGATCGTCCACGCCATCCCGAGGGCGCCGTCGCGGATCGCCTTCTCTCCGTGGGGGGTCAGGGTGTGGGCGGCGAACTCCCGCTGGTGGTTGACCGCCGGCTCGGCGTGGATCGAGAGCATCGGGTGGATCGAGGGGACCTCGTAGGACACGTTCCCCATGTCGGTGGATCCGGTCATCGCCGGGTCGAAGTTGGATCCCCGCAGCATCGGCCGGCCCAGCGCCTCGGAGTTTGCGGCGTAGACATCCGCCATCACCGGGTTGGGGACGATGTCGGTGTAGGGATGACCGATCGGCGCGACCTCGTAACTGCATCCCGTGGCCCGCGCCGCCGCCTCGAAGCAGGCCACCACCTTGGTGTAGAGCTCATCGAGCCGCTCCTTGGTCAGGGCACGCACGTACCAGGCCATGGACGTGTACTCGGGGATGACGTTGGGGGCACCGCCCCCATAGGTGATGACGCCGTGCACCTTGTCGGTGGGGTACAGGGCCTGACGCAGTGTCGACACGTTGACGTAGGCCTGGACCGCGGCGTCGAGGGCGTTCACCCCGACCTGGGGCTTGAAGGCGGCGTGGGCCGCCTTGCCGTGGAACTCCAGGGTGAGGTGGGCGATGGCGAGGAAGGATTTGTCGACGACGTCGTCGTTCGACGGGTGGATCATCATCGAAGCGGCGGCGTCGGTGAACGCCCCGGCGTTGATCAGGTCGATCTTGCCTCCGTACATCTCCTCGGCAGGCGTGCCGAGCACGGTGACCCGGATGCCGAGGTCGTCGACGAGGGGACGCAGTGCCGCACCGGCGCCGGCAGCGGCCGCGGCAATGATGTTGTGGCCGCAGGCGTGGCCGACCTCGGGGAGCGCATCGAGCTCACAGCAGATCACCACCTCCGGACCGGCCGAACCCGACCGTGCGGCGAAGGCGGTGTCGAGACCGTACGCCGGGTACTCGACCGCGAACCCGTTGGCGCCGAGGAACTCGACGATCCTGGCCGAGGTCTCTCGCTCCTCCCAAGCGATCTCCGGGTTCTCGTACATCCAGCGCGACAGCTCGCGCAGCTCGTGCTCGACGGCCTCGAACGCCTCGACCGCCATGTCCTTTGTGCCCACAGATCCTCCCGCCGTCGACCCGCGACTCGTGACTCGCGACTCGACGAGGCTACCCGTCGAGGAATGCCTGAGCCCATCGGAGGTTGATCCTTCACCGCCGTAGCATGGCCCCGCAGGAAGGAAGGCACGGATGCTCCCGCTGCTGGCGTCGATCCCGTCGCCCGAATCGAACACGATCGACCTCGGACCCCTGACCATCCACTACTACGGGATCCTGATCGCCATCGGCATCCTCGTCGCCGTCTGGGCCGCGAAGCGGCGCTACGGCCGGTTCGGCGGGGACCCCGGCCTGTTGGAGAAGGTCGGTATCTGGGGCGTGATCGCCGGGCTCATCGGAGCGCGCATCGGCTACCTCCTCACTCACAGCGGTGACTTCTCGGGGCGCCCCTGGGCCATGCTGTTCATCTGGGAAGGGGGCCTGACGCTCTTCGGCGGCCTCACCGCAGGGATCCTGACCGGCTGGTTTCTGCTGCGCCGCTGGGGTGGTGATACCTTGGCCGCCCTCGACGCCGCGGCGGTGGGCATCCCGCTGGCGCAGGCCATCGGCCGCTGGGGCAACTACTTCAACCAGGAGCTGTTCGGCACCCCGTCGGACCTGCCCTGGGCGGTCGAGATCGACGTTGCTCACCGGCCGGCCGAATACGTCGGCTTCGAGACCTTTCACCCGACCTTCCTCTACGAGTCGCTGTGGAACCTGCTGCTGACCGTGCCCATCATCCTGTGGCTGGAGCGCAGGGGAAAGCTCGCCAAGGGAGCGTCGATCGCGGTCTACCTCATCGTCTACGGGACCGGACGGTTTCTCATGGAGCTGCTTCGGACCGACACCACGTTCCGCCTCCTCGGGCTCAGCCGCAACGGGTGGGGGTCGGTCCTCGCCGTGGCCGGGGGCGCGTTCCTCCTGTACTGGTTCCAGAAGCGCGCCGAACCGAGGACGCTCGTCGGTCCGCCGATCTTCCTGGCTCCGGGCGAAGAGTCGAAGCCCCAAGCTTCTAGCCCCAAGCTTCAAGCACCCCCCGAGGACGAGCGCCGCACCGAGGATGCACCACAACGGGAGTGAACAGCAGAGAGAGGCGAGCCCTTCGACCCGCCTCTCCGCTTGCAGCTTGTAGCTTGCGACTCGTGTACTACTCGGTCTCCGTCCTCGAGGGCGTCACCGTCCCCGAAGAGCTCGTCACCTGACCGTCCCCTGAGCCGTTGAACAGCTCGCCGATGGCGCCGAGCGATCCGAGGATGCCGGCGGTCTCCATCGGGAGGAACAGCTTGGTGGCCTGACCGTCTGCGACCTGCTGCAACGTCTGCAGGTACTGGATCGCGATGAGGTCCGGCGTCGGGTCGCCGTTGTGGATCGCACGGAACACCCGCTCGATCGCCTGGCCTTCGCCCTCGGCGACCGTGAGCTTCTGGAACTTCTCGGCATCGGCGACCTCCTTGATCGCCTGGGCCTGACCCTCGGCCTGCAGGATCGCCGACTCCTTCACGCCCTCGGCGCGGAGGATCTGCGCCCGCTTCTCGCCTTCGGCCTCGGTGACGACCGCCCGACGGTCGCGCTCCGCCTTCATCTGGCGGTGCATGGCCTGGGTGACGTCGACCGGAGGATCGATGCGCTGGATCTCGACGCGGACCACGCGGGTACCCCACACGTCGGTCGCCTCGTCGAGGATCATCCGCAGCTCGTTGTTGATCGTCTCGCGGGAGGTCAGGGCCTCGTCGAGGTCCATGTCACCGATGACGTTCCTCAGGTTCGTTTGCGCCAACTTGGTCGCCGCCAGGATGAAGTTGGAGACGTTGTACTTCAGCTTCACCGGATCGGTGGCCTGGTAGTAGACGACCGCGTCCACGGTCACCACCACGTTGTCCTTGGTGATGACCTCCTGTGGCGGCACGTCCACGACCTGCTCCCGCATGTCGACCCGCTGCATTCTCTCGATGAACGGCACGATCATGTTGAAACCCGGGCCGACCGTCTTGCGGTAGCGCCCGAAGCGCTCCACCAGTCCCTGCTCGTGCTGCTGGACGATCTTGATCGCCAGCCCCACGTACACGACGAGCAGCAAGATGAACGCCGCTACGACGATTGCTGCTGCCTCCATTTCATCTCCTCTCTACGAGAAACTCACTACCGCGGCTCGACCACGAGGCGGGTGCCCCGGACCTCGGTGATCAGCACTTCATCACCCACCGGGATCTCGTCGTCGCCGTCGGTGGTCGCCCGCCACTGCTCGGTCTCCATGCGGACGCTGCCGGTTCCGGCGCGACGGTTGATCGGCTCGATGACGATCGCGGTCTTACCCTGGAATCGGCCGGCTCCGGCCGGTTCTGGACCGTCGCTCTGCTCCTGCCTGGCGAAGCGCTGCAGCACGCCGAGGAACACCACCGAGATCACGACGAAGGTCACCAGCTGCAGCGCAAACCCGACGCCGATGAAGGCCAGGATCGCCGCCGCCGCCGCTCCGACGGCGAAGGGGAGCAGGAAGAACCCTGCCGTCAGCAACTCGCCGATGCCGAGGACCACGGCAGCGCCCACCCAGATCCATCTCCATAGCTCGGTGTCCACGGTCTCCTCCTTCGGTGCGAGAATCGCTATCAGTGCAAACGCAACTGCGATGACGCCCATCGTCAGCCAGATCCAGATCGCATCGGACCGGCCGGATGGTTCTTCCTTGATCTCCCTGGGATCGCCGCGGTAGATGGCCGCCCACTCCTCGGCGAAGGCGTTGAGGTCGGTGCCGACGACGCTGTCGACGGGCTTGCCCGCCTCGCCGGCGGCATCGAGGTGACTCTGGAGCTCGGCGCGCATCTCGACGATCGCGTCCTCGGGGACACCCGTCGACTGCCAGTATCGGGACGCACCGGCGAGGACCTGCTCGATCGTTCGGTCACTCATTGCCAATACCTCCGTTCAAGACCGCCGTCACGCCGATGCTCAACGCCTCCCATTCATCCGTCCACCGCCGGAGGTGTGAGCGTCCCTCGCTCGCCAGGCGGTAGTACTTGCGCGGTGGGCCGCTGCCACCGGTCTCGACGAAGTATCCCTCGACGAGGCCCCCCTTCTGGAGCCGGGACAACGCCGGGTAGATGCTCCCCTCGCTGACGAGCCGGAGGCCTCGCTCTTCGAGTTTGGCCGCCATCTCGTAGCCGTAGCTCGGCTCTTCTGCGATCAGCGACAGCAAACACATGTCCAGGACCCCTTTGAGGAGTTGCGAGCTGTGATCCACCTGTTCCTCCGCTCGATCCCTCTGCCCGGGTTCGCTATATATCTTGTAACGTACAATATCATGGAATCTCTACGAGTTCAAGGCCTCTATTTCGGGTCGGTCGATATCCTCCCCCCATGGCCATTCCAGAGACCCAGGCCGCACCCCAGACCAAGCAGCGTCGCGTGATCGGTCCGTTCGCCGTCTTTGCCTTGATCCTGGTCGCCGGCTTGTTCGCCCTCGCGCTCCTCTTCGCCAACCTCCCCTCGCTGAGCCTGCCCTCATTCCTCACCGGTGAGGAGTATCAGGAGGTGGGGATCGTGGTCGTCGACGAGCTGCAGGAGCTCGCCGAGCTGACCACCGTCGAGATGGTGGAGACGACGACGATCGAGCGCGGGGACGACCACGGGATCCTCAACTTCGCCCTCGGCGACCACATCTATCTGTTTGCCGCCGCCAGGGTCGGCGCGGGCGTGGATCTCGCCGAACTCACCGAGGACTCGTTCTCGGTGGATCAGGAGACCGGCGTGGTGTCGATCGAGGTCCCTCGCGCCGAGATCTTCTACGTGTACCTCGACTCGGACAGCACGACCGTGCTCGACCGGGACACCGGGTTGCTCACCAAGGGCGACGACCAGCTCGAGTCGACGACCCGGGCCGAGGCCGAGCGAATCCTCCAGGCTCAGGCCCTCGAGGCAGGGATCCTGGAGCGGGCCCAGCAGAACGCCGAGGAGGTGCTGGGCGGGTTCTTCCGGAGCATGGGCTACACCGACGTCGTCATCGAGACCGTCGTCTCGCCGTAGCCGCTCCTAGTTAGGGCCACTTACCTGCTTCCTTCAGTGTCGCGAAAAACCATTCGCACCGGACTAGTCAAGGGTCTAGGGTGCCCCCGGGGCGTTGCCCTCCTGGGCAACGGGTGGACTGTACAACAGTCCAGTAGGAAGGCAGACCGGATGCGGTCGCGACACGATCGCCTGCTTGCCCTTGCCGAGCGCCGGATCAACCTCGGCATCGAGGGTGGCGTCCTCCATCAGCGTCTCGACGACGACGTGCTCAACGGCCCGTTCTTTACCCTCGACGGGCGCAGTTACCTCGACTTCAGCACCTGCTCGTATCTGGGGTTGAACCGGGACGCGCGGCTGATCGAGGCCGCGGTCGATGCGGTCAAGCGTTACGGGGCCGCTTACTCGTCGTCCCCGGCCTACACCGCGATCCCGCTCTACGACCTCCTCGAGGACCAATTGGAGCGCATCACGGGCGGCTCGGTGGCCCTCGCCCAGACCACCACCCTGGCGCATCTCGCCGCCCTGCCGACGCTCATCGGCCCGGAGGACCTCGTGCTGATCGACGCCCAAGCCCACGAGTCGGTGCATTCGACGACGGCACACCTGCGCGGCGACGACGTGACGGTCGAGACCGTGCCCCACTCCGACATCGAGTTCCTCGGCCAACGCCTCGCCGAGTGCGCCAGCGAGTACCACCGGGTCTGGTATCTCGCCGACGGGATCTACTCGATGTACGGCGACGTGGCACCTGTCCTCGAGGTAGCGGAGCTGCAGGACATCCATCCCAACCTCTACGTGTACTACGACGACGCCCACGGGTTCGGATGGGCGGGCAAGCACGGCCGCGGCTACGTGCTGTCGCAGGTGCCGCTCAACGAGCGGATGGTCGTGGCCGCCGGCCTCAGCAAGTCTTTCGCCGCCCTCGGAGGCTTGCTCGTGTTCGGTGATCCCGAGCTCGCTCGAAAGGTGCGCCTGGTCGGTGGCCCGCTGACCTTCTCTGGACCGATTCCGCCCGCCGACCTTGGGGCGGCGGTGGCTTCGGCGGCGATCCACCTGTCCCCCGAGCACGAACGGCTCCAGAAGGTGCTTCTGGACGACATCGGGCACGTGCGCTCCGAGACCGTACGACTCGGCATCCCGGTGGTGTCGAGAGATGCCACGCCCATCTGGTTCGTCAAGGTCGGCTCGTTCGAGCACCTCGTCCAGATGATGCGCCGTGTCCTCGACGACGGGTTCTTCGTCAACGTCGCCACCTACCCGGTCGTTCCGGTCGGCCAGGGCGGCATTCGTTTCATCCAGTCGCTCCACCACAGCCGGGACGAGATCAGCGACCTGCTCGAGGCGCTCTCCTACCACTATCTCGAGGTCACCGAGGAGCCGCACATCGTGATCGACCTGCGCGACGACGCGCTGGCCGAGCTCGAGGGTGAAGGCGCAGACGACGTTCCGATTGGGACACCGCACTACCGCGTCCGCCCGGCACATCAGCGCTGAGATTCGCTACACCTCGGGCGCAGAACGTCCGATAGCACTTCGGTGCGTAGGAAGGAGATGCCGCCCGGGCTGGGATGGTTCCAAGCCCGCGTTCCCTGGTACGCGCTCGTCGCCTTCCTCCTCCTCGGCACCGCCCTCGTCCTCTCCCTCGCCGGTGGCGCCGACGTGAGCAGGTTGGCCGCCCCCATCGGGATCTTCGCCGGGAGCACGGCCGCCGGGTTCGTGTTTATCCGGAAGGCCGGGCAGGTCGACTCGGGCGAGCGCCGAGCGTGGACGCTCGTCGGCGTCGCCTTCGCCATCGGGTCGATGGGGGTCGTCGTGCTCGCCCTCCAGGTCCTGATGACCGGCGACGCCCCCACCTACGGACCGATCGACCTGGCCTTTCTCACCAGTTACGCCCTGATCGTCACCGGATTCGCCTTGCTGCCACACACCGCAGGGGACCAGTTGCGGCGGGCACGCATCGGCGTCGACGGGCTGATCGGAGCGACGTCGATCGCCGCGCTCTTCTGGGTCCTCGTGCTGAGCGACGCCCTAACCGGCCTCGCCGATGCTCCGGTGTGGGAGCGCATGATCGGATTGCTCTACCCGCTCGCCGACGTCGCCATCCTCATCGGCATCATGATCGTGATCCTGCGTCGCTCCAGCTACCGCTTCGATCCGCGGCTCGCCCTCTTCGCCGCCGGGGGCGTCTTCTACATCGTCGCCGACGTCAGCTTCACGGTGGATGGCATCGGGGCCAGCCTGGCCGACGCCGAGCCGCTGTACGAAGGGTATCTCCTCGCCGTCGCGACCTTCCTCGTCACGGCCCTCATCGTCGATATCCAGCCCCAACCGCGGGAGTACGCCGACCGGCTGACCCCGCTCTGGACCCTCCTCGCGCCCTACACGGCAGCCCTCGTGCTGGTCGGCGTCCTGGCGATCCGCCTCGCCGACTCTCACGTCGATTCCGGTGACCGGGTGCTCCTCGTCGCCACCCTGCTTGTAGCCCTCCTCGTCATCGGGCGCCAGGCCCTCGCCATCAGAGAGAACCGCATCATGGTCGAGCAGCACCGCACCGATCTGGTGACCTCGATCTCACACGAGTTGCGCACCCCGTTGACGGCCATGGTCGGGTTTCTCTCGATCCTCCACTACAACGAGGTCAGTGGGCCGGACGAGCGTGCCGAGTTGATCGGTGTCGTGCACCACCAGGCCAACTACCTGGAGCGCATCGTCGAGGACCTGCTGCTGCTCGCCGACGGGGACCCGAGTGGGATGTCGCTCACCATCGGCGCTACCGACGTGCGTGCCACGATCGAGCACGCCCTCAACGCCACCGCGATCAACCACGATCGGGTGACGGTGAAGGCACCGCCGGGAATGGTCGCCCACGTCGACCCCGAGCGCCTGGAGCAGGTGCTGGTCAACCTGATCACGAACGCCGACCGGTACGGTGGCGACCGTTGCCTGATCAGGGCATACCCCAGAGGCGGAACGCTCGTGCTCGAGGTCCACGACGCCGGGTCGGGGGTGCCGAAGAAGCACGAGCTGGTGATCTGGGACCGCTTCGAGCGAGGTCCCAACCGCTACAACGCGACGACGCCGGGGACGGGGATCGGCCTCGCCGTCGTCAAGGCCATTGCCGAGGCGCATGGGGGCAAAGTCGGCTACCGGCGGTCCGAGGAGCTGAGCGGGAGTTGTTTCTGGATCGAGCTTCCCGGCCGTCTCGACACCGAGCGGGAGCCGAGCCGGCTCGACCTGCGGCCGCCGGCCGAGGTCGAGCAGGTGGAACCGGCGGAGATCACCTAGCCGTTTCGGCGGTCAGGCCTCGACGGGCTCCAACTCGCTGCTCGACTCCACCTTCTCGAAGCCCAGC
>CAZCBO010000090.1:0-10536 GCA_964496825.1 uncultured Acidimicrobiaceae bacterium
GATTTCCATGGCCGCCGGGATCAAGATGTCGCACGGCACCTCGAGCACCTCGCGCGATGCGAGGGGCTTCGTACCCGCGAGGTCGACGACCGACCCGGTCTCGTCCTTGTGCACCTTGACCCGCGCCAGCTCGAGTCCGTCGGGATCGTGGATTCCCCCCTTGGTGTCACTGACCGCCACGATCCGCGCCCCTGCTCGCTCGAAGATCTGGGCGGCGTTGCGACCGGCGTTCCCGAAGCCCTGAATCGCCACCGATTTGCCGCGTATCCCCATCAGGCCCGGGACCGCGCCGATGGCGAGCAGATGCTCGAGCACGAAGAACAAGCCCTGGGCCGTGGCGCTGTTCCGTCCCAGCGAGCCACCCAGGTCGACCGGCTTGCCGGTGACCACCGGGAGGCAGTTCTCACCCGGATGCATCATCGAGTACGTGTCATAGACCCAGCCCATCGTCTGAGCGTCGGTGTAGAGGTCGGGGGCGGGGATGTCGGTGTACGGTCCGATGTCGTCCCCGAGGGTGAAGATGAACCGGCGGGTGATCCGCCGCTTCTCGTCCTCGGACAGGATCTTGGGATCGCAGGCCACCCCTCCCTTGGCCCCGCCGAAGGGGATGTCGGTGATGGCGCACTTCCACGTCATCCAGGAGGCGAGGGCCTTGATCTCACCCTCGTCGACGGACGGGTGGAAGCGGATCCCGCCCTTGCCCGGGCCCCGCACGTTGTCGTGGAGCACTCGATATCCCTGGAAGGTGTGGATGAAGCCGTCGTCCATGACGACGGGCAGCGTCACCTTGATCGTGCGCTCCGGCTCGAACAGCACCTCGGACAGCCCGCGCCAACCCTCCAGGGGGTGGACGAATGGGACGGCCCGGTCGAACTGTCGGCGGGCGATGTTGAAGAGGTCGAGATCCTCGGTGGTCGTGCGCATCGAGCTCCTTGGTCGATCGTCCCCATCATCTGCCGCTGGGTCCGCAGCGGCTAGGGGCCGTTGGCCCCTAGGGAGAGTCGTGATCCCCCGCCATCCTCGGCTGCGGCAGCGTCACGCCAGGGGATCTACCTGCATCCGCAGGATCCCGCCGTCGCTGATCGAGACCCCCGCTTTCAGGGGTACGGTGAGACCACGAAGGGTGAAGGAGGATCCTGGTCGTTCCACACCATCGATCCCGGCTACCACGAGCCGCGACCGAGGCATATCCACGTCGAGGTCCTCGGCGACGGTGCGGTCGTGCTCACCTCCCAGATCTACTTCGCCGACGATCCGGAGGCGGGATCGATCGATCCGAGACTGGTGGCGTCGATCGGTCTCGACGTGGACGAGAGCGGGGGCCAGCTTCTGCGCGCCGAGCATGTGATCGTGCTCGACCACTGATCTACGCTGACCGTTCGATGCGCTACCGCCACGTCGCCCTTCTCGTTCCGGAGTTGCGAGCTGCTGAGGAGTTCTACGTTGACCTCTTCGGAATGGCGGTGCTCTTCAGGGAGGGGCCCCTCGAACCGGGCGGTCCATCGGCCGAGGTCTGGGGGACGCTACCGGATGACCGGTCCTGGGACGATGCCGAGGCGGCCGGGCTCGCGATCGGCCTGGTTGCCCTCCAGCGGGACGACGTGATCCTGCCGCTGTTCGCCGCCGAGCCCACCGGCGTCCAGGCCTATGCGATCGGCCTGGTGATGGATGCTGCCGAGATCGAAGCGATCCGATCCCGGCTCCCCGACGACGTCACCGTCGAGACCGAGGGCGTCGGCTGGCTGGCGTTCGTCGACCGATTCGGCGTGCGGTGGCAGCTGTCGGACACCGCACCGTTCCGATCGGCGGGCGAGCGGGAAGGCCGCTGGTTGGGCGAGACCGCGGCCGAGACATGAAACGCCGGCTGGCTGTCGCCACCGCGGTCGTCTTGCTGCTGGGTGCCTGCAGCAACGAGCCGACGATGACCGAATACGCCGAGGAGGTGGAGACACTGGTCGTCACCATGAATGCACGGCTCGATGCGCTCGACGCCGAACTCGGTGAGACGCAGGATCTCGACGAGATCAAGCGCTATGCGACCGAGCGCATCGAGGCGAGGCGTGACTTCCTCGCCGGCTTGGAGGAGCTGGACCCGCCCACCGACGCCGCTCAACTCCATGCCGCCGCGCTCGACATCATGGGGCGGCTAGCGGAGGCCGAAGCGACCTTGGCCGACCGCGTCCTCGTCATGGAGACCGCTTCGGGTATCGACGCGATCTGGGACACCCCTGAGGGTCGCGCCGCGCGTGCGGCCGACGACGAGGCAATCGCCCTGTGTCAAGCCGCCGAGGCAGAGCTCGATCGCGATCGAGCTGAGTTCGAGGGCGTGCCCTGGATTCCCACCGAGATGAAGGAGGTCGTAGAGGTGGCCTTCGGCTGTCTCACCGAGAATCGCTGAGCGCGCGAAGCGGTACATTGGCCGCCGGAGGAGGAAATGAGCGACGAACGGTCAACGGCGACGCCCCCCGGCCGTCTCCAGCAACACCCGTTGGTCCACGACCATCCGGTCGCGTTGCGAACGGCGGCGGTGCTCTGGATCCTGAGCGCGCTGCTGTTCGTCGCGCTGGCGATCCCGCCGCTCGCCGATGTGGTTCAGTCGTTCGACGATGTCGCGTATCGGTGGATGGTGAGGGTGGAGGTCGATCCCGCCGTCGCCGTGGCCAAGGTCCTCGACTTCGTCGGCAGCACATGGGTGACCGCGCCGATCATGGTCGCCGTTGGCGGTTGGCTGGCGTGGCGACGGCGTTGGGAGGCGTTCCTCACCTGGCTGGTCGTCATGGTGCTGTCCCAGCTCGCCATCGGACCGGTGAAGGATCTCTACATGCGGGTTCGTCCGCCGATGTCGCTGGTCGAGACCACGAGTTGGTCGTTTCCCTCCGGCCACGCCGTCGCCGGCGCCGCCATCGCCGTTGCCGCCGTGATCGTGCTGGTCCCGGCGGGGCCGCGACGGAGGAACCTCGAGCTGATGGCCGGCGCGTTCGCCGTCCTGATGGCCATGAGCAGGGTGTACCTGCGGGCCCACTGGTTCTCCGATGTCGCCGCCGGTGCAGCGCTCGGTGCGGCGCTCGCGATCGGCGTCGCCGCGTTGATGCACCGGATCGACGACCGTCGGCGCGGGGAACCGCACGAAGAGCACGCCAGATGACTGGACAATCGCGTCCTGGCAGACTTGTTCGTCCAGCCGGAGGTCGGGGTTGATGGAAGATTCGACCGGACGTGCGACGACCCGAGCCGGGGACGGCGCGCTCGGCGGTATCGGATACCGGCGCGAGCTCAGGGTGGGCGGCATCCGGATAGCAGGCAGAAGGCGCCGCCCGTCCGGTGCGCAGCCACCCCTGCCCCGCCACATGACCCGCAGCACCAAGGTCTGGCTGGCGGCGGGTGTCGGCGTCGCGGTCATCTGGGTGTCACTCTTCGCCTTCCCCACCACCACCGACTTCTGGAACGACGTCGACCTCCGCATCCTCGACTGGTTCGTCTCGATCCGAAACGACGCAACCACGGAGGTGATGCAGGCATTGCACGCCCTGGGATCGCTGTGGTTGATCCGCCCGTTGCGATGGGGGATCATCCTGGTGCTGGCCGCGTTTCGTCGCTGGCGCCCGCTGATCGGCGTGGTTGTTGCGTTCATCGTCGTCGACTTCGTGCAGCGCGCCCTCGCCGAGAGCATCGCTCGCCCACGCCCCCTGGTCGTCATCATCGGCGACTGGTCCGGAT
Source organism: uncultured Acidimicrobiaceae bacterium (assembly GCA_964496825.1). Lineage (GTDB taxonomy): Bacteria > Actinomycetota > Acidimicrobiia > Spongiisociales > UBA5794 > JACZST01. The sequence goes on from CAZCBO010000090.1 coordinate 3,718, forward strand.
ACTCGCACCCGTCCGAACCGGTGGCCTTCCTGGCGGTCACCGTTGTCGTCGCCGGGTTCGCGCTGATCCCCGCCGGTGCGTGGCGCAACCGCTGGTTCGCCGCGAGCGCGGTGCTCGTCGGGTTGCTGGGCCTGTCCTTGATGTACCTCGGCACCGACCATCCGACCGACGTGGGCATCGGTTGGATCCTCGGGCCGGTCGTCGGTGTCCTCGTCTTCCACTGGATCGCACCGGCTTCGGTGTTCCCGGTGACCTACGGCCGAGGACGCACCGCCCACCTCGACGTGTCGGGTCCGCGGGGTGAAGCGCTCAAGACGGCGATCACCGAACAGCTCGGGCTTCCCGTGCTCGGCGTCGAGCCGGTCGGATTGGAATCGTCGGGAGGCTCGACGCCGTTGCGCGTCAAGGTCGAGGAGAACCCCGACGTCTACGTGTTCTCCAAGCTGTACGCCAAGAGCCACCTCCGAGCGGACCGCTGGTACAAGATCGCGAGGACGATCCTGTACGGGTCGCTCGAAGACGAAGTGCGTTTCGAGTCGGTCCGTCGACTCGTCGAGTACGAGGATTACATCCTGCTCAAGCTTCAGGATGCGGACCTGCCCTCTCCGCAAACCTTCGGCTTCGTCGAGATCACGCCCGAGCGAGAGTACGCCATCGTCACCGAGTTTCTCGAGGGTGCGAGCGAGATGACCGATGCCGACGTGGACGATGCGGTCATCGACGATGCCCTCCTCGCCGTCCGGAAGTTGTGGGATGCCGGCTTGGCCCATCGTGACATCAAGCCGGCCAACGTCATGGTGCGTGAGGGCAAGGTGGTGCTCATCGACCCGGCCTTCGCCACGGTGCGACCCTCTCCCTGGCGGCAAGCCGTCGATCTCGCCAACATGATGATCATCCTGGCCTTGCGTAGCTCGCCCGATCACGTGTACGAGCGAGCGCTGCGATTCTTCTCACCCGACGACATCGCCGAGGCGTTTGCGGCGACCAGGGGGGTGACGATTCCCTCCCAGAGCCGCTCGTCGCTGGCGCTGGCGAAGCGAGCCGAGGGGATCGACATCGTGGAGCGATTCCGCGAGCTCTCCCCCACGCGCGAGCTCATCAGCATTCAGCGCTGGTCGTGGCGGCGCGTGTGGCTCACCGCGGCAGCGCTCCTCGCCTTCCTCATCCTCCTTGGCCTGTTCATCGACAACCTCTCGTCGGCGCTGATATGAGACGCTCCCTGCTCGTGCTCGCCGTGTCCGCCCTCCTCGTCGTGGCCTGTGAGAACCAGCTCGGTCGCGGCGTCCCCGAGTGCGAGGGGGAGCTGTCGGCTTCGATGGTCCTCCAGGTGCAGTCGGTGCCGAGTGCCAGGTACGTGTCGTGCATCAACGCGTTGAGGACGGGTTGGGAGTACGACAACCTCGAAGCGGAGAGCGGCCGGTCGGTGTACGCACTGAACTCGGATCGAATGGGTCTTGGGTTCGTCACGGTGCAGTCGGTCCTCTCGTGTGATCCCGCCGACGCCGAGCCGGCCGAGACGACGACCCCCGGTGTCACGCTCTTCAAGGACGTCTCCGCAGAGACCACCGCCGACATCGTGCTGGTCCCGGAGCGACCGAGCGAAGCCACCACCGCCAGGGCTCTCGAACTCCTCAACGAGCTCAGGAATACCGAGGTCAAGGATCGGAGCGTGAACGTCTCGGTGTCGACGGGTGACGAGCCGACCGCGGCCCGGATCAGCATGGCCGCAGCCACAGGGGCTCATGTGATCTCGATCAGCATCCGCGACGCCGAAGAGGGTACGCTCAGCCTGCTCGTCGCCGGCAGCGATGACGAGGACGAGGTCGACGATCTCGACGAGGCCCTCGAGAGGATCGAGGATGCCGAGTCCGTGCCGCACTATCAGGGCACGTGGTACTGGGTGTTCGATGGAGGCTGCGTCGTGTATACGTTCAACGCCAGGGGAGCGGGGGTGAGCACCCTCGAGGAAGACGTTCGGATCGCCCTCGGGCTGATGGACGCCGAAGCACTTCGCCGGATCGCCAGGCAAGAAGGCTTCAACATCTGATGACGGAGGAAGCCAAGCCAAGGACCCCGTTGTGGAAGCGGATCGCCGGGGCGCTGATCTCGCTCGTCATCGTCGTCGGGATCTTCGTCGGCGTCATGCCCCTGATCGCCGACTACGGCGACGTGTTCGACACGCTGCTCGACATGACCGGGCTCGAGATCGGGTCGCTGGTACTGATCGGACTGTGGAACCTCGTCACGTACTGGTTCGTCCTGACCGCCGCCCTCCCCGGGCTCCGACTTCGTGAGGCGGCCGTCGTCAACCAGGCCTCGACCGCCGTGTCGAACACGCTGCCCTTCGGCGGCGCCGTCGGGGTCGGTGTGTCCGTCGCCATGCTCACTTCGTGGGGCTTCCCGGTCACGGCCATCGGACGCTCGGCGGTGGTGACCGGGATCTGGAACAACTTCGTGAAGCTGGGGATGCCGGTTCTCGCCCTGGCCCTGCTCGCTCTCGAGGGGGGCATCACGCCGGCCCGGGTGACCTCCGCCGCCATCGGTATCGGTGTGTTGATCGGTGCGATCGTCGTCTTTGGAATGCTGCTGCGCAGCGATCGGCTGGCGCGGACGTTGGGCCGCTGGTTCGGCGCCGTCGTCGACTGGTTCCTCGGACTGGTGCGTCGAGATCCCATCGGCGGTTGGGAGGAGCGGGCCTCGAACTTCCGCAAGGACACCGTCGGGCTGCTGCGGCATCGGTGGCTGTGGCTGACGGTGGCGACGTTGATCAGTCACATCTCGTTGTATCTCGTCCTGCTGGTCGCGCTGCGCCACGTTGGGGTGTCTCAGGATGAGCTCAGCTGGATCGCAGTGCTGGCGGCCTTCTCGTTCGTTCGGTTGATCTCGGCGCTGCCGTTGACCCCCGGTGGCGTCGGCGTCGTCGAGCTCGGCTATGCCGCGGTGATGACGATCGGCCTCGACGACATCACCAGCGCCCAGGTCGTGGCCGCGATTCTCGTCTTCCTGGCCATCACCTACCTGCTGCCGATCCCCCTGGGGCTGATCTCATACGTGATCTGGCGGGTGAACACCAGCTGGAAGATGTCCGAGGAGGAGCGTTTCGAGCTCGTCGGCGACGCCTACGAGTACGAGCCGGCGCCGTTGGAGTCCTCAGCCGAGGCGTAGTGCCTCGGGTTTGGCCCGGTCGGCGCGCAGCCCCGAGACGAGGTTGACGGCAGAACCGATGAGTACCCCGAAGGCAGCACCGCCGATCATGTCCGTCGGCATGTGCGCCCCCACGTAGATCCTGGAGAAGATGACGGCGACCGACACCCCGTAGAGCGTCCAGCGGAGCCAGCGGGGCAGGTAGGGGGAGAAGACGACGCTGAGGGTCAGCGCCACCACGGCGTGCCCCGACGGGAACCCGAGCCCGTCGGGCCCCCCCTCGAACCCGAACTGCACATCGTCGAGGAGGTCGGCGGGCCGACCGCGATCGACGAGGTCCTTGATCAGCTTGGCTGCCCCCCATCCGAACACGATGCCTCCGGCCACCAGCGTCACCGGCGGACGCCAATGGCGTACGAGGAACCAGAGGATGACGGCGCCGACCGGAACGGCCAGCGCCATCCCGAGCTGCTGCAGCGGCCACATCAGCCTGTCGACCTGGCGTGGCAGGTCGTTGATCGCGCGGAACACCTCGACCTCCCACCGCGCAGGCGGATCGAGGGTTGCCCATGCCGCCACGACGAGGACGAGCAACGCCACCAGGATGCGGATACCGTCGAAGCGCCAGCGCCTGACCCATTCGATGGTGTCGGCGCGGGCGGCGACGGCTTCCTTCTCGTTCTGCATGACGTGGAGGAGTATGGCATCGTGGTGCGATGGCCACACTCGATATCTTGTTCAACGGGTACGGCGGGGACGGGGTAGCCAGCACGGTCAGCCTCATCCGCGACGGTGACCTGACGGCGATCGTCGATCCGGGCATGGTGCCTTCTCGGGCGTCGATCCTCGATCCCCTGGCGATGCTCGGTGTCTCCGTGGATGACGTGACCGACGTGCTCATCTCGCACCACCACCCGGACCACACGATCAACATCGCCCTGTTCCCCGACGTTCGGATCCACGACCACTGGGCGATCTACCACCACGACCAATGGACGCCGCGCGCTGCCGAGGGTGTCGAGCTCTCTGCCGGCGTGCGACTTCTGGAGACGCCGGGACACACGCCCCAGGACATCACCACGCTCGTGGACACCGAAGACGGCGTGGCCGCGCTGACCCACCTCTGGGTCTTCGAGGGCGCCGGCGAGGATCGACTGGCCACGGATCCCGATCTGCTGGAGGAGCATCGTGTGCGGGTGGCCGCGCTGGCCGACATCATCGTGCCGGGCCACGGGCCTCCCTACCGTGTCGGTTGAGCTATCGGGTCATATCGGACGCCTCGACCTGCGAGGCGAAACCGTCCAGATCTCCTGCACCGGGCTGGCCCACGACGACCTGGACGCCGCGCAGTAGATCCGCGTACTCCTCCTCTTGTCCCGGCTTCACGCACGCCCACAGCGGAACGTCCTCGGCGAGCACCTCCTGGTAGCGCTTGAGGATCGCCCGGTGAATGGGTCGATCGAGGTCGAGCTGGAACACGACTCCGTGTGCGTTCTCAACCAGCGAGCACCCAGCCTTGAGAACCGGACAGGACTTCCCGAAGTCCGGCCCGTGGCAAACAAGCACCGGGTGACCGAGCGACTCGAGGAACTTCGTCTCGAACTCTCCGTCGGTTGCCGTGACATCGAGGATGACGCTCTGCTCGGACAGCATGGCGCACCTCCTTTCCCCCAGCAGTAATCGTTGTCCGGCGATGTGATTAGGGGCGAAAGCCCCCTGTGTCGAGCCTGACTGCACGTTTCGGGGCCGGCCCGTCTCGGTTCCGACCTGTCACGAGTCGGGTGCGGCCCGCGACCGGCTCAGGCGTGGCGGCAGGCGGGGCCGTGGGCGTGCCCCGCTTCGACGACGAACCGGGTTCCGAGCAACGAGCGCTTGGCGTCGACGGTCAGATCTGCGGCCCAATTGAGGAGATTGCGCGGGACGAGGAACTCCACGTCGTTCTGGCGGACCCGCCGGTACGGGTCGAGGTTCTTCCCCGTCGTGTTGGTGTCGACCGACACCTCGGCGGGCTTCCCTCAGCCGACAGGCGTGATGAAGTCGAGGGCGATCCGCCCGCCCTTCTTGCGAGCGAGATCGATGGCGGCATCCGAGATCCGAATCTGCATCCGCGTGACCTTAGATCGGGGCCCGCCAGAACCGAGCGTCGTCTCCGGTACTACGCTAAGTAGTCGGCATTAGGGGAGGACCAATGGCCGAGGATGTGAAGGCCGAAACGGGTGATGTCGTCGATCTGACCGAGGGAAGCGAGCTCTCCAACGCCGCACCGACGCCGGCCCGGCCCGCCGAAGACCGGGCGATCGGGTGGCGATGGGTCTTCGCGGTGGCCCTGGCCATCCTGGCCATGATCGGGTTCGTGCTCTCGATCCAGGCCATCTGGATCAACACCACGCTTGCCGACGAGGACCGGTTCGTCGCCACCTTCGAGCCGCTGGCCGGCGATGAGGCCGTCGCAACCGCGGTGTCGACCCGGGTCGCCGACGGGGTCGTGAGCTCCGACGAGTATCAGAGCTTCGTCAGCGAGGCCCTTCCGAGCGAGCTGGGCGTCCTGGCGGTTCCGATCACCGGCGCAGTTCGGGAGGTTGTCGCCACGGCCAGCGGGGAGATCGTGCAATCCGAGGCCTTCGCCGCGGTCTGGAGCGATGCCCTCCGAACGACCCACGTCGCCGTGAGCGCACTGCTGACCGGCAACGATCGGGCCCTGGAGAGCGAAGGGGGCGTGGTGTCGGTCGACCTCGACCAGCTCGCCCAGAGCGTTGTCGCGCGGGTCGAGGAGTCCAGGGGGATCGATCTGCCGGAGTTGCAGACCGACCTGGGGTCGATCGTCATCCTCGAGAGCGATCAGCTTGCGGCGGCGCAGACCGCCGCCGAGACGATGAACCGCGCCGCCTGGGTCTTTCCCGTCGTGACGCTGCTCCTCATCGCCGCGGCCCTGTTGGCGGCTCCCGACCGGCCGGTCATGGTCGTGATGCTGGCCCTCGGCATCGCGTTCTTCGGCCTGGTCAACCTGGTGTTCCTCCGCATGGCCGAGGGCCGGCTGGTCGACGCCGCCGAGGCCCAGGTCACGAAGGACGCCGTCGAGTCGACCTACGACATCGCCGTGGGCGGCTTGCGGGCGGCGACCTGGGCGCTGATCGTGCTTGCGCTGTTGATCGGCTTCTTTGCGTGGCTCAACGGGCCGTCGGCCCGGGCCCGGCGTCTCAAGTCGTCGACGATCGGCACGATCGAGGGCTGGAAGCGGGAGCCGGAGGAGGAGCCGAGCGGGTTCGCCAGGTTCCTCTCGCACTGGAAGCGGCCCATCCAGCTGGTGGTCGTGCTGCTCGGGTTCGCCTACATCCTCTTCGGACCGCCGCCGAGCGGCGTCTCGGTCTTCCTCACCGCCATCGTCGTGCTGGGGGTGGCGGTCCTCGTCGAGGTGCTCGCCGGTTCGGCGGAGCCGCGGCTGCGAACCCAGGGCTCGTAGCCGCGCTGGGCGCGGTCCCCGGCCCACGGTTCGGCGGGAAGGGCCTCGCCCTCGCGCCTCAACGCGCCGACGAGAGCCCGACGTCGGAATCGCCGAGCACCTCGTGGTGGCCGATGCCGAGCGTCTTGATCCAGCGTTGCTGTCCGCTGGTCAGGGCGACGAAGAAGCCGAGCTCGACGAGCTCCGGCTCGGTGAAGTGCTCGTGGAGCTGCGCC
>CAZCBO010000091.1:0-10485 GCA_964496825.1 uncultured Acidimicrobiaceae bacterium
AGATCGCCTCCGCACGATGGTTCAGCGCCAACGTGCTCCCAAAGACGACCCTACGGAGAACACTCACCGAAAACGAGCAAGGGCAATTGATGGACCTCGCCGACGCCGCCTTCTGAGATCCATGCGTCTTCAGGGCGTGCCCGTCGGGCGCAGTAACGAAGCACATCCGCGTAACAGTCCAAGTACGTCTTCTCGAACGCCAGCTCGTCCGCCAAGGCCGTCATCAGTCCTCGCCGATCCTCACTCAACCTTATGTCTACCTCCAGGGGCGATGTGCCAAGACTCACGAAGCCGAGCTGCCATTTCGAGCACAGGGCTGGCTCGTGGTGTTCTGCAATGGCGGCGCAATTCCGACCGCCTTCACCAGCCCCAGCCCGCACCGCACACAACAAAGACCCCGACCACCCGGCAGGCACCCACCAGTGCCCGCTAGCGGGCAGTCGGTGCGGCTGACGCCGGATTATCGGCGACCCTTCTGTAGGTTCTATGGGTAATGGATTCCACCGAGACCAGCGCCCCGGTGTGTTATCGCCATCCGGACCGGGTCACCGGCCTGGCCTGCAGCCGGTGCGGTCGCAACATCTGCACCGAGTGCAGCCACGACGCCGCCGTTGGCCAGCTGTGCCCCGACGACGCCGCCCGGAGCGACCGACACCGGGTGGTCAGGGCCCGCACGATCTACCAAAAGCCGTCGTTCCAGACGTCTCCGGTGAGCTTCTCCGTCATGGGCGTGACCATCGCCATCTTCCTCGTGGGCCTGGTCTCGATCAACGCCGATGCCTGGCTGTTCGACACCCTCGCCCAGGACAACGCCGCCGTCGCCGCCGGGGAATGGTGGCGGATCTTCACCGCCGCTCTCCTCCACGCCAACTTCCTCCACATCGGGTTCAACATGTATGCCCTCTACCTGTTCGGCCCCCGGCTCGAGCAGCAGGTCGGCTCCCCGGCCTTCGCCGCCCTCTACGTCGCCTCAGCCGCCACCGGCGGCCTGGTCTCCTACCTCCTCGGCGATCCGAACCAGATCAGCATCGGCGCCTCCGGCGCCATCTTCGGGCTGTTCGGCGCCTGGCTCGTCGCCTCCTGGAAGATGCGGCACACCCCGGGAGGCCGCGCCCTGTTCAACCAGCTCTTCGTGTTGCTGGCGATCAACGTCGCCATCGGCTTCCTGCCGGGCATCGACTGGCGGGCCCACATGGGCGGCCTCGCCGCCGGCGCCGTCATCGCCTGGCTGTGGTCGGTGTTCGCCGTCGGGAAGCCGAACGCGGTGGCGATCCGAACCGCCATCGCCACGGTCTTCATCGTCGCCGACCTCGCGCTGGTGCTATTGCTGTAGGAAGGTGGTCGCTCATGACGAGTGCCACGAGGCTCGGCAGAACAAGCCATCGTGCCGCTTCGGCTCCGGGCGACAGCAAAGCCTCGCAGGAGGATTACCGCCCACCCTCCTGGACGCGGCGAGGGCTCCCCCGCGGGAAGCCCTCGCTGCTCGCTGTCACTCGTTCGCGGCGAAGAGGAAGTGCTCGGCGACACGCAACGTGCCATCACTCTCCTCGACAATCCGGAACACGCCTTCCTGCATCCCTTCACCGTCGGCGTACATGCTCCCGGTGATCACGGTGCCCTCGCCGGCGACGGCCCAGCGGCCATCGTCGCCACCGACGGCGTACCAGGGTCCCTCGTAGGTATTGACCCAGTCACGCTCAGCGACATAGGGGAGCAGGTACTCCCGGACGCTGGTCATGTCATGGTCGAAGCTGCCCTGGCTCGACCAGATCCGGTAGTCCGCCGTCACCAGACCCTCGAGGGCGTCGGCGTCGTAGGCGTTCCATGCCGCCACGTAGTCGTCCATCAGCTGGGCGACGTCGGCCGGGGCGGCCGTTGGGCTGTTGGCCCGCATCCCGAGCAGCATCCAGGCCCCGAGCGCCAGCAGCGCCACGATGAGCACGATCACGGCGACGGTCAGCCACCGGTTGCGGGTGGCGAGCTTCTCCACCCTCGGCTCGGCTACCGCTTGTCGTTCGATGGTTTCCATAGCCCTCACCTTCCCTTGTCTTCTGCCCTCGCCAAATCCCCTTGTGCGGCGCACCAGCCACGCAGTGATGCCGGCGACTCCGGCGGCACTCACCGCTCCGATCGGCCAGAGGGGGATGCTCCCCGCCGAGCCCGGCAGCGGATCGATCCTGAACCCGGCCACGTCCCGCGCCGCCGGAATGAGGCTGACGGCGAAGAAGCTGCCACCGAAGACGACCAGCGTGATGACGAACGCCCCAACCGCCGCCCACGCCGGACTCAGCCGGCGCCGTCGCTCGACGTATCGGTCCTCGGCGACCGCGGCCCTGACGATCACATCCTCGGCGGTGACACGCTCGACACCGGCGTCGAAGTACTCGCGCAGCTGATCCTCAACCCGCGGCATCGACCGTCACCCCCAGTGCTGCTCTCACCCGGCGCAATCCGCGCTCGGCGTGGGTCCTGACCGACCAGCGGGAGATCCCGAGCAGCTCGGCGACCTCTCGTTCGCTGAAGTCCATGCCGTGGATCAACACGAGCGCCACCCGCTGGTTCTTCGATAGGTCCGCCAACGCGTCGCCCAGGCCCGGCTCGACGAGCGGGGCCTCGGCCGGTGGCATCTTCGGGAACAGCCGCCGCGGCCGGTGATAGCGCCTGGCCTTCGACTGACCGACCCGAAACAGGTATCCGGCCGGGTTTTGCTTCCGTTGTACGTCATCCCAGTGCTCCCAGGCCCAGGCCAGCGCATCCGCCGTCGCCTCCGCCCCCACCTCGAATCCGTAGGAGGCGGCGAGGGCGTAGGAGAGCCGGGGTTCGGTCTCCTTGACGAAGCGTGTGAACTCCTGGCGCCGGTCCAGATCCACGGGTCCTCCGTGCCTCTCACCCATAGAGACCATCGAACGCCATCGGGTGGGCGACAAGGGGCGGAGTGCCTCTTTGCGAGTCCCGGGCACTCCCCCACGCCCGCGATACACTCCGTCCGTGGCGGAGCTCCCAGACATCACGTCGCTGTCGCGGCCCCGTGAGGCCTGCGGTGTGTTCGGCATCTACGCCGGGGACGATGATGCCGCCCGCGTCACCTACTTCGGGCTCTTCGCCCTCCAGCATCGCGGCCAGGAGAGCGCCGGAATCGCCGTCTCCGACGGCGACACGCTCACCGTCTACAAGGATCTCGGGCTCGTCGCCCAGGTCTTCGACGAACGGACGCTGGCCGGGCTCACCGGTTCGATCGCCATCGGCCACACCCGCTATTCGACGACGGGGTCGTCGGTGTGGGAGAACTCCCAGCCGGTCTACCGCCAGACCAACGGCAACGGGATCGCCCTCGCTCACAACGGCAACCTCACCAACACGAGCGCGCTGGCGGCCCTCGTCGAGAACCCCACCGCCACCACCGACTCGGAGCTGATGACGGCGCTGATCGCCGAGCGAATCCGGGCCAACGACGAGGACCTCCCGACGGCGCTGGCGTCGGTGCTCCCCACCTTCGAAGGTGCCTACACGCTGGTGATCATGGATCGCGACCACCTCGTCGGGGTGCGCGACCCCAACGGGTTCCGGCCCCTCTGCCTCGGCACTCTCAACGGCGGCTGGGTCCTCGCCTCCGAGACCGCCGCCCTCGACCTGATCGGCGCCACCCTCGAGCGGGAACTCGAACCGGGCGAGATGGTGGTCGTCGATGAGCGTGGCGTCCGCTCCGACCACCCGTTCCCCGAGGCCCGGGCCAGCCTGTGCCTGTTCGAGTTCGTCTACTTCGCCCGGCCCGACTCGACGGTGCGGGGCCAGAACATCCACGCCGCCCGACGCCGGATGGGCGTCGCCCTGGCCGAGCAGGCCCCCGTCGAGGCCGATGCCGTCGTCCCCGTCCCCGAGTCGGGGATCCCGGCGGCTCAGGGCTACGCCGAGGCCTCCGGCGTCCGCTACACCGACGGACTCGTGAAGAACCGCTACGTCCGACGCACGTTCATCGAACCCGCCCAGTCGATTCGCGACCGGGGCATCCGGCTCAAGTTGAACGCCATGCCGGGGGAGCTCGCAGGGCGGCGTGTGATCCTCGTCGACGACTCGATCGTGCGCGGCTCGACGACCAGGCAGCTGGTGGCGATGGTCAGAGAAGCCGGCGCCACCGAGGTCCACCTGCGAATCTCCTCGCCGCCGTATCGCTGGCCCTGCTTCTACGGCATGGACACGGGGGATCGCTCCACGCTGCTCGCCGCCGGACGGAGCATCGAAGAGATCGCCGAGTTCCTCGGTGTGGATTCGCTGGCATACCTCGAGCTGGATCGGCTCATCAAGGCCACCGGCGCCTCGGCCGATGGGTTCTGCACGGCGTGCCTCTCCGGTTCGTACCCCACCGAGGTCCCGGTGGCCGATGCGAAGTTCGTGCTCGAGGACGCCTGATGACGACGTATCGAGACGCCGGCGTGGATCTGGACAAGGCAGACGAGCTCGTAGACCGCATTGGGTGGCGGGTGACCGCCACCTGGACCGAGGACGTCCTCGGCGGCTTCGGCGGATTCGCCGCCGGGCTGCGCGTTCCTCCCGGGTATGTCAAACCGGTGTTGATGATGTCGACGGACGGGGTCGGCACCAAGGCCGAGCTCGCCCGGGTGACGGGTCTGGTGGAGGGTCTCGGCTACGACCTGCTCGCCATGGTCGGGGATGACTTGGCGGCCGTCGGGGCGACGCCGATCGCGCTCCAGGACTACATCGCCGTCGGCCACCTCGATCTGGACCGGGTCGAGGCAATCGTCGAATCGATCGCCGACGCCTGCTCCGAATCCGACGTCGCCCTGCTCGGCGGCGAGACCGCGGAGCACCCCGGGATCATCGAGGGTGACCGGTTTGATCTGGCGGGCACGGCCCTGGGCATCATCGATCTCGGGGACGAGATCGACACGTCGACGATCGTCCCGGACAACGTGTTGATCGGTGTGCACAGTCCCAACCTGCGATCGAACGGGTTCTCGCTGGTGCGGGCGCTCATCGTCGACCAGCGAGATCTCCACGCCGACTTTCCCGGGACCGATCGACCCTCCGCCGAGGTGCTCCTCGACCCGTCGGTCGTGTATGCGCCGGCCGTCACCAACGCCCTAGCCCGGGCCAAGCCCCACGGGCTGGCCCACATCACCGGTGGCGGCATTCCTGCGAACGTGGCGCGGATCCTCCCCGAGGGAACGGGTGCCGTCGTCGAGCGGACCCGGTGGGAGGTACCCCACGTGTTCACGGTGATCCAGGACCTCGCCGGCATCTCCGACGAGGAGATGTTCCGGGTGTTCAACATGGGGATCGGCTTCGTCGCCGTGGCCGCCGAGGACGATGCCGACCGGATCATGAAGGGGTTCAAATCCCACGAACACGGGGTCTCGATCATCGGACGCATCGTCGAGGGCGACGGTCAGGTCGAGATCAAATAGCGTCCGACATCCACGAGGTGCGGGCCAACACGTGGTCGATCGAGGTCAGGCGGCGCGCCGGACCATGAGCCACATGGGGACGTCCAGGACTGTGGGCGTGAACTCGTCGACCACATCGAATCCGAGGCGCTGGTAGAAGGTGGCATTGGCTTCGGTCTCCGTTTCGAGATAGATGGGTGCGTCGTCTCGGTCTGCCCTGCGGATCCCGTGCCTGAGGAGTGCGGAGCCATGACCCCTGTGCTGATGTTCCTGGTCCACGCCCACGGCGGCGAGATACCAGTGCGCCTCCGGCACCAGCGCCTTTCTCCGCTCGGCGACCTCCCCCAGCACCGTCATCATCCGCTTCCGATCCCGGTTCGGCAATGCCATCACGAACCGGGTCATGGCGAAGCCCGACCTGACCGTGGCCCAGGCGTCGATGTCCCTCCCCGGTGGCAGCCAGAGGGCGACCCCTCGAAGCTCCGGTGTCTTTTCCGCAACGCCCCGCGCCGCGACGGTCGCCTTGATGAGGCCGGTGAACATCGTGACGAGCAGCTCGGGCCGCCGCTCCGGGTCGTGGATCAGCCGCATCCACAGCGGATCGTCCTGGAAGGCCCTGCCGAGCAGGCGGCCGGCCTCGGCATACTCTCCCGCATCCAGCGAAAGGACCTCCTGGGTCATGCTCATGACGTGCCTCGCAGCCGGCCTCCCCGCGATCATCGGACCAGACGCCGGACGTCCGAAAGGGGTCGAAGGTCACAACGGCGCAACGAATCAACGGACCTCAACCCGTCGCTCCCTACGATCGAGGTGGTGTCCACCCCCCATATCGGGACCCTGACGGAGACACCGCTGCACGCGGCCCTGAAGCAGTGGTGCGTGGGTGATCGCGTCGAGGTCCCCGTCGATGGCTTCGTGATCGACGTGGTTCGCGACGACCTGCTGATCGAGGTCCAGACGAGCGGGTTCGCATCGATCAAACGGAAGGTCGCTTCCCTACTCGAGCTCGGACACCGCCTCCGGATCGTGTACCCGGTCCCGCTCGACAAGTGGATCGTCAAGGTCGACGACGATGACGTCGTCCTCTCCCGACGCCGCTCACCCAAGCACGGCGACCCGACCGACGTCTTCACCGAGCTGGTGAGCTTCCCCGACCTCGTGGCGCATCCCCGCTTCGAGGTCGAGGCGGTCCTGACCATCGAGGAGGAGTACCGGCGCCACACCAGCGACGGGCGATGGCGCCGCAACGGATGGGCCGTCGTCGAACGGCGGCTGCTGGAGGTGAACGGCACACTCCTGGTGCAGGGTCCCGACGACCTCGTCGGCCTCCTGCCCGAGGGTCTCCCCGAGACCTTCACCACCGCCGAACTCGCCCGGCAACTCGGCAGACCCCGGCGCACCGCGCAGCAGATGGCCTACTGTCTCCGGGTGGCCGGAGGCATCACCGAGGTCGCCAAGCACGGAAACGCCATCGTCTACCGAGTGTCGTAGACGGCACGCGCTCTCTATCGTCGGTTCCATGGACGAAACCGAGTGGTCCAAGTTCCGGTCGACGGTCTACTCCTTCCTCTGGCGCAGCCCGAAGTCGAATCAGATCGTGGTCGACGTTGCCGGGCTGACCCCCCAGGACCAGACCCTCGACATCGGGTGCGGGCCGGGAGCGGCCGTTCGCCACGCCGCCGAAACCGTCGCCCGTGCGGTCGGGGTCGACCGATCACCGTCGATGGTCGACATCGCCCGGAAACGGTCGGGGTCGCTCCCCAACGTCGAATTCGCCGTCGGGCAAGCCGAGGACCTCCCCTTCGACGACGACGAGTTCTCCGTCGCATGGACCGCCCATGCCTTCCACCACTGGGAGGACGGGCAGGCAGGGCTGACGGAATGCTTCCGCGTCCTGGCTCCGGGAGGACGGTTGCTCATCCTCGAGACGAAGACCAACGGAGACCATGGTCTCTCGCTGAATCGGGCGCTCGATCTGAGTGCGACGCTGGAAGCTCTCGGCTTCGTCGACGCCGACGTCGGGCTGCACCAGAAGCAGTACGTGGTTGAGGCAAGGGTGCCCGGCTAGAAGGCGTCGTTGACGAGATACAAGCCCGACGCCTCGGCGATCACCCGCCCGTCCTCGGTCAGGCAGTCACCGTGGAGGAGAAGCCGTCGGCCGCGGCGTTCGTCGAGAAAGCCACGCAGCCGGTACGTGGCGCCGGGAGGGGCGGGGTTCCGGTACCGCAGCTCGAGCTTTCCGGTGAACACGAAGACGTCCTCGTCGAGGGTGGCGGTCCAGGCCAGCATCTCGTCCAGGGCGGTAGCCACGATGCCCCCGTGGAGCACATCCTCGAAACCGCGGTGCTCGGGCAACGGGTAGAACGTCGCCGTGTACCCGCCCTCGATCTCCTCGAAGCCTCCGACCCGGATTCCCATCGGATTCTTGGTCCCGCAGCCGAAGCACGCCTCGTACTGTGCCTTCTTCCTCGCCACGCGCTCGTCGAGATCGGTCATGGCCCGGCAGGGTACCGGTCACTCGCCGCAGGTCACCCCGCCGTTGATCGAGGTCAGCGTGCCATCGGGAGCCTGGCTGGTCGAGAAGCCCCAGAGGAGGTTCATGTCGGCCGGATCGACATCGGAGAGCCAGGCGCCTGCTGAGGGGTCGAAGGGGTCCTCCTGGATCACCGCCGACGGGATCGCCGTCTGCAGCTCCAGGTTCGTCGAACCGAAGGTGATGCCCTCGGCGGTGCCGAGCGCCGGGCTGCCACCGAAGTAGTAGTACCCGAAGAAGTGTTCACCCGAGGCATGGGTGGTGTCCGCCCTCGTGAACAGGAGCGTGAACGCCGAGCCGAACCCGCTGGCGCTCGTTCCCCACTCCACGCCACGGACTTCGGGCTCCGGACACACGCCGTAGGGGCTGGTGGGACCGTCGACCCATCCGGTATCCACGTCGGGGGGGCCGAGTGCGGCGGTGACAAAGGCGACGGTGTCCTCGGCCGATGCTCCGAAATCGACTCCGCCGATGCCGTTGTCGGCGAGGACGAGGGGCGCGGCAGCCTCCGTGGTCGTCGTCTCCTCGACCGTGGTCGTCGTCTCCTCGACCGTCGTGGTCGTCTCCTCGACCGTCGTGGTCGTCTCCTCGACCGTTGTGGTCGTGTCCTCACCGGTGGTGGTGGAATCCTCCGCGGCGGTCGTCGTCGTGGCGGCAGCATCGCCATCGTCCGAGTCGAAGGCCCCGAACAGCCAGGCGAGGAGGAGGAGCAGGATCAGGACGACGAGGGCGATCAGCACCCAGCGCAGCCAGGGGTTGTCCTGCATGCCCAAAACCCTAGGCGGATGCGGTTTCCCAGACGCTGATCGTCCCCCCGCGCCGCGGAGGGACGAACCGCTTCCCCCGTCCCCTCCGGTCTATGTCATCGACCGGAAGGGCCCCGATTCTTGACGGATCACGCCTCAGCGGGCTCGGCTTCCTTGCGCCCGCCGGACACACCACGCCACACGCCGTAGCCGATCGCGGCGACGATGCCGATCGGGAGGACAAAGGCCGCGGCCACGATCAAGAAGGCGACCATCGACAACAGGACCGTCCCGGCCTGTTCCAAGGCGTCGGCGATGATCCCCGGCTCGTCGGGGGCGGCGATGGGGGTCGAGGCCGGCACCTCGGTCAGGCCGACGGTCAGCGACGAGAACTCCGTCCTGCTGTCCAGGTAGCGCAGCCGACCCTCGATCTGCTCGATCGTGAGCAGGATGTCCTGCATCTGAGCCTGGAGGGAGACCAACTCCTGCGTGCTCTTGGCGTTGTCCATCAGGTCGAGGAAGAACGCCTCCTGGCCCTCCCAGTACCGGAGTCGGCCCTGGAGGTCGACGTACTCCTCGGTCACCTCCTGGCTGGACACGCTGAGACCGATTCGCTCACCGAGATCCTCGGCACGGGACATCGCCTCCTCGAACCGGTCCTCGGGGACCCGGACGGTGAACCAGCCAACGGCGTGCGCTCCCCGTCGATCGCCTCGAGATGGCTCTCACCACTGGACACGTATCCGCCGAGATCAGCGGCGATCGTCCGCACCTGTCCCGACACCTGGCCGAACAGGCCCGGCTCGACCCGCAGATCGATCCGCCCGTCACGGATCACCCTGACCTCGGCTGCGGTCGGCGTCGGCACCCCGAAGGGTTCCTCCGGATCGAATACCACCCGCTCGGCCTCACCGCCACCAATCAGCGAAGCACTGTCCTGCTGTCCCCCCTGCTCGGCCGGGCCCACGGGCCCGACCTCGGGCGCTGCCACCGGTTCGTCGCCGATCGATGAACTGCACGCCGGAAGCAACAGCGCAAGCACCACTCCCCCGGCGATCATCGATCGCTTGAAAGGCAATCGCATGATTCGCTCCTTCTCCTCACCCGGCCGACAGGCCGTGTGGGTGCTAAGACGGCTCGAGTCGTGGCCCAGGTTCCCCGCTACCGTCCCCCCATGAGGCCGCTGGTTGCCGTGCTCGCCGGTGGGTCGAGCCGCCGGATGGGTGAGAACAAGGCCCTGGTCCGCATCGGAGGGGAAACGCTGCTCGACCGGGTCGCCGGCATCGGCGGCCGGGTCGGCGACGTGGTGGTCGTCGGTGCCGACGCCGCGATCGATCCGGCGTGCATACCCGATCTGCGGCCGGGTCGCCTGGGCCCGCTCGCAGGTCTCGAGGCTGCCCTGCACCATGCCGACGGGAGAGCGGTCGTGCTCGTCGGCGTCGATCAGCCCTTCCTCCGGGCGGAAACCCTGGACCACCTGGTCCGCCTCGAGGGTGATGTCGTCGTTCCGGTCGCCACCGGCTGGGCTCAGGTGACGTGCGCGGTGTATCGAGCGCCGTTCCTGCCCGTGGTCCAGGCTGCGCTCGATACCGGCCGGGAACTGGCCATCCACCATCTCCTCGATCGCGCCGACACCACGCGGGTCGACGAATCGACGTGGTCGGCATGGGGTGAGGACGGCCGCTCGTGGTACAGCGTGGACACACCCGAGGATCTCGCGGCCGGCATCGAGCGGTTCGGCGAGGGCATCTAGGCGGCCTACGCTGGCGGAATGGACTCGCCGATCAGCATCGAGCGCCGCGGC
>CAZCBO010000092.1:0-10268 GCA_964496825.1 uncultured Acidimicrobiaceae bacterium
AACAAGCCGTGGCGGCCCGTCAGGAGGTAGCCCTCCAGCCAGCCCTGGCAGGTGTGCTCGGAGAGGATCTCCATCACCCGGCCCCGCGGGGCGAGGTGCTCGTCGCTGGGGAGGATCTCGGCGTTCCACACCTTGTCGGTCACCTCGTACACCGCGGCGAGTCGGTTCGACGAGGTCTCGTCCGGACCGAAGAGCCGGAAGGTCGTCGGGTTCTGGCGGATGACATCGCGGAGGAACCCGCCGAGCACTCGGGTCGGCTCGGAGAACGTCACCCCCGGGCGCTCCACTGCTACGGCGTGGTCGCGGAAATCGGGGAGCTCGAGGTGCCCGCGGAGCAACCCGCCGTTGGCGTGCGGGTTGGCACCGAGGCGTCGAGCTCCGGTCGGCAACCACTCGACCAGCTGGTCCCGGGGCCGGCCCTTCTCGTCGAAGAGCTCCTCCGGACGGTAACCGCGCATCCACGCTTCCAGCATGGCCAGGTGCTCTGGATCCCCACGGACATCGGCAAGGGGCACCTGATGCGACCGCCAGGTCCCCTCCACCGGGAGACCGTCCACCTCCTCCGGTCCGGTCCATCCCTTCGGAGTCCGCAGGACGATCAGCGGCCAGCGAGGACGACCGTCGCGACCCCCCAGCCTGGCCTCGTGCTGGATACGCCGAATCTCGCCGATGGCTTCGTCGAGGGCCGCCGCCATCCGCTGGTGGGCCGTCGTGACGTCGTCGGTGTCCACCAGCAGCACGCGATGGCCGTAGCCCTCCAGCAGGGCGCTCAGCTCGTCGTCGCCGATACGGGCGAGCACGGTGGGGTTGGCGATCTTGTACCCGTTGAGGTGGAGAATCGGGAGCACGGCGCCGTCGCCCACCGGGTCGAGGAACTTGTTCGAGTGCCATGCCGTGGCCAGCGGCCCGGTCTCGGCCTCGCCGTCGCCGACGATGCAGGCGACGATGAGCTCCGGGTTGTCGAAGGCAGCGCCGTAGGCATGGGCGAGGGAGTAGCCCAGCTCACCACCCTCGTGGATCGAGCCGGGAACCTCGGGGGCAACGTGGCTGGGGATGCCGCCGGGGAAGGAGAACTGCTTGAAGAGGCGACGCATCCCCTCGACGTCACGGGTCACCTCAGGGTACGTGTCGGTGAATGAGCCCTCCAGCCACGTGTTGGCGACGATTCCCGGCCCACCGTGACCGGGGCCGATCACGTAGATCATGTCGAGGTCGTGGTTGCGAATCACCCGGTTGAGATGGGCGTAGATGAAGTTGAGACCGGGTGTGGTCCCCCAGTGCCCGAGGAGGCGAGGTTTGACGTGCTCGGAGCGCAGCGGCTCGGTCAGGAGCGGGTTGTCCAGCAGGTAGATCTGGCCGACCGACAGATAGTTGGCGGCCCGCCAGTAGGCATCGATTGTCCTTGCTTCCGCCTCGGTCAGCGGAGCCGTGGCGATGATGTTCATGATCTCGCTCCTCAGGAGTTGCCGCCGGCCCGCCCCGCGGGGGCGGAGGCCATGCCTCTCGTTCTAGTCGATCATCGCGAGGGGCGGCGAGTCGGCCTCAGTGCGAGCGGACGCGTCGGCGTCCTCGAAAGCGGTTGACCGCGAGCGGGTCGTGAGACCGCAGCACCTGCATTCCGCGTCTGACCTCGGCGCGATCGTCCGAATGCACCCCGACCACGACGTTGCCTCGATCGTCTGCGGCGAAGGTGTCGATCCACGCCGGAGATGATCCCGCGCCCATATACGCAGCAAGTAGACCGCCGAGAAGAGCCCCGACGAGTCCCCCGGCGAGGGCGGCGGCCCACCAGGTGACGGGTGTTGCTGCGGGGGCGGTCAACGCCGCCGCAGCAGCGATCACGCCGCCGACGCCCAGCCCGACGCCCAGGCCGATTGCGCTGCGGTGCAGGACGATGCGTGGGACCTCGTCCTCTCCTGGCCAGGCGCCCAGCAGCGAGATCGCGTCAGGACGCAGGCCGGCCTGCTCGAGGGCGAGGATGGCGGCCCGTGCGTCATCGACGTCCCGGAACACCGCCACCACGTTGTGGTCGGCGCGCACGTCGTCCAGCGTCGTCATCGGATCGCCTTCGTGTCGTTCGATTGTGACTGGTTCTTCGATAGCCATGACTCCGATCTACCCCGACAGGGGAGCAGGCAAACATCGACGCCGGGCTCGCTGGAGGTTTGCGGTACCGGCGAGTCGGGTACACCAGCGCCAGCCGGACGAAAGGATGACCATGACCGAAGAGGCGCTGCCGACCGTAGAGCGCATTCGCAACGCCGAGAGCACGATCGCTACCGCCCAGACGGCGCTCGACAAGGCACAGGCCGGGCTCGCTGCTGCCGAAGAGGTGGTCCTTGCGGCGGACCGGATCAGACGACAGCCGGCGTGGATCGCCCTCGGGGCAGGAATCACTACCTTCGGGCTGATCCTTGCCTTCGTCCTCGTCCGTCGGAATCGGCAGGCCGACTGAATCGCCCTGCTGCGGCCGGATACAGCACCACCGGCGAATAGATTTGACGAGGTGAGCTCACCCGACGTTGCTCAGCTCGGGACCAGCACCGCCATCGATCCGGCCGCCGCGGCTCGCACGAGCGCCGCAGGAAGCTTCCTTCGTTGGGCGGTGTTCCTCTACGCCGGATCCATCCTTGTCGGCGTCGGCGCCGGGTGGCGTGCTCTCACTCGTCCGGGCATCGTCCCCACGGTCCGTGAGATCACTCCCGCGGTCGCCCTCCTCCTGACCCTCCTCGCCCTGGGAGTCCTGTTGACCGGCGGTGTGCGACCCTTTGTTCCGGAAGCCATCGCATGGAGGCGGACGGGCATCGCGCTCTGCGTGTCGACGGGATTCGCCGGAGCGCTCTTTCTGACCACGCAGGTGCTGGACATCACCGACGCCTTGTGGAGCCGTCCTGCCGAAGCTCCGGCGCTCGGGATCGGCCTCGCGGTGCTCCTCCTCTCGGCCGCGGTGGTGCTCAGCGCGCATCGCCGCGAGCCCTACGTCGTCGTGGGTCAGGTGGTGTCGTTCGTGATCTTCGCCCTCGCCTCCGTGATCGTGGTCGGGTACCTCTACGGCGACCCATCGCTCGGCGACGTCCTCTCCGGGCCGGCAGTCCCGGTCCAGACGGCAGTGCTGCTCATGTTGATCGCCATGGGCGTATTCCTCATGCGTCCGGGCAGCGGGCTCCTCGCCCCGGTTGCCAGCCCCGGCATCGGCGGACGCCTCCTCCGTAGAACCGGGATCCTGGCTCTGATCACCCCCGCCCTGTTGTTGCTGATCGCCGAATCCGTTCCCGCCTCTCAGCAGGTCGATGTCCTGGCTTTCGTGGCCGTGGGTTTGGGTCTGCTCGTCCTCTTCCTGCTCGCCCTCGGGGCGCGATTGGTCGATTCCACAGCCGTCCAGGCGTCGGCCGCCGCAGCCCGGGCTTCCAGCGCCGATGCCGGACTCGAGCAGGAGGCACCCCTCGTGGCCCGCCTCAGCGATGTCCTCCACGTGATCGACCTGGCGGGACTCGACGGCTGGGACGTGGCGACGCGGTTCCGCCCTGCCTACGGGAGCATGGCTGGTGACGCCAGCGGAGTGATTCCCGTCGACTCCTCGATCGGCGTCGTCTTGGTCGACGTCACCGGCCACGGCGTCGACCCCGCTCTCCTCGCCCTGCGGTTGCGGGATCTGCTGCTCCACTCGCTCGCCGAGGGAAACTCCCCTGCCGCCGCTCTCGCCATCGCCGGGCGGGCAGTCGTGACTCGTGGTGAGCTCGCATCGGCGCTCGTCCTTCGCGTCGACGCCGATTCGGGAGTGGCAACGCTGGCCTCCGCCGGGCATCCTCCGGCCATCCACGTCACCACCCGGAGGGCGATGCTCGTCGGCCCGACCGGACCGGTCCTCTTCCTCGATCCGTCCGGTGACTACCACAACGGGTCGATCCGTCTCGACGAGGGTGAATCGATCATCGTGTACAGCGACGGCATCGCCGACATTCAGCGAACCCGGCTCGGCCTGACCGAGCCGGAGGCCCTGGCGGAGGCTCTCCTCGCCGAGAGCGGAGACGCCACACGGATGGCGCACCTGGCTATGGGGTTCGGCGATCCCGAGCCCGGAGACGATCAGAGCGTGGTGGTCCTCCACCGAACGGCAACCTCGGCGCCCTGATACGCTCCCGCGGGATGACCGCGTTGACGATTCACCGCGCCGAACCAAAAGACGGCTGGATCGCGCTGACCGTCGAGGGTGAGGTCGACCTGGCCACGGTCGCCGATCTGGAATCTGCCGTCGAAGAGGTCCTCGACGGTCAGACCGCCAATCTCGTCATCGACCTCAACCCGACGTCGTTCATGGACTCGACCGGCCTGCGTGCCTTGGTGGAGGCCGACCGCGGTTTCAAGGCAGCAGGTCGGTCCTTCGCCATCGCCGTCGCATCGGGCCCGGTTGCCCGGCTCATCGACCTCAGCGGTATCGACCAGCAGCTCACCGTCGTCACCCACCCCGACGAGGTGCGCTGAGGGTACGACGTGGCGTTGCTCAGCCGGGCGCCGCGAACTCCACCCAGACCGTGCACCGATCGTTCCGAGTCACTCCCCAGTCATCGGAGATGAGCTCGACGAGGCGAAGCCCGGCCCCCATCGGTCCCGGTCCGCTGGGATCGAAACACGGGCCATCGTCCGCTACCTCGATGCGGATCCGGGCCCTGGCCATCGCCACCGACACGCGAATCTCGTCGGTGCCGTCGGCGTGGCGAACGCTGTTGGTCACGAGCTCTGAGATCACGAACGTGACCGCTTCGAAGTGCGGGCCGAGCTCATCGCGCCGCGCCGCGACCTCCGACCGGGCGACCCGGGGAGCGTCCGGTGTTGGCGCGAGCCGCAGGTTCAGCTGCATCCAGGTCCCCCGGAGATGCCGGAGCATCGACCGGCCCTGTCCGGCGCATCTTCAACCGTCGTAGCCACGGGCACGGGCGGCGCGACGTTGCCGCTCCGCCTTCTGTTTGGCACGCTCCCGGCTCTGCCGGTCGCCCGACTCATAGTGGTACTTCTTGCCGCTGTCCCCCCACTGGTAGTAGGGCCCTTGGCCGTCCCTACTTCGACGGATCGGCATCGCTGCCTCCTCTTTCGATTCTCGCGCCTGTTCTACCCGGCGCGCTCGAGTGCAAGACATGCCGACGAGAGGTGCCGAACCCCGGAGCACACACGGTTATCCGTGCGCCGCATCGGGTAGGGAGCGACCAGCATCTCTAGGAGGTTCCGATGCAGTTGACGATCAAAGAAGGGACCAAGATCTATACCGCAGACGGCGAGCGCCTCGGTGCCGTCGACCGGGTGGTGATGGATCCCCTGACCAGGTCGGTGTCCCACGTTGTCGTCCGCAAAGGCGTCTTCTTTCCAGAGGACAAGGTGATACCGCTCGAGGCAATCGCGTCCGCCATCGAGGAGCGCATCAACCTCGACCCGGACGTCGACCCCGCCGACCTGCCCCCCTTCGAAGAAACGCACTACCTCCCTCTGGAGGACGGCGAGGAATCCCTGGGGGACGGGTCGATTCCTCTGGTCTACTACGGGCCGTATGCCATGGTGACCCCGGTCCTCAACACCGTGTCCCGAACGGTCGTCGAGCGGAACATCCCAGAAGACACGGTGGCGCTGCGGGGCGGGGCGCCGGTGATCGACCGCGACAACGTCGAGATCGGACGATTCGACGAGCTCCTCATGACCGAGACCGGAGTTGTGACCCACCTCGTGATGACCAGAGACCTCGGCCTGGTGAGTGCGCGGAGAGCAATCCCGATCTCCTGGGTCGAGTTCGCCACCGACGAGAAGGTCAAGCTCGGGGTCACTTCGCGCCTCGTAGACGCGAGCGCGGAGTACGAGCCGGACCGTCCGCACCGGGCGCCGTAGTTGCTGCCCGGTGGGTAGGCCTCCGCCGGGGGTCACTCCTCGCCGGCACCGGAGATTCGGAACCGGATGGCCGCATCGCCCGGTGAGTACTCCACGTCGTCGGCGGCGATGGCGAGAACCCGTCTCCCGAGCGACGTTTCCCACGACGGATCGGGAAAGGCGTCTGGGTGGGGATGCACCGAAATCGCGACGTCGATCCCGTCCCCTTCCACGACCGCCTCACAGCTGATCGAATTGGCGTCCGAGAACGCCGCGAGCATCCCGAAGGCCTCACCCGTAGCGAGCACGGTGTCTTCGACCCGGTCGATCTCGAGGCCCGCTCCGGAAGCGACGCTGCCCATCAGCATCCGCAGGACCCGGGCATAGCGCCGGTTTGCAGGAACGGTGGCGTGCAGGGGTCCGGGCCGCCTCATCGGCAGATACTACGCTCGGGGAGCGGTCGCCGTCCTCGCCCTGCCGGGGCGACACAATGCACGGACGCCCGCTGAGGACGAAACGAGAGGGAATCTCCGTGGACGAATCCCCGGATCGAAGCGTGTTCTCGCTCGACACAACCGCCACCCCGGAGCACATCGCCTGGGTCCGCGCCTTCGCCGGTGCGGTGGCGGCGGCACACGACGCCGATCCCGACACCGTATCCGACGTGAAGCTGGCCGTTTCCGAGCTCGCGGCTTCCATCGCCGCGGCGAGGCCTGGAATCGTGCTGCAGCTCCGGGTGGAAGTGGCTGATGGCCGACTGTCCTTCTCGATTCGTCCGTGGCAATCCGTCGCACCCGCCGAAGACGACCTGGAGCCATGGGAGATCGTCACCGCCCTATTCGACGACGCCGTCATCGTCGAAGACGCGGCGGCCTTTGCGATGCCGATTCGATGATGCCGTCCGAGAAGGCGTTGTTCGAGCGCCGCCATGAACCCGATGCCCGAGCCGCACTCGCCGAGCGCTACGACCAGCTGGCGCAGCAGCTGGCGCGCCGTTTCCGCGGACGCGGCACCCCGATCGAAGACCTCGTCCAGGTGGCGCGCTTCGGGCTGCTCAACGCCATCGACCGCTTCGATCCCGATCGCGGGGTCCGGTTCTCCACCTTCGCGGGACGCACGATCATCGGTGAGCTCAAGCATCACTTCAGGGACAACGCGTGGTCGATTCGCGTGCCCCGCTCGCTGCAGAACCTCTGGTTGCGGACCTCGGTAGCCACCGAGGAGCTCGGTCAGCAGCTCGGACGCAACCCGACGATCCCCGAGATCGCCGATCATCTCGAGGTCGATCCAGAAGAAGTGCTGGAGGCGATGGACGCCGGAACGGGATTCCGCGCCTCGTCGCTCGACCGGCCGGTCGGAGACGAGCCCGAAGGGTCGCTGATCGAGCTGCTGGGAGACCGCGACCGGGCCCTCGAGCGAACCCCGGACTGGGCCGAACTGGGGACGGCGCTGGAGTCGATCCCGAAGCGGGAGCGGGACATCCTCTATCTCCGTTTCTACGAGGGGAAGACCCAGCAGGAGATCGCTCGAATCGTGGGGGTGTCCCAGGTGCACGTCTCGCGGCTGCTCCGCGGCACCCTCGACGAGCTGCGGGAGCGAATCGGGTAACCAGCCGGTCAGTAGCGTGGCACCGCGGCGATGACGTCGGGGCCTGGGATCTCGGCGCCGGGTACGACGTGCACCCGGCCCCCCCGGGTCCACACCGCAGCGGCGACGAGGTCGAGAAGATCACGATCGCCCGGAGCCGGGTCGTCGGCGAGTTCAATCGACCGGCCACAGTCGGCAGTGCGGCCCCAGAGTGCGACGTCGCCGGCCACGAACACGACGGCGATCCGGCCCACGAGCGCGGCTGGGAGCACCGAGGCCAAGCCCTCCAGGCCGGCGACGCCAAACCGGGACTCATCCTCCCGCCGCAGATCTCTCACCAGCTGATCGACGATCGGCCAGGCGAGTTCGTGCAGGTCCTCGAGGGAGAGCTGATCGGGATTGCCGCTGACCGCCTGTTCGCTCAGCACCGGATGGGCACTCACCGTACGGTACCGGGCGATGAGCTCGTCGACCCCCGCCGGGACCAGGGGTACGTCGCGCTCGATGAGCCGGGTGACGACACCGTCGACGGCCCGGAGGAAGGCACGGTCGCGTTCGTCGCCCTTCTCGTCGGGGGTCCCGTGTCCGTGAAAGCGGGCAGTCACCTCCCCGCGGCCGGTCCGGTCGGCGCCGTGATGCTGGAGCTGCTTCTCATCGTCCACGAACCACAGCGCCTCCTCCATGCTCACCGGGGCATCATCGGGGAGGGGGATCTCGGCGATCGACGTACGGGTTCCGGCGGCCAGCCGCACCCGGTTTCGGCTCAGCGCGAGCAGGGCGAAGCGCCGATCTTCACTCACGGCGCGGATCAGCGGCTTCACGTGGAAGGTTTCGCCTACTGCGACGAACTCCGCGACGGTGATCGGCAGCCGGAACACCTCGGACCGGCCCGGGGCGGCGAACAGCGCCATGCCATGCTCCTGGTGACCCCAGAAGGTAGCGTCGTCGATCAGACCACGGGCGTCTGCGAGAAGCGCATCCGCCTCGGGACCACGCCATCCGGCCTCGACGAGCCGTTCGGCAGCGAGAGTCAGCAGGTTGCGAAGCCGGATCGGTCCCTGGCGGGTGGCCCGTCCTACGCGCTCGGTAGGGAGGTAGATCGAGACGCACGGCGGTCGATCCCAAGCGATCAGCGACCGGACGTTTGCGCTATCGAGGGCGCGTTGGATGTTCATCACTGCCGATACCTACCCCGCAACCGGCACCGTGAAACTGGGCGCAGGGGTGTTGTCTCCGAGTCCTGCCAAGATCGGGGACGACCACTCGAACGGAGGCGAGCCATCGACGCGGACTTCGCCACGGTTGGAATCGATCAGCCGGCATACCGCCGCGCCGTCGAACTGCTCCACCGGTGTGCGACCTCGTTCGGGTTCGTGGCGGTTCCCTCCGGCCGGGGGAACTACGCCCGGATCTGGAGCCGCGACAGCGTCATCCAGGGCCTGGCGGGTCTGCTCACCGGCGACGGAGATCTGGTGGCGGCATCCGGTGCCAGCTTGAGGACCCTCGCCGACAATCGCGGCCCCCACGGTGAGATTCCCAGCAACGTCGATCCGGAGTCGCACCGGGTCAGCTACGGCGGGACGGCCGGTCGAGTCGATGCCGACCTCTGGTTAGTGATCGGCTGCGGCGAGTACTGGGCGGCGACGGGTGACGACGGGTTCCTCGAGCAGATGCGCCCGGTGATCGACGAGGTGCTCTTCCTGCTCGGCGCCTGGGAGTACAACAATCGCGGGCTCATCTACGTTCCGGCCACCGGGGACTGGGCCGACGAGTACCTCCAGCACGGGTACGTGCTCTACGACCAGGTCCTCTATCTGCAGGCGCTGCGGACCGTGTGCGCCATCAGGGCATACCTCGACGGCTCCTCCGACCACGCCCTCGTGGAGCGGACCCAGCGCCTCCGCCATCTGATCCACAGCAACTACTGGTTCGACGACGAGGACCATATCCCCGGGGACATCTACCACCCCACCCTGTTCCGCAAGGGTGAGGACGCCGCCCCGTTCCGGGCCGGGGACTACTGGATGCCGTACTTCGGTCCCACCGGTTACGGGTATCGCTTCGACGCCTTTGCCAACGTCCTGGTGTCACTGCTGGACGTCGCCGACGACGAGCAGCGAGCCCGGGTCGATGCGCACATGGACGTGCTGCTCGACCACGAGCTCCCGATCCTTCCCGCCTTTGACCCCGTCATCACCCCGGTCGACACCGCCTGGGAGGATCTCCAGATGACGTTCCAGTACGACTTCCGCAATCATCCTTACGAGTATCAAAACGGCGGACTCTGGCCCATGATCGGTGGTTTCCACAGCGCCGAACGCGTCGGGCGCGACGGCGAGGCGGCAAAGCGCCTCCTCACTGCCGTACACCGTGCCAATGCCCTCCCGCACGGA
The DNA here is from genome assembly GCA_964496825.1 of uncultured Acidimicrobiaceae bacterium. GTDB lineage: Bacteria > Actinomycetota > Acidimicrobiia > Spongiisociales > UBA5794 > JACZST01. Next base: position 9,831 of record CAZCBO010000092.1, read on the forward strand.
GAGGACCACCCCGAGTGGAGCTTTCCCGAGTTCGTCCATGGCGAGAAGCACATCGCCGGCGGAAGCGCCGACCAAGGTTGGAGCGCAGCGGGAGCGGTGATCGGCGAGCATGCCTTGGCGGGCACACGACCGTTTCGCATCGTCGACGCCGGCGGTCGGATCGAAGTGAACCGGCCCCAGGGTTGAGCTCCATCACGCGGGTTTGACGCAGCGGCGATCGGGGCATGAGCACCGTGAGAGGTGACGTGGCATGTTTGCGTGCGAGCTCACTGCAATGCGTGACGTGGAGATCAGCGAGGTGCTGACCGCGCTGCGCTACCGGTACCAGCGCGACGACTGGAAGATCGACGACGCCGAGCTGGTCCGAGTCATCATAGAAGAGCCCATCCGCCGCGGCTATCCGGAGACTCGGGTCGATCTCGTCTGCACCTTCGTCCC
>CAZCBO010000093.1:0-10267 GCA_964496825.1 uncultured Acidimicrobiaceae bacterium
TCGCCTCCATCAGCCTGCAGCGCCAGGTCCCGCGCCGGGGTGGCACTCGGCGTGGCGGCCGCGGTGGTCGCGGTGGTGGCCGCCGTTGTCGTGAGGGGGGTCGCCGGGCTCTTCGAACGTCTCCCCGGCCCCGCCGTCCTCAGGCCGCTCATCGGTGGCGTCGCCTTCGGGTTGATCGGCGTTGCGCTCCCTCTCACCAACTTCACGGGGAGCGATCAGCTCGAGATCGTGCTTCAGAACGCTACGACGCTCGGTATCGGGCTGCTCGTCGCCATCCTGGTGGGCAAGATCCTCGCCTTCGCCGCCAGCGCCGGCGGAGGGTTCATCGGCGGTCCGATCTTCCCGATCCTCTTCATCGGCGGCACCGCAGGGATCATCGCCAACCAGATCTTCACCGAACTGCCGATCGGTCTCGCCTTCAGCTGCATGTTGGCTGCCGTTCCGGGTGCGATCGTGTCGGCACCCTTCTCGATGATGCTGCTCGCCGCCTTGCTCACCCAGATCGGAGCCCTGCAGACGGCTCCGATCCTGATCGCCGTCGGCACCGCCTATCTGACGATCGTGGGGATCCAGGCCGTGCGCGCCGCGAGGAGCTCGGCTACGAGCCCAGGATCTTCGCCTTCTGAGCCGCGAACTCCTCCTCGGTGAGGATCCCCTTGCTCTTCAGGTCGGCCAGCTTCTCGAGCTGATCCAGCGTGTCGCCCTGGGGCGGTGGTGGCGCTGGAGGTGGCTGCTGGTACTGCGGAGCCGGCTCGACGTACACCGTCTGGGCGGTGCCCTGTTCGGCCCACTTCTGCTGCTGTCGGTGATGCACCCGACCGGATACGGCCGAGGCGGTGCCCGCTACGACGGCGGTGCGGGCGACCCCGCGAACTACTCCGGGCATCGAATCTCCCTTCTAGGCCTCGGCGGCTTCGAGCTCGTCGAGGGCGGCGATGATGGCATTCACGGGGACACGGCCGGAGGCGACGAGTTGGGCTCCCGTGCGACGCAATGCCGTCGCAAAGGGAGCGGCCCACGCGTTCTCGTACACCAGCAACGCCGCGGTGCGCTCGGACTCGATGGCGGCTCCCGCCTCGTCGTAGTCGTCCTGGGCTAGCAACCCGGAGGACGCGCCGACGAACACCCGCAGCTCGGGATTGCCATCGAGATCGAAGTCCTCCAGCTCGACGGCAGTGACGGTGCCGTCTGCGTCCTTGCGCAGGAAGGCCAGGTCAAGAATCCGAATCAAGCCCCGATCGACCAGATCGACCAGATAGGGAAACGCCTCTCCGGTCGGCTGCGCGCCCGCCGGCCACTCCACGATCAGGTAATCGATCGGGCCGGCCTCCATGTCGGTGTCGGCCATCCGCACCTCCTCCATTCGCCGCGACGACGCATCCTAAGATGCTGCCGCGAGCTGGAATCTGCCCGCGGAGGCACGGGCCGCGCAGAGCTAGTTCCCGTTCGGGTTCCCTAGATGTAGTCGCCGGCCTCGAGCCATCTGGTGGCGAAGAACCCCTCGCCGGCGGGGATGTAGAACTGCGCCATGCGGTAGACGACGGCGGCGGCGAAGGCAGTGTCCGAGTCCAGCCCGGCTAGCACGAGGAACGACGTCATCACCGCCTCGGCGACGCCGATCCCGCCGGGGATCGGCACCAGTCCTGCCAGCAGGTTGGTGGCGACGGTCACGACGAGACAGGTCACGAGGGGCAGGGGAGCGCCGATGGCCTCGAGCACGAACCACAGCACGGTGGCCAACACGACCCGTGACGCGACGTTGCTCCCCAGCAGGCCGAGCACCTGCTTGGGACTCGTGATCAGTCCCGAGACCGAGCTCCAGGCGTCACGGATCACCGGGATCACCCGATCGTGCAGCTTCTGAATCTTCAGCACGGCCACGACGGTCCCGACGATCACGAGCAGCACGATGCCGAGGATGAGCCCCCAGCGGACGTCGCCTGTGTCGATCTCGACGTCGATGTCGGCGGCGATGAAGGCGACGAGCAGGATCATCCCCTCGACGAAGAACCCGGCGAGGCTGTCGATCGCGCCTTGCGTCACGGCGATCGTTGGCGGCACGCCATACTTGCGGAGGAACAGCGTGTTCATCGTCACGCGCCCCGCCGCGCTCGGGACGGCGAGCCCGATCCACTTCACCCCGAGCTGCAACACGACGAGCGGTTTCATCGGGAGCGGGTAGCCGGTGGCGAACAGCATGGCGGTGGCCTCGAAGAAGAAGACGGTCTGCCCGATGAGGAAGCCGATGACGATGAGCACCCAGGTCGCGTCCCGAACCACGTCCCAGACGGCGGCGAAATCGATATCGCCGAGCATCCCGATCAGCGCATAGACCGCGACGAGCGACAGCGCCGGCATGATCAGGTCCTTGGGCCTGATGCGCCGCAGCTTCGCCTCCTCAGGGACCTCCGCCCCGGTCTCCCGGGCGATCGCGTCCTTGAGGTCGTTGAGCAGCGCCTTGGGCTTGTCGACGTGCTGGCGCTGTTCGCGACGCAGCGCAGGGACCTGCATGTAGGCGAGGGCGTCGACGAGTTGGTCCTCCGGAACGACGGCGGCTGCCGCGGCCACGGCGGTTTCCACTCCGGCGGCGGCTGCCGTCTCGTAGAGCAGGGAGACGACGTCCTTGCTCTTCTGCGCCTCGGTGGCGTGGAACGAGGCGTCGGCGAAGTCACCGAGGAGGATCTCGCCGTCGTCGACGCTCACCGCATCGAGGGTGAGGTTCCCATGGGCGATGCCGGCGTCGTGGAGCTTCATCACTTGGCGCCAGACGGCTTCCAGCTGGTCCTGGCTGGGATCGACGAGGGGCTCTCCGTCGGCGCTCCTCGCCAGCACCGCCATGTCGTCGCCGGCGACGCCGACGGCCAGCGGCTGCTGGGCGTTGACTCCCTGGTTGGCCGCCATCAGCATGGCAAGGGCATCGTGCTCGACGGCCTCGAGCCTGGAGAAGCTGATCGTGCGGTCCGAGTCGCGGTACCAGAGGGCATGCCACAGCCGCGCCGCCATCCGGGTGTCGGCCGCGTCGCGTCCGTAGGCGAGGACCTCGATCGGGGTTCCGTCCTCGAGGGTCCCCGCCAGCGTGCGCGTCCCCCAGGACTGGTCGGGCACCAGGGTCAGGTCATCGACGTCGACGTCGAGCTCGGCCAGCGCCTCTGTCACCTCCTCGATGTCGGGATAGCCCCGGGGGGAGCCGAAGATCAGCAAGACGCTGCCGCCCGCCACCAGGCCGAGGCCGATCGCACCGAGGGCGTCCGAGGGCAACCCGAACCCGAGGCCGAATCCGGAGACGGCGCCGACCAGGACCGTGAACCACCCGAACAACCGCACCGGCCGCGCCAGGTGGGGTGAGGCGACGTAGATCACGCTCGTCACCATCGCCACCCGGAGGATCGGGAAGGCGGTCTCTGGATCCCGCGGCCGGGTCAGCTCCGGGAGCAGGGTGGGGAACGTGTCGCTGATCAGCCAGGCGAGCGATACCGCGACGAAGAAGGTGGCGACGACGGCGAGGACGAGGTCGCGCAGGAGGTAGCCGCGCTGCTGGAGGATTGCCGCCGCGAACAACCCGATGACCATGATCAGCCCGAGGAAGTACCCGACCTTCCAGATGTCGTCGAACCAGGCGGGCAGGAGCTCGAGCAGATCGAGGAACCACTGATCGGTCGTCGAGACCTCACCCCACCTGAAGCTGGTCCAGATGAGCAGGGCCAGGCCGACGACGATGGCGATGGCGTCGCGGGCGCTCCGGGCGCGCGGCTGACCCGGTTTCTCGGCGAAGTACCTACTCATCCACTCGTTCTTGCGTAATCACAGCCCGTATGCGGGCCCACGTTACGCAAGAACGGAGGTGGCGGGCGCTCGCACGTGGCACGCCGCCAGGTGACCGGCGTTCCCGTTGACCGGCTCCAGTTGCGGGATCTCGACGTCGCAGATCCCCAGCTCGGCGATCGGGCAGCGGGGGTGGAACGTGCACCCGGGCGGCGGGTTGATCGGCGAGGGGATCTCGCCCTGGAGGATCCTCCGGTCGCGGGGCCGGTCGGGGTCGGGGATCGGTATCGCCGAGAGCAGCGCCTCGGTATAGGGATGCACCGGGTTCCGGTACAGGGTGTCGCGGTCGGTGAACTCGACGATCCGCCCCAGGTACATCACCGCCACCCGGTCCGAGATGTGCTCGACGACCGCCAGGTTGTGGGCGATGAACAGCAGGGTCAGCCCCAGCTCGCCCTGGAGGTCGCGGAGCAAATTGAGCACCTGGGCCTGGATCGAGACATCGAGTGCCGAGACCGGCTCATCGGCGACGATGAAATCCGGGTCCAGGGCGAGGGCCCTGGCGATTCCGATGCGCTGCCGCTGCCCTCCCGAGAACTCGTGGGGAAACCGGTCGGCGTAACTCGGGGCAAGCCCGACGAGCTCGAGGGTGTCCTCCACCTTGGCCCGCCGTTCGTCCTTGTCCTTCATCCCGTGGAGGCGGAGACCCTCTCCGATGGACTGACCGACCTGGGTGCGCGGGTCCAGGGACGAGAACGGGTCCTGGAAGATGATCTGAACCTTCTTGCGGAACGGCTTGAGGTCGTTTCCATGCACGTGGGTGATGTCGTGGCCGTCGTAACTGATCGTTCCCGAGGTCGGCTCGAGGAGCCGGACGAGCATCCGGCCCAGCGTGGTCTTTCCGCATCCCGACTCCCCGACGAGGCCGATCGTCTCGCCCTTGGCGATGTCGAGGTCGACCCCGGCCACGGCATTCACCGTGCCCACCGTTCGCTGGAAGATCCCACCCTTGACCGGGAACTGCTTGACGATGTCCCTGACCTGGACCAGCGGCTCAGGCATCGGTCGCCTCCTCGGAGTCCTCTGGTGACGAGTAGAGCCAGCACCGCACCTGGTGTCCCTGCTTGACCTCCTCGAGCTCCGGCTTGACCTCCGTGCAGATCTCGAGATTGTTCTCGACCCTGGCGACGCAGCGGTCGGCGAAGCGGCATCCCGGCGGGAGGTCGATGAGGGATGGCACCACCCCGGGGATGACCGCCAGCTCCTCGCTGAGCCTGCCGAGGATCGGGATCGAGCCGATCAGCCCCTGGGTGTAGGGGTGGAGCGGGTCCTTGAAGATCGACCGCACGTCGGTCTCCTCGACGATCTCCCCGGCGTACATCACCGCGACCCGGTCGGCCATCTCGGCGACGATGCCGAGGTCGTGGGTGATGAGCAGCACCGCGGTGTGCGACTCGTTCTGGAGATTGCGAATCAGGTCGAGGATCTGAGCCTGGATGGTGACGTCGAGGGCCGTGGTCGGCTCGTCGGCGATGAGGAGCTCCGGCTCGCAGGCGAGCGCCATGGCGATCATCACCCGCTGGGCCATCCCGCCCGACAGCTCGTGGGGGTATGCGTTCGCCCGCCGCTGGGGATCCGGGATACCCACCTGCTTCAGCATGTCGATGACCTTCTCGTCCTCGACGTCGTCACTCCAGTCGCGGTGGAGTTCGAACACCTCCTTGATCTGGATCCCGGCACGGTGCACCGGGTTGAGCGCCGATCCCGGCTGCTGGAAGATCATCGAGATGTGCTCACCGCGGATCGATCGCATCTCCTCCTTCTTCATGTCGACGATGTTCTTCCCGTCGAAGAGGATCTCGCCGGCGACGACCTTGCCGGGATGGGGGACGAGACCCATGATCGACAGCGAGGTGACCGATTTACCGCACCCCGACTCGCCGACCAGGCCGAGCACCTCACCGCGGTCGATGTGCAGGCTCACCTCGTCCACCGCCTTGACCACGCCGTCCCTGGTGTCGAAGTGGGTCTTGACGTCCTTCATCTCCAGGAGGCGCTCACCGCGCATCCGGCCACCGGCCACGGCCGGCTCGAGGGTCTGGATCGCCTCGGTGTCGGGATCGGTGGTCATCGGTTCAGCGTTGGGTCGAGGGCGTCGCGGAGACCATCGCCCATCAGATTGAACCCGAGGACGGTGATCATGATGGCGAGGCCGGGGAAGAACACCAGGTGCGGCGAGGTGAACACCTGGTTTCGTTCGACGGCCAGCATCGAACCCCACTCGGCCGTGGGCGGCTGGGCGCCGAGGCCGAGGAACGACAGGCCGGCGGCCTCGAGGATGGCGGCGGCGACGCCCAGCGTGGCCAACACCACGAGCGGGGTGAGGGCGTTGGGGATGACCCGCCGGAACACGATCTGGCGTGGCTTGGCACCGAGGGCCATGGAGGCGGCGACATAGTCGGTCTCCTTGATCGACAGCACCTGGGCACGCATGACGCGGGCGTACTGGGGGATGCTGACGATGGCGATGGCGATCAGCGCGTTGCGCAACCCCGGCCCGAACGCGGACACGATGGCGATCGCCAGCAGCAGCGAGGGGAAGCCGAGGACCACGTCCATGACGCGCATGATCCCGTTGTCGAGCCATCCCCCGACGTATCCGGCGAGAGCGCCGAAGGCGCTGCCGGCGACGAGGGCGATGGCCACGACGAAGAAGCCGATGGTGAGGCTGACCCTGGCCCCGAAGACGATCCGGGAGAACTCGTCGCGTACGTTGCCGTCGATGCCGAGGATGTGGTTGGGCGGGGCGTCCTCGCAGCCGAAGAGCTCCACGCACGGCGGGTCGCGACGCGTCACGTCCTCTTTCCCGATCAGCACCTCGTTCGGGTCGTAGGGGGCGATGAGCGGGGCGAGCAGCGCGACGAGGAACAGGAACGTCACGATGCCGAGGCCGATCATCCCGGACTTCCGCTCGCGGAAGCGGCGCGCCGCCAGCCGCCACTGGGCCTGGGGCTTGGTGGTGAGGCGCTGTTCGTCGAGGGCGACCTCTTCCAGCGTCTCCACCGTGGTCCGCCGGCTCCGGGGGCCGAGCATCGTCATTTGACGCGAATCCTCGGATCGAGGTAGCCGTAGGAGATGTCGACGAGCAGGTTCACGATCACGTAGCCGAGGGCGATGATCACGGTGAAGCCCTGGACCACGGCATAGTCACGGCCGGTGATGGCGTCGAAGAGGGCGCGGCCCACCCCGGCGAGGTTGAAGATGGTCTCGGTGAGGACGGCTCCGCCGAGCAACAGCCCGAGCTGGAGGCCGATGATGGTGACCACCGGCAGCATCGAGTTCCGCAGGGCGTGGCGACGCACCACCCGCTGCTCGGAAGCGCCCTTGGCCCGGGCCGTCCTGATGTAGTCGGTGCCCATGACCTCGAGCAGGGAGCTCCTGGTGATCCGGGCGATGATCGCCAGCGGGATCGTGGCGAGGGCCACGGCGGGCAGGATCATGTGGCGGAAGGCGTCCCAGAACACGTCCCAGCGCCACGTGATGATGGCGTTGAACATGTAGAAGTTGCCGATGAACTCATTGATCTGTTGCCAGAGCGTGCCCTCCTGGAGCTCCCAACCCCACACGTTGTAGTAGGGCTGGGAGATCACGCCCGCGGTGAGCCGGCCCGAGGGGGGCAGGGCGAAGGGGGTGTCCTTGAGCACCAGGGCGAAGACGTAGGCCAGCATCAGTCCGAGCCAGAAGACCGGCATCGACACGCCGACGTTGGCGAAGGCCATCGTCCCGGTGTCGACAAAGGTGTTGTGCCGGCGGGCGGCGGCGATCCCGAGGGGCACGCCGACAACGACGGCGATGGTGAGGGCGGAGAAGGCGAGCTCGATGGTGAGGGGGAGCCGCTCGATGAGCAGTTGGTTGACGGGGATCGAGAAGCGAATGGACTCGCCCAGGTTGAGCGTGGCCACGTTCTTCATGTAGATGGCGAGCTGGACGAAGATCGGCTCGTCGAGGCCGTTGGCCTCGTTGAAGCGGGCGCAGGCCTCCTCGCTGGCGCGCTCGCCGAGGATGGCGGTACAGGGATCGCCCGGGATCGCCCGGATGAGGAAGAACACCACGATGATGATCCCGATCAGCACCGGGATCGCCAGCATCGTTCGCCGGGTGATGAAGCCGAGCATCGGTGAAGCGTAGGCCTGAGGGGGGGCTCATGTCGCGAAGAGGGGGAGGCCGATGGCCTCCCCCTCTTCCTCGATCAGGCCGTGGTTAGCCCTCCTCGACCGGGACGTCCATAAGGCCGTCCCAGAGGTAGGAGTAGTACTCCCAGGCGCCCGTGTTGCCGACGTGGAGCGGGCTGGCCGAGTTGAGGCCGGCGCTCCAGGAGGCGACGACGTCGTTGGCGTCGAAGGCGCTCCCGTCGTGGAACACGACATCGGTGCGCAGCGAGCACGTCCACACGGTGAGGTCCTCGTTTGCAGAGCAGTTCTCTGCGAGCTGCGGCTGCACCTCCCCGGTCGGGCTGTACGAGTACAGCGCCTCGACGACCTGGGCGCAGGCACGCAGGGATTCACCGTCGGTCTCGTCCGCGCAGTACAGCGAGATCGGCTCGTTGCCCTGCATGAACACGAAGGTGTCCTCGCCGTTGTCCATGAAGTTGAACAACACCTGACCCCAGGGCGGGGCATAGGCGCCGTCCACGTTCGCGCCGTAGGCGAAGGCCGTCGTCGAGTGGACGATCGGCACCATCGGGACGAACTCCTTCAGGGCGTTGTTCGCCTCGGCGTACAGCGGCTCGGCCGCCACCGGATCGGTCGACTTCGACGCCAGCTCCAGCGGCTCGTAGTACGACGGATCCTGGTTGCCGAACTGCGGGTTCAACTGGCTGAAGTGGAAGTCGAGGAAGTTGGTGATGTGCGGGTAGTCACCCGTCCACCCCAACAGGTAGATGCCGTCGAGGTTGCCCGCAGTGGACTCCTCGATGAAGGCACCCGACTCCATGACGACCACGTTGGCGGTGATGTTCAGGTTCTCCTGGAGCTGGTCGGCCAGGTCGACCGCCACCGCTCCCGGCTCCGGCAAGTATCCCCGGAACACGTCCCGGTAGAAGATGCTGGTCTCGAAGCCGTTGGGGAACCCGGCGTCGGCGAGGAGCTGCCTCGCGGCCTCCGGGTCGTAGTCGTACCACGCATCGCCTTCACAGCCGTTCGTCACCGAGCACGGGGTGAAGTGGGTCGCCACCTCGGACCCCGGCGGGTAGAACGTGTCGACGATCCGCTGTCGGTCGATTCCCAGCGCCAGCGCCTTGCGCACGTCCGGGTTGTCGAACGGGGCGAAGGTGTTGGTCATCGCCACATACAGGACGTTCGGCTCGGGCTTGTCCACCAGCTCGGTGTTCGGGTCGTCCTCGATCACCTGGTAGTCATCGGTGCTCGGGAAGGTGATCCCGTCCACGTTGCCGGACTGGAGCTCGAGGAGCCGCTGTGCGCCCTCGGTGGCCCAGCGCAACACCGCCGTCTCGTGCGGCGCCTGCCGCCCGTAGTAGTCGGGGTTGCGCTCGTAGACGACCGAGTCGCCGGCAACCCAGTCGACGAGCTTGTACGGACCGGTGCCGACCGGGTTCCGGAGGGGAGCCCCACCAGTCGCCTCGAGGTGCTCGGCCGGCTGGATGCCGAACACGACGAACGCCGCCTTGGCCAGGAAGGCCGGGTCGGCGCTACAGAGCTCGAACACGACCTCGTCGGACGCCGTCGCGGTGATCGACTTGATCTTGCCGCCGTACTCACAGTCCGGGGCGACGAGAGCCGCGCCCATGAACTCGGGTTCGGGGGCAGCGGTCGTGGTCGCCGCGGCCGTCGTGGTGGTCTGCGCGGCTTCCGTCGTCGTGGTGGTGTCTTCGGTACCACCACAGGCAGCCGCGACCAGGGCGAACGCTAAGAGCGCGCCCAGCCACCAGGTCTTTCTTCTCATCAGTGATTGCCTCCTCTTGTCCAACCCACAGTGGCCTGGCAAGCCAGGCCACTTCGCGGGCACGCTAGCCGCTGAACACGCCTCAGGGAAGTAGACCTCCTGGCAGGGGTTTCCAGGCCGCGACTACGAACCCAGGGCTCGCAGCCGCGCCTGGCGCGGCTGCCAGCCCACAGAACGGGCACCGTCCAGCAGGTTTTCCCCGTGGTGGCGTTGATACCATGACCCAGCGAAGGGAGGACCCCCATGGCAAACCCGTACGACGTCGAGCGCTCCTGGCCGGACTACTTCCTGGAGCACCGCAAGCTCTTCGAGGAGGATGCCCAGCAGACCTACCGGTGCGGCGACCTGCCGGTGTGGACCGTGCACTGCCCCTTGGGCTACATCGGCAACAGCACGATCATCGAGGGCGACGACGGGCTGATCGTCTACGACACCGGGATCAACGCGGAGGCCGGTGCCCACATCGCCGCCGAGATCGCCAAGATCTCCGACAAGCCGATCAGGGCGATCTTCTACTCCCACCACCACACCGACCACTACAACG
>CAZCBO010000094.1:0-10147 GCA_964496825.1 uncultured Acidimicrobiaceae bacterium
CCCTCCGACGAGTTCGCCGAGCTGCGCCCCCGGGTCGTCTGGGACCGCGTCGCCGGAACCGTCACCGGGCGTCGCAACGCCCGCCTCCTCGCCGTGACCAACCCGGGAACGATCCCGGATCGCGGCCTGTACCGGGTAGTGCTCCCCGACGGCGGACGCGTCGGGGAACTCGACGAGGAGATGGTGTACGAGTCGCGCAACGGCGACACCTTCGTGCTCGGGTCCTCGGCGTGGCGCATCGAGGACATCACCCTCGACCATGTGATCGTGTCACCCGCGGCGGGCACCGCAGGAGCCAGGCTCCCCTTCTGGCACGGGGATGCCCCCGGACGTCCCCTCGAGCTGGGTCGAGCGGTCGGCGCCTTCACCCGCCGCATCGGAGCCCTCGATCACCAGGCGGCAACGCAGGTCCTGACCGACGAGTACCGGCTCGACCCGTGGGCCGCCGCCAACCTGGCCGGGTTCATCGAGGAGGAACACCAGGCGACGGGAGCGCTGCCCACCGACAAGACGATCGTGGTCGAGCGGTTCCGCGACGAGATCGGTGACTGGCGCGTCGCCGTCCTCACGCCGTTCGGCGCCCGGATCCATGCCCCGTGGGCGCTGGCGGCCCGTCACCGCTACCGCGCCACGCACGGCACCGAGGTGGACATGATCTGGGCCGATGACGGAATGCTGTTCCGCTTCCCGGACGTCGACGAGCCGCCTGACACCGCTGAGCTGCTCATCGAGCCCGACGACATCGAGGAGACGCTCCTTGCCGAGGTCGGTGACTCCGCACTGTTCGCATCCCGATTCCGGGAATCTGCGGCCCGTTCACTGCTTCTCCCCAAACGGCGGCCGGGCACACGGACACCGTTGTGGCAGCAACGCCGGCGAGCCGCCAGCCTCCTCGAGGCCACCAGGAGGCACGGAACCTTTCCCATCGTGCTCGAGACCTACCGCGAGATCCTGCAGGATCACTTCGATCTCGACGCGCTCGCCGAGGTCCTCGGTGACATCGCGGCCCGTCGCACGCGGGTTGCCCAGGTCGACCTGACCGCACCCAGCCCCTTCGCCTCATCGCTCACCTTCGACTTCGTTGCCGCCTTCATGTACGAGTACGACGCCCCGGTCGCCGAGCGGCGAGCGATGGCGCTGACCCTCGACCGGAGCCTGCTCGCCGAGCTGCTCGGGGAGCCCGCGTTTCGTGATCTCCTCGACGCCGATGTCATCGCCGCCGTCGAAGACGATCTGCAGCAGCGCTCGCCGGAGCGCAGGGCCCGATCCGTCGACGGCCTCCACGACCTCCTGCGCGACCTCGGCCCTTTGACCCTCGAGAAGATCGCGGCGCGGGTGGCCTCGCCCGAGGACGTCGACGACTGGCTCACCGAGCTCGACGCCGCCGGCCGCACCATCACCGTCAGGCGCGGCAGCGAGGTTCGCTACGCCGCCGTCGAGGACGCCGCACGGCTTCGCGATGCCCTCGGCGTCGCCCTGCCCCAGTCACTCCCGCGGGTGTTTCTCGAGCCCGTCCCCGACCCGACCGGCGACGTCGTTGCCCGCTTCGCCAGAACCCATGGACCGTTCACGACCCGCGAAGCTGCAACCGAGCTCGGGCTGCCACCCGGTGTCGTCGCCGACGTGCTCGATCGGCTCGAGGCGGAGGGCCGAATCGCCGGCGGCGCCTACCGCCCTGGCGGTGTCGAGCATGAGTGGGTCGATGCCGATGTGCTGCGCCGGATCCGACGCCGCAGCCTGGCGGTGCTCCGCTCCGATGTCGAAGCCGTCGAGACCAACGCACTGGGACGCTTCCTTCCTGCCTGGCAACAGATCGATCCGACGCGCCCCGGGCCCGATCACCTCGAGCGCGTGGTCGACCAGCTCAAGGGCGCAGCGATTCCGGCGTCGATCCTCGAGACCGAGGTGCTCGCCGATCGAGCAGCGACCGAGGGAATCGACACCATGTTCGCCACGGGAGAGCTCGTCTGGGTAGGTCGTGGCCCGCTCGGCTCGCGCGACGGACGCGTCGCGCTCTATCCGCGGGCCCAGGTCCCCTTGCTCCTCACCGAGCCGGCCGATGAGCCTCCCGAGGGGGCGATCCACGAGGCGATCCGCACCCACCTGGCGGAGCGGGGAGCCTCGTTCTTCCCCGACCTCTACGGCACCGCCGGCGGTGGGGCTCCCGCCGATGTCCTCGATGCGCTGTGGGATCTGGTCTGGGCGGGCGAGGTGACCAACGACACCCTGGCACCGTTGCGGGCCCACGTTGCGAGAGGGAGCAGGACCAGGGGGAGGCGACCCCGGGCGCTCTCCGCATCACCGCCACCGGAGGCGTCCGGCCGGTGGTACGCCACCGGCGACCTGCTCGGCGGTACGGTGCCATCTCCCGAGGAGCAGGCCACGGCCCGCGCCGAGATGCTGCTCGGGCGCCACGGCATCGTCACCAGGGACCTCGTCGCCGCCGAAGGCGTCCCCGGCGGATTCACCGCTCTCTACCCGGTGCTCTCGGCCATGGAGGACGCCGGTCGGGTGCGACGCGGGTACTTCCTGGAGGGGCTCGGCGGCGCCCAGTTCGGTCAGCCGGGTGCCATCGACCGGCTCCGCTCCACCGCCGGCACCGGGATCGTCGTGCTCGCCGCCGCCGATCCGGCGAATCCGTACGGTGCAGCCGTCCGATGGCCCGATCACGACGTGAGCCGACCCGCGAGACGGGCCGGAGCCCACGTGGTGTTGCACGACGGCGCGCTCGCTGCCTACGTCGAGCCCGGCGGCCGCAGCGCCCTCTCCTTCACCGACGATCCCGGGGGCTTCGCCGCCGCGCTGGCCGCGGTCGCCCCCAGGCACCGCCGGATGACGGTGGAGCGCATCGACGGGTCCCTCGTCGCCGACACCAAATGGGGCGAGCTCCTGGCCTCCGCCGGCTTCGTCCCCGGTTACAAGGGCGCGACATTCGAGCGACAACCGTGACGTGGCCGGGCAGTACGATGAGACCGTGAGTGACGAACCGCTCTCAGTCGACGAGGCACTCGCCGAGATCGCCGAGATCATCGATCGCCTCGACGCCATGGGACCGGGCGACCCGGGTCGGGCCGAGCTCATCGCTCGACGCGACGAGCTCAGACAGTCGGCGCGGGAGGCCTCGGTTGCCTCGCGTTCTGAGGACATCCTCCGCTACGAGCGTGAGCAGGCACGCCGGCGGCTCGAGGAGCTCGACGCCAGGAGCGCCGAACGAACCAAGGCGGAGAAGAGTCCGATGCGCTGGATCATCGATCCCGGTTCCGAGGTCAACCGCATCAACCAGATGCTGAAAGAGCGGGACGCCGCCGAACGCGAAGAGCTGGAGCGCCGAATCCACGAGATCGAGATCCAGCTGGACGACACGGATTCGCCGCGCGACTGAGCGGCGTCACATGCCAACCGCCGGAGCCGCATTGAGCGCTCCACCATCCACGGGCAGCAGGACGCCGGTGATCCAGGACGCCTTCTCGGAAGCGAGGAAGGCGATCGCATGGGCGACGTCCTCCGGCTCCCCGATGCGCTGCAGAGGATGCGCCGCTGCGGTCTGATCCTCGATCCCGTCCCACAGCAATGCCGAAAGACGCGTGCGCACCACCGAGGGTGCCACCGCGTTGACGCGCACACCGGGAGCCATCTCGAAGGCGAGCTGCCTGGTCAGGTAGATCAGCGCCGCCTTCGACGTGTTGTACGCACCGAGGGCGGTGCCGGGTCGCACGCCGCCCACCGACGCCACGTTGACGATCGCACCACCATGCTCCTTCATCGCCCGGTTCCACGCCTCGCGGGACCAGATGAGCGGTCCGCGCTGGTTCACCGCCCAGGTCTTGTCGAGAGCACCGAGGTCGACGTCGGCCAGCGCGCCCGCCGCCGGGTTGGTGCCGGCGTTGTTGACGAGGATGTCGAGCCGACCGAAGCGATCGAGGACCGTTCCCACCGCGGTCGCCGCGGCGGCGTCGTCGTCTGCCCTGGCCTCGAGCGGCAGGAGCCGGTCCCCGGCGTCGAGACGTCCGGCGACCCCGTCGAGGTTCTCGGCGCGCCGCGAGGTGACGGCGACCCCCTCGGCGCCGGAGGCCAGCAGCTCCCGTGCGGTCGCCTCTCCGATGCCTCGCGTGCCTCCGGTGATCAGCGCCACGGTGCCATCGAAGCGGACGTCCATCTCGAGCCTCCTCAGTGACGGCGCACGCCGCCGTACTTCATTCGGGTGTCTTCCATCCTGGCAACGATCGACTCGGCCCCTTCGGTGATCCCGACATCGACCACCTCGCCCAGGAACAGGTCATGGGTGCCGAGCTCGATCGTGTCGTGCACGCGACACTCGATCCAGGCGATGGCATCCTCGAAGATGGGAACCCCGGTGACGCCGTCGCGCACCGCGTAGCCGTTGAGGCTCGTCCCGTCGTCGTCCGCCGGCTTCGAGAATCGGCGAAAGACGGTGGTGTCGGCACGATCCCACAGATTGATGCTGAACGAGCCGCCCTCGCGGATCAGGCGATTGGTGACCGCCGTCACGTCGACCGATGCCGCCACCAGGACGGGTTCCATCGAGACCTGGGTCACCCACGAGGTCGTCATCCCGTTGCGCCGCTCGCCGGACCGGGAGCCCACCAGACACAGGACGTTCGGGATCGCCCAGAGAACATTATTGACGGTGCCGGTGTCCACGACGCCCATGCTACGCCCCGGGGCAGGGTCGTCTCCCTGGTCCTAGGATTGGCTCGATGCACGTGCTCATCGCGACGACGGGCGTGCTCAGCCCGGAACCGGTGGTCGAGTTCACCCGGCAGCTCCTCGGTCAGCACGGAAAGGTCACCGTCATCACCGTCATGGAGGTACCCAGGGACTTCCTCGACGACCTCGACGTCTCGAGCGCCCGCGACGCTGCCGGCAACGAGGCATCGGCCCGGCGCTACCTCGAGGAGCGGGGCAAGCGGCTCGTCGAATCGGTCGAGCACGCCCTGGAAGGCGCCCGCATCCCCTTCGATGTGAAGTACATGGAGGGAGCCGACCCGGCGAGGACGATCTCCGAGGCAGCGGGTGAGCTCCACGCCGACGTGATCGTGCTCGGGGCAACGCGTCCGATCTTCAACCAGGACGCCTGGGAGAGCGTGTCGGCCCGGGTCATGCTGGAGAGCGGCAAACCGGTGCTGGTCGTCCCCGGGCCACCCGACAAGGCCGACGATCCGGCGTGAGCCGGGAAGCGCAGCGCACTCCCGACGATCGATTCGTCGACCTCGACGGATACCCGTTCGATCCCCACTACCTGCAGATCGGAGGCCTGCGCATCCACTACCTCGACGAGGGGAACGGTGCGCCCGTCGTGCTCTTCCACGGCGAGCCGACCTGGAGCTACCTCTACCGGAAGATGATCCCGATCCTCACGCAGGCGGGCTACCGGGCCGTCGTCCCCGACCTCCCGGGGTTCGGCAAGTCCGACAAGCCGGTCGACCCGGCCTTCTACACCTACGACCGGCACGTCGCCACGATGTCCGACCTCGTCGAGCATCTCGATCTGCGCGGCATCACCGCGGTGGTCCACGATTGGGGCGGGCCGATCGGATTACGCCTCGCCGTCGAGCATCCCGGTCGGTTCGACCGACTCGTCATCCTCAACACCGGCCTGTTCTCCGGCCGGGTCCCGATGAGCGAGGGGTTCATGCGCTGGCGGTCGTTCGTCGAGCGCAATCCCGATCTCCCGGTGGGGTTCGTCATGGCCCGGTCGGCCGTGACCGATTGGCCGGAATCGGTGTTCGCCGGGTACGAAGCCCCGTTCCCCAACCAGGACTCCAAGATGGGCGCGTACCGGTTCCCGCTCATCGTCCCCCTCGACGCCGAATCCCCCGGTGCCGCCGAGATGTCTGCCGTTCGCGAAGCGCTGGCATCGTGGACCCGACCCGCCGCGGTGATCTTCTCCACCGAAGACCCCGTCTTCCCGACGGCGGTGGGGCAGCGGTTCGTCGAGCGCATCCCCGGGGCGAAGGAGCTCACGCTGGTGGAGGGGGCCGGTCACTTCCTCCAGGAGGATCGCGGCCAGTCGGTGGCCGAGCACGTCGTGGGGTTCCTCGACTCCTCCTAGCGGGGAACGTCGGCGATCAGCACCGCTCCGCAGAAGCCCTCCACGGAATCGCGGGCCGCGATCTCCACCTGGGAGATCTCGCCCGGGATCCGGACTCCCGAGAGCGAACGGGTGAACGGCTGCTCGTCGACATGAGGATGGGTGAGCTCCCTCGTCCCGAGCACCTCGCCGTCGGGCGTGCGGATCTCCCAGGCATCGGCGTACTTGTCCCATCCGGTGTCCGCCGACGCCACGGTGACGGAGAACGCAAATCCCCCCTGCCCGGGCTCGATCTCGGCGGCGATCACGTCGGCGCAACCGGCTTCTGCTGCCGGCGGATCCGCATCGGTGCCGCACCCCGCGACCAGCAGGATCAGTCCCAGCGCGGTGATCTCAACCTTCGACGCGATGGGAGAAGACCTCGCCCCAGCGGTGGCGTTGGAAGTCGTACACGACCCAGGTGCCCGCCAGATCGTCGTGCCAGGCCCGGTGCTCGTCGTCGAACAGCGCCCAGATGAAGCCGAGGAAGAAGACGACGGCCGACAGGAAGTAGCCGACGAACCTGACGATCGATCGGCCGACGGTCGGCGGAAAGCCGTCGGCCCGTACGACCCGCAGGCCGAGCAGCCGCTTGCCGATCGTCCCCCCGGTGAGCGCCCAGGACCCGACGTAGTAGAGCGCGACGATGAACGGGATCGTGAACGCGTATGCCCGAACCAGGTTGAGGTCCCGTGAGATGAACAGCTCGAACAAGGTCTCGAGGAGGGTCACCACCCAGCTGAGCAGCCCGATCAGGAACACGACGATCACGAGATCGATGGTGAACGCCACCGCCCGGGAGGGGAACCCGGCGACCCGGCCCTCCAGATCGTCGAAGCCGATCTCCCCGGTCATTCCGCTCCGTTCGCCGGCATCGGGGGCACCCGGCGCGGCTCTCGCCTGAGGAGCTTGCGAACGATCGCGTCGGTGCGACTGTCGACCGCTGCACCGGTTTCCCTGACTTCCTGGATCGCGGCGTCCCCGATCCCGAGCGCCTGCTCGCGAATCAACTCGTTGAGCGCGTCGCTCTCGGAAACGTTGTCCAGCACGCCGTCGATCGTGTTGTCGACCACGGTCTCGAACAGGACCCTGCCCTGGGCGTACTCGTTGCGCCCGATCTCGGCCAGACGCTGGGCCTCGGCGTCGACCCGCTCGCGAACCGCCTCGACCGGCTTCGAGATCACCCATCCGACCGGGCTGGCTGCGGTCACCCGCCATCCCCACGACGCCAGGCCGCGAACCGGCCCACTGCTCTCGGCCACCGTGCCCGTCACCCGGCCGATGCGATCGGGGAGATCGGCGGCGAGGCCGAAGAGAACGGACCCGATGGGATTGCCGTCGCTCGTCGTGGCGTCGGGCGCAACCTCCGGCTCCTCTGGTGGTGCGGCGGCCGCCTGATAGGCGCGATCGAGGACGGTTCCCACCATGCCGGCGCCGAGCCGGACCATCGCGGTATAGGCGGCGCGCCAGTCGGCTCGCGGTACCTCGGGCTCCGGAATCGCAGTGTCCTCCGGCCGGGTCTCGACCGATTCCTCTTCGATCGGATCGGATCCGACGTCTACTCCGGCGGCTTCTTCCAGGGCGTCGTCCATACCGAACACGTTAGCGCTGGGTTGCGTTGCTCAGTCCTGACGGCAGTGCAGGTTCGCCGGCACCCCCTCGTCGACGAGGGCCTCCTCGAGGCTCCGACAGGCGGCGTCCACACGGTGCTGGGTGTCGTTGAAGGTCGACCCACCGATGGCGGCATCGATCTCATCGAACGACGACGCCGCGGCCAGGGCATCGAGCGTCACCCCGAGCCCATCGATGGACAGTCGCAAGGCATCGACGTACTCGCCGTGCGCGCCCTCGAGCGGCCCTGGGGGCTCCATCGCTTCGAGATCGATGGTGTAGCGGTCGACGGCATCGGCGACGGCGGCGAACAGGGCCGAGGTGTGTTGGGCGGTGGCAGCGACGGCTGCTCGCTGCAGTGCCTCCCCCTCGAACTCACCCACGAGATCGTTCACCGCCTGCTCCAAGCGAGAGAGGTGGCCGGAACGTACCGTCTCGGCCTCCTGGGCATAGGCTTCGGATCGGGCCGACACCTCGTCGCGATATTCGGCGGCGGTCATCAATGACGCCTCCCCGCAGCCGAAGAGGAGGAGCAGGACCGCCAGGGCGGTCGCCCGGTGCACGATCAGGAGGTGAGCAACGTCGAGAGCGGGACGAACGAGTCGATGATGGCTTCACACACCGCGTCTGGGATCGACGCCCGGCAGAACATCTCGTAACGAAGGCCACCCTCGGTCCAGCCCAGGTTGACTCCATCCGGGACGAGGATCGGAACGATGTCGCTGCGTCCGGCACCAACGTCACCCGGGGCCGCACCGACCCGAAGCACGCCGAGCTGGCCCTCCGACACCGAGTAGGGCTCGACCGACCACAGGCCGAAGGCCGCCGACGTCGTGCCGTCGAGCTCGCCGGTGGCGGAGTCGAAGACCAATTGGCTCGTGATCCACTTCACATCCTCCGACACCAGCCCGGGGAATCGGATCGTGGGAAGGGCGGTGGCGATCTCGGTGCGACTCGCCTGGACGAAACGGCTTCCGATCTGGCGGTCCCACACCGCACGGAGGACCAGCGGCCCGGCCGTGATGCCGGGGTTCCCCAGGTCGTCGTTCGACCAGAGCAGGTTCGCGCTCTCGACCAGGCCCTGGTTGGCGACCTCGAAGACCACCCTGGCCTCGGTGGTGGTCGTGGCCGCGACGCCCTGCTGGACCCACTCGCTCGACCGGTCGCCGAGCCCCTCCAGGGGCCCGGTCTCGCCGCATGCGACCAGCGCCAACACCACCGTGAGGGCGCCGGCAATCCGGAGCAGGTTCCTCGGCACGGGCAGAGTTTGCCATTCCCCCACCGATATCGACCGTTCTGGACCTACGCTCCGCACATGCCGTCGCGGACCATACGCCTCGTCCGCGAGGGCTTCCCCGAGCGCATGCCACTGGACACCGCCGTCTCTCGTGTCCTCCTCACCGAGGCATCGAGGGGAGCCCTTGCCGAGACGATCCGTCTCACCGTTCCCGGACGATCCGTCGCGTTCGGCAAGCACGACCTGGTCTCTCCGGGGTTCGTGCCGGCCATGGAAGCCGCACGGGCGGGCGGATTCGAGCCGTTCGTCAGGCTTGCCGGAGGACGAGCCGCGGTCTTTCACGAGCGGACGATCGGGTTGTCCTGGGTGATGCCGGAATCGCGCCCCGTCGACCGAATCGGGGCCCGTTTCGCCGACGCTGCCGGGGTGCTCGTCGATGCGCTCGCATCGCTGGGCATCTCGGCAGGGATCGGAGCGGTCCCCGGCGAGTACTGTCCGGGAGCGTTCAGCATCCACGTGGGTCCGGCCAAGGTGGCAGGGCTCGGGCAGCGACTCACCCGGTCGGCGGCCCACATCGGCGGTGTGATCGTCGTCGATGGATCGGACACGATCCGCCGCGTTCTCGTCCCCGTCTACGAGTCGCTCGGGCTCGAGTGGAACCCCGCCACCGCGGGCTCCCTGTCGGACAGCCTCCCGGGGCTCACCGGCGCGGCGGTGATCGAGGCCATCGTCGACCGGCTGCGGGCCGAAGCGACCATCGAGGAGGCCGAGCTGACGCAGGAAACCGTCACCGCGGCCGAAGGGATCGCAGCCGGCTTTGCGCCTTCGTGAAGCTTGCGTCGCCGTCGGCAACCGCCGAGACTCCACGCATGCGGATCGCGGTCATCAACGGACCGAACCTGAACCTGCTCGGGACCCGGCGGCCGGAGATCTACGGTAAGTGGACCCTGGAGGACCTCGACACCGCCTGCCGACGCTGGGCGGCGGCCGTCAACGCTGCTGCGCAGACCTTCCAGTCGAACCACGAGGGCGAGATCATCGATCGACTTCATCGGGCGCGGGATGACGCCGACGCCGTGGTGATCAACCCGGGCGCCCTGACCCACTACTCCTTTGCGATCAGGGATGCCATCGAAGCGATCGAGATCCCCACCGTCGAGGTGCATCTGTCGAACATCCGCGCTCTTGAGCCGTGGCGCCGGACCTCG
>CAZCBO010000095.1:0-10099 GCA_964496825.1 uncultured Acidimicrobiaceae bacterium
CTTCGCGGCCTGTGACAACATCGCCTCGATGAGCGAAACCGCATCAGCAGACCCGGCCCCAGAGGTGGCACGCCATCAGTTCCTGACCGGCCGGCTCACCCGATCGACCGAGGATCGCATCGTCGCCGGTCTGGCGGGAGGTATCGGTTCCCGGCTCGGTATTGCGCCGGTGTACGTGCGCGCCGCGTTCGTCACCCTCGCCCTCGCCGGCGGCGTCGGGGTGATCCTGTACCTGGTCGGATGGGTCGGCACTCCGGACGACGAGCAGTACGGATCGCTCATCGGCGCCGATCACGCCGCCACGACGAACCAGAAGCTCGGGCTCGCCCTCGGGTTCGTCGCCGCGCTCCTCGTGCTCGAGGCCGCCGGGGTGTGGTTCGGCGATGTGGTGTGGCCTGTGGGGCTGCTCGCCTTCGGAGCGGCGCTGGTCTGGGATCGATCGAGCGCCCGGTCACGCGATCGCCTGGTGAAGCTCGCCCTCCCGTCGAACGGTTCCGGGCCGCGCAGCCGGACCCAGATCGTCCTCGGCTCCGTACTGATGGCGGCCGGGGTCATCGTGATATTGGCGTCGCTCGAGTCGGTCCAGTCGTTGGGCCCGATCGCGATCGCCGTGCTGATCACCGCGGTCGGGTTCATGCTGGTCTTCGGCCCGTGGGTGTTGCGGCTCTTCGACGATCTCGGCGCCGAGCGACGCGCCCGGATTCGCTCCGAGGAACGGGCCGAGGTCGCCGCCCACCTGCACGACTCGGTGCTCCAGACCCTCGCCCTCATCCAGCGCAGCGATGACCCGCAACGCATGATCACCCTCGCCCGGGCCCAGGAGCGGGACCTCCGTGCGTGGCTGTTCGCTCCCGACCGCGAGGATCCCGCCGAAACGATCGGCGAGGCGATGATCGCGGCCGCTGCGAAGATCGAGGCCGCCTTCGACGTCCCGGTCGAGGTCGTGGTCGTCGGCGATCGGCCGGTCGCCGGCGAGGCCGCCGCGCTGATCGCCGCGACCGCAGAGGCCATCGCCAACGCCGCCGAGCACTCCGGGTCCAAGCAGGTCTCGGTCTATCTCGAGTGCACTGCCGACGCCGCGGAGGCATGGGTCACCGACCGCGGGTCGGGCTTCGATCCGGCATCGGTCGCGGAGGACCGCAAGGGCATCGCCGAGTCGATCCGTGCCCGGATGGAGCGGGTGGGGGGGAGTGTCGAGATCAGCAGCGAGATCGGCGAAGGTGCCGAGGTCCACCTGCGGGTTCCGTTGCCATGACGACCTCGATCTACCTCGTCGACGATCACGAGCTGTTCCTCAGCGGGGTTCGGGCCGAGCTCGCCGAGCGCTTCGAGATGGTGGGCTGGGCCACCGACGTCGATGAGGCCGTGGACGCGATCCGTTCGGCGAGACCCGATGTGGTGCTCGTCGACGTCCACATGCCCGGCGGTGGCGGGCTAGCGGTCGTTGCCAACGTCCTCGACACGAATCCCGAAATCCGGTTCCTCGCCCTGTCCGTCTCGGATGCCCCCGAGGATGTCATCGCCATGATCCGGGCCGGAGCTCGGGGTTATGTCACCAAGTCGATCGTCCCCGACGACCTCGCCGAGGCGATCGGGCGGGTGGCGGCCGGCGACGCCGTGTTCTCGCCGCGGCTCGCCGGATTCGTCCTCGACGCCTTCTCCGACACGATCCCCGTCGACGCCGACCCCGAGCTCGACGCACTGACCCCGCGCGAGCGCGAGGTGCTGCGCCAAATCGCCAAGGGCTACGCCTACAAGCAAATCGCCACCCGGCTGTCGATCTCGGTCAAGACCGTCGAGACCCATGTCTCGGCGGTGTTGCGCAAACTGCAACTGTCGAACCGGCACGAACTCGCCCGCTGGGCGTCGGAGCGCAGGATCGTCTGAGCAAGCCGATAGGCTCGCCGCCATGTTCGGCGGGTTGGGACGCTTCCTGAGGAAGCCGCACGTGCAGACCGGTCTCGTGCTGGGCGGCCTGGCTGCGATCCGCGCCTACCAGCCATCGCTCATGGACCGGTCCCGCAACGACCAGGCGATGATCGTTGCCGGATCGATCGCCTCGGGATACCTGGCCGGGAATCTCGCCGGCCGGGTCATCGCCATGGTGGTCCGGGAGGGCGTCCCGCTCCCGGTGCTGGCCGCAGGCGGCGGCGCCGCCTTCTCCGCAGGGCTCCGCCGTCAGCTCCGCTCCTTTCCGGACGACGGCAGGTCCGCTCCTGAGTCGATCGAAGTGGCCGTCGGCCTGGCCGCCGGAGCAGCGATCGCCGGGGGCGCTTGGGCGGCAGCCGCTGCCGAACGGTGGGTCGCCCACCGGATGGCCCAAACCGCCTCGACGAGGGCCGGCGGTCCCCGAGGATTGTGGCGCGTCGGTTCCCATGCCGCCCTCCTCGGCGCCGGTGTGGTCGCCGGCAGGATCGGGATGACGAAGGCGCTCCATGCCCTCGACGCCGCCGCCGACCGGATCGAGCCCGGCTACGCCACGCCTCTCGCCTCGCCGCTGCTGAGCGGCGGACCGGGTAGCAGCGTTCAGTTCGCCGATCTCAGCCAGGCCGGGCGACGGATGGTGGCCGAGGCAACCACCGCCGATGCCATCAACGAGGTGATGGGTATCGACAGCGCCGTCGACCCGATCCGCATCTACGTGGGCGTGGATTCTGCCTCGACGATCGAGGCCAGGGTCGCCCTGGCCATGGTGGAGGCGAGACGCACCGGCGCTTTCGACCGGTCGCTGCTCATGATCGGCTCTCCGTCGGGTTCGGGCTATCTCAACTACATCACGGTCGAGGCCGCCGAGTATCTGACCGCCGGCGACGTCGCCACGATCACGATCCAGTACGGCAAGCGACCCTCGTTGCTGTCGATCGACCGCATCGACCTGGCCAAGCGCCAGCACCGGGCGCTGGTCGACGCCGTCGCCGAGGAGGCGGCTCGCCGCCCGCCCGAGGAGCGGCCCCGAGTGGTCCTCTACGGCGAGAGCCTCGGGGCGCAGACCAGCCAGGACGCCTTCCCCGAGCCAGGAGCCAGGACCCTCGAAGACCGGCTCGTCGGCAACGCACTGTGGGTCGGTACCCCCTACCCCACCCGGTTCCGGCGGATCGTCCTGGCCGCCAACCCGCGCGATGGGCGGTTCTGCACCGCTGCGACCATCGCCGACCACGACCCGGCCGCGCGGTACACCTTTCTCGACCACCACGAGGATCCCGTCACCCTGTTCACACCCAAGATCTTCTACCGCCGACCGCCCTGGCTGGGTCCGCCGGCAACCCGGCCCCCCAACGTGTCCCGCACCCAACGGTGGGTCCCTGCGGTGACGTTCTTCCAGACCGCCATCGACACGAAGAACGCCACCCAGGTCGTCCCGGGCCAATTCGAGGCCTTCGGTCACGATTACCGGGCCGATCTCGCCGAGTTCGTCAGGGCCGCCTTTGCCATCTCCGGCATCACCGACGAGCAGATGGCGCGCGTCGAACGCGCCCTGCGCCGCTCCGAGATCGAGCGGGCCCGGCGGATCACCGGCTGAGCGCTCAGGCGCCGAAGGTCTCTGCGTAGTCGGCCATCGACGCCTCGATGAGGGCGTGAGCATGTGCCCTGTCGTACACCTCGGGGACCGACACGTCGTTCTCCTCGCCCGGCATCACCTTGTAGGTGAGGAAGTAGTGGACGAGGCGGTCGACGAGCGTCTTCGGGACGTCGTCCAGGTCGTCGACGTCGGCAAACACCGGGTCGCCGTGGAGGACGGCGATGATCTTGTCGTCGGCCTCACCGGTGTCGATCATCCGGAGCCCGCCGACGACCCGGCCCGTCAGCAGGATCTCGGCCCGATCGATCGGGCGTTCCGAGAGCACACAGATGTCCAACGGGTCCCCGTCGGCCCGGTCGGTCTCCGGGGAGAGCTCGGCGACGCGCGGCCCGCAGTAGGTGCGGGGGATGAGCCCGTACAGGGTGGGCGGTGAGCTGCTCCCCCGCTGGGGCCGGTCCACCTTGAGGTAGCCCGTCTGCTTCTCCACCTCGTATTTGACGGTGTCGAAGGGGGTGATCTCGATATAGGCGGTGACCAGCGAAGGCGGGTCGGGGCCGATCTCGAGCCCGTGCCACGGGTGCGGGCGCCACTGGTAGAACGGTTCGGGGAAGGCCATGTTCCCCGGCAGGCTACGTGGTCAGGGTCGGCCGGGCGACCTCGAAGACCCTGGCGGCGTACTCGAGCAGCCGCTGGGTTGCGGTCGGATCGTCGGCCAGGTCGGCGAAGCGCAGCTTCGTGCCCTGCCAGCCGTCCACATTCCACGTGCAGGCCTCCGGCAGCGACTCATCGAGGAGCGAGTCGACGTCGAAGGGCCAGGGGTTGCTGTAGAAGTAGGCGTCACCTGCCGGGTAGAAGCCCAGGTTGAGCTGGGATGGGTACTCGGTCCCTTCGTACTCCTGGACGCGGGTGCCGAACCATTCGAAGGAGAGGTCGAAGCCATGCGGCCACAGGTGGATCGGGCTGACCTCGCCGTCGAGCTGCGCCCGGTGCTCGGCGAAGACGGCGACGACCACCCGGAGCACCTCGTAGAACGCCTCGGCAGCGGCCCGGTCGTAGGGGCGGGGATCGTCGCTCTCGTACCGGTCCGTGGCGTAGTCGCCGGAGAGGCCGAGTTCGGCGGCGGTGGCGGTGAGGGCGTCGCCGAGCTTCGTTGAGGTCCACCCGGCATCCATCGGCCACGCCCACTCTCGCCCGTCGCTCGCCGCCAACACGACCTGGTGCGTGCCCAGGTCCATCCGGAGCGTGGCGGTGACGCCGTCGGGAAGCGGGATCGGAACGGTGGTCAGCCCGTCATCCTCGACGGTGAAGGCGGTGTGCCACGACTTGTCATGGGCGCTAGCGAGGGCCCGGGGCAGGGCGGCGACCGTCTGGGAGTAGGCATGGAGGGTGGCGCGAGTGTCCTCCCAGTTCTCGGGCATCGGGGGCAGGGCCGCCATCTCGTCTCCTCGGTCTCGTCTCCTCGGTGATCAGGACAATTCAATGTGGGAGGCGCCGCGCTCATTCCCCTCTGGTGATCACCCGGACCGGCGTCGGCCGTGCCGTTTCTCTCCATCCGCTCACATGGCGCTCGGCGGCAACCCAGAGCGTTCTGGAGAACGGGTGGAACAGTACGGGGAGCAGGACCGCAACCGTCACCCCGACCACGAGCAGCACCGTCCAGGGGACGTTGGGCCAGGTGAGAACGATGCCGGCCACGAAGGCAACAAGGAACGTCCCCTCGGTCACCCCGAGGTTCAGCGCCACCGAGCCCAGCCAATAGCCGTCGCTCTGCTCGAAGCGGAGACCGCACCGTGGGCACGCATCCACCATGATCAGCCAGTGGCGGAACAGGCGGCGCGACCCGCAGCGCGGGCAGGCCAGCGTCGAGGCGCGAACCAGACCGGTCATCAGGGATGGCTGCTCCACCACGTCGGAGAGCGTAGGGCACTCAGCCGGTGTCGGCGGTCTCCAGGGTCGGGCCGGCGACGTGGGTCCACCCGAACCGACCCTTGATGCAGAGGTTCCCGGCGGTGACGTCGTGGTCGAAGGGTGAGGTGACCTTGACGATCTGGTTGTCCTGGACGTGGACGTCGAGATTGCAGCCGACGCCGCAGTAGGCACAGATGGTCCGGGTCACGGTCTGGGCGTCCTCGTTCCAGGTGCCGGCCCGCCGCATGTCGTACTCGGTGGTGACGATGAGCGCCCCGGTGGGGCAGACGGCGACACAGTTGCCGCAGAAGACACAGGCCGATTCGGGCAGGGCGACGTCGAACTCGGTGGAGATCGCGGCACCGAACCCGCGGTCGGTGACCGAGATGGCGTAGGTGTGCTGGGCATCGTCGCCACACGCCGACACACACCGGTAGCAGAGCACGCACTTCGACAGGTCCTGGACATACAGGCCGTTGTCCGCCTTCACCGGGTGCTCGACGGCGGCCCGATCGTCTCCCCAGCGGTCGGGGTCCGCCCCGTACTCGGCGGCAAGGGTGAGCAGCTCGGGGGCCATCGACAGGTCGACCGAGGAAGCCAGCAGCTCGAGCACCATGCGTCGGGCCCGGTCCACTCGGGGCGAGCGGGTCTTGATCACCATCCCCGATTCGACGACACGGGAGCAGCCGGGGGCGAGCACCCGGGCCCCCTCGATCTCGACCACGCACAGCCGGCAGGCATTGGCGGCGGTGAGCGTCTCGAGATAGCAAAGCGTGGGGATCTCGGTGGCCCGAGCGGCTGCCGCCTCGAGAATCGTTGCCCCGGGCTCGGCGTCCAACGCCACGCCGTCGATGGTGATCGGCACCGCCTCAGGCATCCCTGGCTCCGATCAGCTCGAGGTCGAGCGCCGACTGCACCGCCTCGGCGGCGAGCTGACCCAGTCCGCAGATCGAGGCGTCCCGCAGCACCGCGGCGAGGTCGTCGAGGGTCTCCCGGCTCTCGCCATCGAGGCGGGCCAGCGCCTCCACCTGGCGGATCGTGCCCACCCGGCAGGGCACGCACTTCCCACAGGACTCGTCGCGGAAGAACCGGGCGATGCGATCGACGATCCGGGCCATGTCGGTGGTGGTGTCGAAGACGACGATCGCCCCCGATCCCATCGGTGGGTCCGACCGGTGATCGACGGCGGTGCCGAGATCATCGGGACCGATGAACTTGCCGGCGGCACCTCCGACGAGCACCGTCCTGAGGTCCCCGGTCGCTCCCCCGGCGGCGTCGATCAACTCCCCCACGGTGACCCCGAGCAGCGCTTCGTACAACCCCGGCTCGGCCACGGCGCCCGATATCGGGAACAGCTTCGTGCCGCCGTCCTCTCCGTTGGTGATTGCGACCGCTGCCACCAGCGTCTCGACGTTGTTGACGACGGTGGGCAGCCCGAAGAGGCCCTTCTGGGTGGGAAAGGGTGGCTTGGCGCGCGGCTCGCCGCGCAGGCCCTCCACCGAGTTGAACAGCGAGGTCTCCTCACCGCAGATGTAGGCACCAGCACCCCGGCGCACCTCGACGTCGAAGGCGAAACCGGCGCCGGCGACGTCGTCCCCGAGCAGGCCCGCTTCGTGCGCCGTCGTGATCGCCCCGACGATGCGCCGCTCGGCCAGCGGGTACTCGCCGCGGACGTAGAGGAAGCCGCGCTCGGCACCCGCAACGTAGGCGGCCAGCGTCATCCCCTCGAGGACGGCGAAGGGATCCTCCTCCATCAGGACACGGTCCTTGAACGTCCCCGGCTCGGACTCATCGGCGTTGCAGACGATGATCTTGTCGCCGACGGCGTCGGCCACCGCACGCCACTTCGCCGCCGCCGGGAACGAGGCGCCGCCGCGGCCCTGCAGCCGCGCGGCTTCGATCCGGTCGAGGACGGCCCCGGCGCCCTCCTCGACGGCCCGGGTGAGCGCCCGGTATCCCCCGGCCTCCCGGTACGAAGCGAGGCTCGTCGGATCGACCGTCCCGATCCGGTTCAGCAGCTGCCGGTCCCCGATCGAGCCGATATGCGTGGTCGTGGTCGTTCCCTCGCTCTCCAGGACGGCCTGGGGCGTGGCCGGCGCCACCTCGGTGCGGCGGAACCCCGGCTGATGGACGAAGGCGGCCGGAGCCTCCTCACAACGTCCCAGGCAGGGGCTGCGCTCGACGTCGATGCCGTCGAGCCCGGCGATGAGCTGCTCGGCATAGGGCCCGCAGACGATGTCGTCGCACACGCGAACGGTTTCGCGCCGCTCCTCGAACGTGAACTGGTCGTAGAAGGCGGCAACGCCGTAGGCCTCGGCCGGCGGCACGTTCAGCCGGCGGCAGATGTAGCCGAGGCCGCCCTCCGAGATCCACCCCACCGCATCGTTGAGGGCGTGGAACGCCGGGAGCAGCAGATGTCGCCGCGACGCGGCCGAGCGCCCCCCGGTCGCGGTCCTGCCTTCGACCACGTCGGGTTCTACCACTCCGGCCGCCTCCAGAACCCGGTCGACCGCGGCGACTTCGGCCTCGCTCGGTTGGGCAACGAGATGTCGAAGGTCCACCGCTAGGACTCCGGCTCGATCCGGACCGCGGTCGCCTTGAACTCGGCGGTCCCCGACTTGGGATCCCAGACGTCGAGGGTGAGTGCGTTGACGTCGACCTCATCGGGGTAGTGCAGGGTCATGAAAGCCAGACCGGGCCGGAGCCCGTCGTCGATCGCCACCGGGGCAACGATGCTGCCACGACGCGAGCTGATCCGTGCCGGAGCGCCCTCAGCGAGTCCCAGCGCCTTGGCGTCCTCGGGTGACAGATCGATCGTGCCGCCCCTGCGTCGCGGTGAGCGGAACTGGCCCGACTGCACGCCGGTGTTGTACGAGTCGAGGTGGCGACCGGTGGTGAGCCGGATCGGGTACTCGTCCGAGAGCTCATCGATCGGCGGCTTCCACTCGACCGGGGTGAAGGGCGCGGGGGGCCCGCCCCGGGGCTCCTCCCACAGCCTCCCGTGGAGGAACTGCGAACCGGGATGATCCTCGGTCGGACACGGCCACTGCAGACCGCCCAGGGCCTCGAGCCGCTCGTAACTCATCCCTCCGTGCCAGTCCGACAGTGAGCGCAGCTCATCCCAGGCCTCCTCGGCGGTGACCATCGGCCAGGGATGCCCGAGCCGGTTGGCCAGGGCAACGAGGATGTCGATGTCGTCGCGAGCTGCTCCGGGCGGATCGACGGCCTTGCGTACCCGCTGCACGCGGCGCTCGCTCGAGGTGACCGTGCCCTCGGACTCGGCCCATCCCACCGCGGCGGGGAACACGACGTCGGCGAGCTCGGCGGTGGCGGTCATCGTGATGTCCTGGACGACGAGGGTGTCGAGGGTTTCGAGGGCCTCCCGGGCCCGTCCGCCGTCGGCTTCTGACTGGGCCGGGTTCTCGCCGATGATGTAGAGCGAGCGCAACTCGCCCCGCTCCATGGCATCGAACATGGCCGCGAGGTGCCAGCCGGGCTCGGGGTTGAGCTCCACGCCCCACCGAGCCTCGAACTTGCCGCGCGCGACGTCGTCGGCCACTCCCTGGCCCCCCGGGAGCTTGTTGGGCAGGGCGCCCATGTCGCCGCCGCCCTGGACGTTGTTCTGGCCGCGCAGCGGCACCAGGCCGGAGCCGTACCGGCCGACGTGGCCGGTGAGCAGGGCCAGGTTGATGAGGGCAAAGACATTGTCCGATGCCGTGTAGTGCTCGGTGATGCCGAGGGTCCACAGCAGCTGGGCGCTCTCAGCGGTGGCGTAGGCATGGGCGAGCTCCCGGATCGCCTCGGCAGGCACACCGGTGACTCGCTCGCCCTCCCCCAGCGTCCACGGCTCGACCGACGCGCGGTATTCGTCGAACCCGGTCGTGGCGTTGTCGATGAACTCCCGATTGTGGAGGTCGTGGTCGATGATCTCGCGGGCGATGGTGTTGGCCAGGGCGATGTCGGAGCCGACGTCGATGCCGAGCCAGTGGTCGGCCCATGCCGTCGACGAGGTGCGTCGCGGGTCGACGGCATACATGGTGGCCCCGTTGTCGATGCCCTTCAGGAGGTGGTGGAAGAAGATCGGGTGCGCCTCGCGCGCGTTCGAGCCCCACAGGACGATGAGGTCCGTGGTCTCGATCTCCTCATAGGAGCTGGTGCCGCCCCCCGCTCCGAGCACTGCCGTCAGACCGACGACGCTGGGCGCGTGTCAGGTGCGGTTACAGCTATCGATGTTGTTCGAGCCCATGACGACCCTGGCGAACTTCTGGGCCATGAAGTTCAGCTCGTTCGTCGTCTTCGAGCAGGAGAACATCCCGAAGCGGGTCGCGGCGCCCTGGTCGCGACTGGCGGCGAATCCGGCCGCCGCCCGGTCGAGGGCCTCATCCCAGGTGGCGGGACGGAGCAGGCCGTTGTCGCGCACGAGAGGCTGCGTCAGCCGTGCCAACTCATCACCTCCTTCCTGGATCGAATCCTAGGAGCCGGCGACCTTCCAGAGCCGCACCGGCTCGTCGAATCCCTTGAGCGTGACGTCGCCCGCCGGGTCGAAGTCGAAGCCCTTGCCGAGAGCGAGTTGCCTGACCGTGTCCGCAACCACGATCTCCCCGGCCTCGCCCTGATCGGCGATCCGGCTCGCCTGGTGGACGACCGCGCCGTGGAGATCACCATCTTCTG
>CAZCBO010000096.1:0-9979 GCA_964496825.1 uncultured Acidimicrobiaceae bacterium
ATCCCCTGGGTCGGGTCGTGCGCCTCCCAGAAGGTGGCGAGCAGCTTCTCGTAGGAGACCTGCTCGGGGTCATAGACGACGAGGACGATCTCGGCGTGGCCGGTCCTCCCGGTGCAGACGTCGGCGTAGGTGGCGTTCGCGGTGAACCCACCGGCGTACCCCACGGCCGTGGTGTACACCCCGGGGATCGACCAGAACTCGCGCTCGGCACCCCAGAAGCATCCCATCCCGAAGTACGCGACCTCGTGGTCCTCGGGGAAGGGCGGCACCATCGAGGAGCCGTTGACGAAGTGGACGCCTGAGATCTCGACGGGCT
Organism: uncultured Acidimicrobiaceae bacterium; assembly: GCA_964496825.1. Classification (GTDB taxonomy): domain Bacteria; phylum Actinomycetota; class Acidimicrobiia; order Spongiisociales; family UBA5794; genus JACZST01. The sequence continues at coordinate 317 of CAZCBO010000096.1, forward strand.
CGGCCCGGTCGGGGAGCGCGGTGTCCGGCGTTGGCATGGATGACGTGTTCCCAAACATGCTTCGTTGAACGCTACCAGCGCCCGGTTCGTTCCAAGAAGTAGGAGCCGCCCGGGGACGGGACGGCTCCCACTCGTGGATCGGTGTGGCTCCTAGATGTCGCCACCACCCTCTTCACCGCCACCTTCCTCGGCGGGCGGCGCTTCTTCGTGAGGAGGCTCTTCCTCGCCGCCGCCGGTGTATGTGAATCCGAAGACCTTGCGATCACCGTTGCTGGTCTCGATCACGATATCGAAGCTCTTGCCAGGCGGAACCTCCCAGAAGGTGACCTTGGCGTCCCAACCGCCCTTCTCGCCGACCGTGGTCGAGGTGCCGCCGTACGGCGACTCGATCCAGATCTTGGTCCCTGGCGTCGCGGTCCCGTAGAAGACGTCGTACGGAGGGTTCTCGCCACACGAGCCATACTTCTGGTGCGCCGAGAACTCGACGTACTTGGGCTCTTCCTTCGGCTCCTCCTTGGGCTCTTCCTTGGGTTCTTCGTGCGGCTCCCAGTACAGCGTCACCGACGCGTCCGCGACGTTGCCTGCGGCGTCGGTGGCCACGAATCCGACGACGTTCTTGCCGGAGGAGAGCACGAGCGTGATCCACCAGTGTTCGCCCTCGCGGTCGGCCGTCCATGGACCCCGGGTGACGACCGCTCCCGGCTCGGCGTAACCCTCGAAGGTCACGACCTCGTTCTCCACCGTGGTGCCGTTCTTCGGCGAGAGGATCCCAAACTCCGGAGGCGTGGTGTCGACCTCCTCGACCTCCTCCTTGGGCTCCTCGACCTCCTCCTTGGGCTCCTCCTTGGGCTCCTCGACCTCCTCCTTGGGCTCCTCCTTGGGCTCCTCGCCGTGGTCACGCGCAGCACCCGAGCCTTCTTCCTCGTGGATTCCCGTTTCTTCTTGGTGTTCCTCGGCCCTGGTGGTGGTCACCTCGGGCTCTTCGTAGGGCTCGTCCGGCCCGGCGAGGTCGTCGTTGGACGGGGCCAGTGTGCCGACCGCGGCCAGCGCCATGCCCCCACCGAGGACGAGCGCAAAGGCAATCCCGAAGATCGCCAGCTGCCGTTTCCAGTTCATCTGCTCCTCCTGCCACTTGTAGTGGTCGATGACTACTTCTGGCGGTTACACGCAGGGGGAAGCTCCAGGGTTTATCGGGGGTTCGAAACAGGTCGCTCGACCCAGATCGGGCGCCGACGCACTAGTCACCGGCGGCACCGGGCCGGTCCGTAGACTCCCCGCGGAATGGCGACCAACGACTGGACCGACACGGCCCCGCCCACCGGCTATCCCGCCGACCTCGAGGCGGTGGTGGTGCTGCGCGACGGGGAGGAAGTGATGATCCGCCCCATCCTTCCCGCCGACGCCGCCGAGATCGAGCGCGCCTATCAGGAAGCCGACGCCGAGACGCTGCTCCATCGGTTCTTCACCGCGGCCCCCCACATCGGGGACAAGGAGATCCATTACCTCGCCGAGGTCGACTACGACCGCCGTCTCGCCCTGGTCGCCTTCTCGCCTGAGGGTCGAGGCGTGGGCGTGGCCCGCTACGAAGGGCTCTCCGACACCGGCAGGGCCGAGGTCGCCGTCGTCGTGCACCCCGACTGGCGTCGGCGCGGCATCGCCACCGAACTGCTGCGGCGTCTCGAAGAGCCGGCCCGCCGGCGCGGGATCGAGGAATTCGTCGCCGTCTACCTTCCCGCCAACAACGCCGTGGCCGAGGTCTTCCGGGGCCTCGACTACGAGCCGCCTCGGCTCGTCGACGGCCTGGTTCGGGTGGAGAAGCGGATCGGCTGACCGGGGGTAGCATCGACTCCGATGGCCCTCACCGTCGCCGACGTCGCCCAGCAGATCGAAGCCTTCGCCCCGAGCCAGGGTGCTGCCAGCTGGGATCCGGTGGGCCTCCAGATCGGCGACCCGGGCGGCACCGTGCAGTCGATGGCAGTGTGCCACGAGGTCGACGAGGAGGTGGTGTCGGCGATCGAGTCGGCGCCCGTCGATCTCCTCGTCACCTACCATCCGCTCCTCTTCCGCCCAACCCGCAGCTTCACCGGACGGTCCTACCGCCTGGCGCGAACCGGGACCAGCGTGCTGGTGGTGCACACCGCATGGGATACGGCATCGGGCGGCATGGCCGATTCCCTCGCCGACCTCGTCGGGCTTGGCAACCGCAGCGGATTCTTCCCCGCCTGGGGCCCCGACACGGTCAAGGTGGTGACCTTCGTCCCGGCAGCGTCGGTCGACGCAGTCGCCGCTGCCATGACCGCGGCCGGGGCCGGAACGATCGCCAACTACACGTCGTGCTCGTTCCGCAGCGAGGGCGTCGGGACCTTCGTGCCCGGGCCGGGATCCAACCCGACCGCCGGCGAGGTCGGGGTCTTCAACGCCGAGGCGGAGGTCCGGATCGAAATGGTGGCCGCCGCGGTTCGGCGCGATGCCGTGGTCCAAGCGCTGCGGGCGGCCCACCCCTACGAGAGCCCCGCCTTCGACGTCTACGGCGTCGAGTCGAACGCGGCGATGATCGGACGGGTCGGGACGCTGGGGTCGCACAGCCTGCGCTCGTTGGCTGGGTCGATCGGCGATGCGCTGGGCGTCCCGGTCCGCACCGCTGGGGAAGTCGGTGAGCTGAACCGCGTTGCCGTCCTCCCGGGTTCCGGCGGCGACGCCGTCGACGCCGCGGCCGCAGCCGGAGCCGAGGCCCTCGTCACCGGCGACGTCGACCATCATCAGGCCCGCCACGCCCTCGACGCCGGCGTGGCGATCATCGACGCCGGCCACGCCCCCACCGAGCGTCCGGGGGTCCGGAGCCTGTACGATCTCGTCTCCGGGATCGGTCCCGAGACCATCGACCTGACCTTCATCGATCCCAATCCGTGGGAGGAGGTGGCGTGGAGGAGTTGAGGAGCCTGACGGATCTCCTCGACCTGCACGAGGTCGACAGCCAGATCGATCGCCTCATCGAACAGCGCCAGACCCTGCCCGCCCTCGAGGAGTACCGGACAGCCGATGCGACGTTGCGCGAGCTGACGGCAGAACGGGACGCGGCCGCCGAGTTGTTGAAGGAGACCCAGCGGGCCCTGGACAAGACCAGCGGCGAGCTGGAGATCACGAAGGGCAAGGCCGACACCGAGGAGATGCGCCTCTATGCCGGTGGCCTGTCGGCCCGGGATGCCGACTTTCTCCGCCGGGAGGTCGAGATGCTGCGCAACCAGGTGTCCTCGATGGAAGACGAGGCCCTCGAGCTCATGGAGGCGGCCGAGAACGCCGAGGCCGAAGCGACGCGTCTCGAGGCCCAGGTCGCCACCGCCGAAGCCGCCAAGGGCGGGCTCGAGGCCACCATCAAGGATGAGTGGGCGAAGATCGACGCCGAGATCGCCACCAACGAGGCCAAGAAGGCCGACATCGTGCCGCTGGTCGACGAGGGCATCCTGGAGCTCTACGAGGAGCTCCGTACAACCCGCGAGGGCCAGCCCGTGGTGGGAGCGCTGAGCGACGGGGTATGTGGTGCCTGTCACCTGAAGCTGTCGGCGGCCGAGGAACGGGAGGCCCGCCAGGAGGACCCGCCTCGCTGCGTCCACTGCCGGGCCATCCTCGTCCCGTAGACCATGCTCTTTTGGCATGCCGGGGCGACGGTGGCCTTCACCCGCTACGCCTTCCGCGACCCGAACATGGACCTCCGGTTCCTGGTCCTCGGCGCCCTCCTCCCCGACCTCATCGACACGCCGATCGGTTTCCTGTTCTGGTCCTCCTGCGAGAACGTGCGGCTGGCGGCCCACTCACTGCTGTTTGCTGCGGTGGTGATGACGGTGGTGCTGCTGGCGACCCGGAGGGGCCGCCCGCGCAAACAGTGGATGCCCTTGGCGATCGGGGTGCTGCTCCACCTGGTTCTCGACGCTATGTGGCGCCAGCCCGAAACGCTGTGGTGGCCGTTCCGGGGCTGGGCATTCACCTCCACCGGCTATGCCACCGTCGGCGAGTACCTGTCCTGGCTCCTCACCGATCCCGTCACCTGGGTGGGCGAGGCGGCGGGCCTCGCCTATCTGCTCTATCTGGGATGGCGGTCGAATCTCGCCGTCCCGTCCGAGCGGGCGGCGTTCCTCAAGACGGGTCGGGTGCAGGCGCCGATCGGCCGCTGAGCCTGTAGGCCCGCCACGCCATGCGGGCGGCGACGATCAGGACGAACACCCCGAAGAAGCGCCGAAGCAGATCCGCGTCGAGGCTGAGCGCCACCCAGGCGCCGACGGCGGCCCCGGCAATCCCGGCGACGGCAATGGGGACGGCGAGGCGCCACCGGACGTTGCCGAACCGGGCATGGGCGATGGTGGCCACCACGGCGGTGGGGAGGATCACCGCCAGCGAGGTGCCCTGGGCTATGTGTTGATCGAAGGAGAACAACACGACCAGGGCGGGGACGTAGATCACGCCACCTCCGACGCCGAGGGCGGCGGCCACGGTGCCGGCGAAGAGCCCGAGGACGACGAGCCCGATGAACTCCAGCATCAGAACAGCATCCGGATCCCGGCGACGAACAGCACGACGGCGAACACCGCGCTGAGGATGTGCTCCGGGGCTCTCGTGGCGACCCGGGCGCCGATCACCGCCCCGACGGCCGCTCCCCCAAAGACGAGCAATGCGGCGGGCCAATCGACATCACCGCTGATCCCAAAGGCGATGAGAGCCGTCGCCGAGGAGGCGATGATGGTGGCGATCGACGTGCCCGAGGCCTCGCGCTGGCTGATCCCGAGCCAGAGGACGAGGCCGGGGACGACGATGATCCCACCACCGACACCGAACAGCCCGGCGATCACTCCGGCGGCGGCACCAACGACGGCCGCTTTGGCGTAAGTGGCGCTCACCGGCGCAACCGTACTCGCTCGGTCGTCGGATTCTCGTATCGAGTACCGGTCGGTAGCCTCGACCGCCCATGAGACGGTCTGTGGCGCTCCTCGTCGTTCCACTGGTGATGGCTGCGTGTGCCTCGCCTCAGACCGACGACATCGAGTCTGCGCCGGTCGTCGTCGAAGGCTGGCTGGCATCGGTGGAGGCCAACGAGTTCGAAGCGGCGACCGAGCGCACCTACGCCCCGACGATGGCGATCGTCATCGCTCTCGAGAACGACCTCACCACCGAGGAGACCGCCGCCTTCCTCACCCAGGGGATTCCGGCCTCGGTGTCTACCGCTTACTGGTCCTCGTTCCGCGATGGGTTCGGCGCATTCGCCGGCTACCCGATCTCGGCGCTCGCGGTGGGGGAGTCCGAGGAGATCTTCTCAGAGGGTGTGCAGTACGCCGCCGTCGGCGTGACCGACGCCGCGGACGGCGATGGCACGATCTTCACCCGCGACGAGCGGGCCAGGCAAGTCGATCTCGTCGCCACGCTCGCGCCGGGTTTCGTCGATGCCCTGCTGCGCACCTACGAGGCGCTCCCCACGACGCCCGAGGGGGACGTCGTGCGCGCTGCCTACGAGGACGCCGTGGTGCCGGCGATGTGGGCGGCGATCTCGTCGGGCCGCTACGGCGACGATTTCACCCGGCGGGCCCTGGCGTTGATCGGATCGGTCACGACCGAGACGCTGCCAACTCCCTGAGCACGGGTAGGACTTCGTCGCCGAGGAGGCGAATCGTCGCCTCCTGGTCGAGCGAGGTGGTCTGGATCGTCACCACGTCGGCGTCGATCTCGGTGATCAGCGGCGCGTACACCGCGACGTAGTCCTCGGCGGTCTCCACGATGCTGTACCGGGAGAGGATCTCGGCGGGGTCCATCTCGTCGGCCCGCTTGCGCAGTTCGGCGGGGTCGATCGCCTCGAGCCGGCCCGGGGCCCGCAGGCCCCGCCAGGCACCGAGGGCCTGCATCGCCTCCCCGGGCGACGAGGCTTGGATCGACCAGCGGCTGGCTGAGATCGTCGGATCGGGCCTGCCGGCCTCCTGAGCGGCGGCGTGGGCGGGGTCGATCACCCTTTCCCTCGTCTCGGAAGGCTCCTTCACCGAGGTGATGATTCCGTCGGCCCTGCGGGCGGCAAGGGCGGCGGACTTGGGCCCGCCGGCGGCCATCCAGATCGGGATGTCGTGGAGCGCCGGGCTGTAGAGCTTGGCCCGGTCGGTGGTGTACCAGTCGCCGGTGTAGGTGAGCTGCTCGCCGTCGAGGAGGCGGTGCATGATCTCGAGCGCTTCGTTCATCCGGCTCGCCCGCTCGGCGTAGTTGGGGAACGGGTACCCGAGTGGCCCCTCGTTGAGGTTCTCCCCGGTGCCGACGCCGAGGATGAACCGGCCCCCTGACAGACGGTCGACGGTGGCAGCCATCTGCGCGACCACCGCAGGGTGGAAGCGAAAGAGGGGGGTGGTGACGGCGGTGACGATCTCGACGCTGTGGGTCTCGGCGGCGACGGCGCCCAAGGTGGAGAAGGCGAAGCCCGACGCAGAGACGTCGTCGACCCAGGGGTGGAAGTGCTCGGAGATCATCACGACATCGAACCCGACCTCCTCGGCGAGGACGGCGTGTTCGACCAGGGTCTCGGGGTGGAACTGCTCGTGGCCGCAGAAGTAGGCGAACCGAATCATGGCGGGTGAGGGTACCGCCGGGATGAAACCCAACCGGGCGCAGGCGGGTCGTAGATGCGGGTTTCTGCGAGAGGGAGGCGTCTCGATGTCTGACAGAGCACAGATGCTCGAAGACCTGTCGGCTCGGAAGTTGCTCGCCGAGCTGCTCGGCACCTACGTCCTGGTGCTCGTCGGCGCCACCGCCATCCTGGCGTCGCTGACGTCCTACAACCTGGCCGACGTCGTGCTGATCGCCTTTGGCTTCGGTCTGGCGTTGCTCGCCGGCCTGTACGCCTTTGGTGAGATCTCGGGCGGCCACTTCAACCCTGCGGTGAGTCTGGCCGCACTGCTCGATGGGCGAATGGGCGTCGCCCTGATGTTCCAGTACTGGGTGGCGCAGGTCGTCGGCGGCATTCTCGCCGGGTTCACGATTCGGGCCGTGTCGAGCAAGGAGGCGGTGGCCCAGACGGCGACGACGTTCTCCACGCTCGAGGTCTGGGAGGCGTTCCTCCTCGAGGCGACCTTCACCGCCATCTTCGTCCTGGTCATCCTGAAGGTCACGTCGAGCCCCGGGCAGTCCTCCACGGTGTTCCTGGCGATCTCGCTCACCCTGGTGGCGATCCACCTCGCCCTGGTCCCCTTCACCGGGGCGTCGGTCAACCCCGCCAGGTCGCTGGGATCCGACGTCGCCGGCGGCGTGTGGGATGACCAGTGGGTGTACATGGTGGCTCCGCTGGTTGGTGCGGTGGTCGGCTGGGCCATCCACAAGGCGGCGACGATGGAGATGAGTTCATAGGAGGGTGTCGCCAACGACGAGTGCTGTGAGCCTCGAGGCTCGACGGAGAGCTGCCGGCCACCCTCCATAGGCGTGCGTGGGAGTCAGCGCACCGAGACACCCCCCGTTCCGGGGGGTGTCTCTGTTGAGGGGTCGCCATGTCGGCGTGCAAAGCGGGTGGGGCGGACTGCTAGGTTCGACGATCGCTGCTGAAAGGAGCAATCGTGCCCGGTGGATCCGACTACCCGGGACCGGCCGACGCTCTGGAACGGTATGCCGCCGTCGTCGAGGAGGCAGGTGAAGTCGTCAAGGGGGCGAAGAACCCCTACACCTCTCGCAACGGACACATGTTCAGCTTCCTCGATGCCGAGGGGACCATGGCACTCCGTCTGTCGGACAAACTGGGCGAGGAGTTCCTCGCCACGTACGAGAGCGGTCCGGTCACCCAGTACGGGAGCTTGATGAAGGGCTACGTCTCGGTCCCAGGCGACCTGCTGAGCGACACCGAGGAACTCGGCTCGTGGTTCGAGAAGGCATACGAGTGGATCGGGACGCTGGAACCGAAGTGACGAGAGGTAGCCCCGAGCCTCGTCGTTGCCTGATGCCTGCCGGGGGAGGGCGGGGCGCCGCTGTCCACACGTCCGGGCAGTCCATGACTGTTGAAACCGGTTCCTTCATCTCCCTTCGATGGCGAGAATGCCGTTAGCGAAGGGACTGTCAGGAAGCCCATCGGTCGGAGCGGAGTGGTCTCCGGCGTGCAATCGACGCAGGGGCTCCTCAAATCCGATGCGCGATCGGCCGACGATATCGACATGGTCGTCCTTCACCGTGCCCGGCGTCTGATCGGACTCGTGCTGGCGGCACTCGTGCTCGCCGCGGGTTGCGTGACCCAGGAACCGCCCACGAACAGCTTCGTCAACGACGTCCAGAACGACTTCGACACCAACAACTACTTCGATCCGTGAGCCTGATGGTCCTGTTGCCGGTGGCCCCGATAGGGTTCCCGGCATGATCAACGATCGCGCCCGGCACATCCTGACCATCGCCGTGCGCACGGTCCTCGGTCGCGGCGTGACCGAGGACCTCGCCCGCGCCGCCGAGGACGGTCGTCTCGGCCGGTGGGGTGCCTGGTTCCGGTTCCGCCGCTACGCCGACCTCGTGCTTCCGCTGATCCTCGGATTGGCGCTGGTGGCCCTGTACACGGCTTGACCTCAAGACAGCCGTTGGGCTGCCGATGATCGCGAGGGGATGCCCGACTCCCCGAGGTCACCCATGCCGGACAAAGGCTCACTCCTCCCCACCTTTGTTGTGATCGGTGCCGTGCGTGCCGGTACCGGCATGCTCCACCGCTGGCTCGGCGAGCACCCCGGCATCTGCATGAGCCCGCGAGAGGATCTGGAGTTCTTCCTCGAATCCGGCAACTGGGACCGGGGCTCCGGCTGGTACAGCCTGCGCTTCGGAACCTGCGAGTGGCACCATGCCCGCGGCGAGACCTCGGCCCGTTACGCCGAAACCCACGTCGACCCCGGTGTCCCCAAGCGGATGCACTCGCTCATCCCCGATGCCCGGCTGGTCTACCTGGTCCGTGAGCCGATCGAACGAATGCGGTCGATGTACCGGTTCCGGGTTACCGAGGGGACCGAGACCCGCCCCTTCGACGAGGCCGTCGCTGAGGACCCCGACTACATCGAGGCCGGGCGCTACATCGAGCGCATCGGCGACTTCCTCACCGAGTATCCGAAGAAGCAGCTTCTCGTGCTCACCACCGAGCACCTCGCTGCCGATCCCAACGCGGCGATGGCCGAGATCCACGAGCACATCGGGGTCGAACCGGCACCGTTGTCGGAGGGTGCCATTCACCGCGACGTCACCGACGACCAGCGCCTCGAGTCGACGATTTCGCTTCGCCTCAAGGCCACACCCGGCTACTGGCGGGCGCTCAACCGCTCGTGGCGGCTCCGCAACCTCCACGAACGGGTGCTCACACGGCAGGCCAAGGTCCCCTCGGCGATCCTCCCCGGCCACGTGGAAGCCGAGCTGCGCGACTCATTGAACAAGGACATCGAGGCCCTCGAGGTCTTCATCGGACGCCGGCTCACCGAGTGGGGCCGCTGAGCGCGACCCCGATCGATGGCAGAAGCGCCCTCCGGGTGGAGGGCGCCTCTGATGGCATGAGCCCGGTCATAAGCCGGATCCTGTCGTGGACGGCCATCTATCTGGGACCGGCGTTACCGCCGGCCTCGAGCGGTCTACCCGGGACGTAACGGGCGGGCCACCCTGTCCCTGCTCGACCTTGCTCCGGATGGGGTTTACCGAGCC
>CAZCBO010000097.1:0-7253 GCA_964496825.1 uncultured Acidimicrobiaceae bacterium
GTGCTCGTCCCCGACCATACCGAGCGATCCCGGCGACCCGGTCCCGGCCTCGCCTTGGCCGCAGCCGCCGTCGTGATCGCCGTTGGAGTCATCGCAGGACTGATCGTGCTCGCAAGCGACGAGCCCGACGTCGCCGGGACGCCCGATGATCCCGTGGCGACGGCCACGGCGTTCCTGCAGGCCTACACGACCGGAGACGTGGACACGGCTGCTGCCTTCCTGGCGGATGACGCCCACTTCGAATACAACCGTCTCGCCGACACGGGCGGGTACTCGGGTGATTTCAGCGACCTAGGCGTGGAGGGCCTGTCCCTCATCGCCCGATTCGACGAAGCCGTGGGGATGACCTGGCTGCCCGGACCGTGCGAGCTGCAGAGCTCGACGTCAACGGGGACGAACGTGGTCTGCCCCTACGACTTCCACGGTTTCCACTCCGATGAGCGAGGGGTGGGTCCGTACAGCGGCAGCGCATACCGCATCACGGTCCTCGACGGGAACATCACTTCCTTCATCGACATCCCGGACCCCGACTCGAGTTGGGTGGTCGAGAACTGGGATGCGTTCAACACCTGGGTTCGTGAAACCCACCCGGAGGACGCGGTAACGCTCTCCGATGAGCGGATCCACTCGTTCGTAGCATCCTCTCCGGACGAGGCGATCGAGATGTACGAGCGGCTCATGCGGGGCTTCCTGGAGTTCGAGAACCAGGGATCGTAGCCCACCCGAGGCCCAGGGCTCGTGGCGCCACCGATCGCGCTGCGAGCCCCGGCTCTCGTTCGTGTGGGGGCCGGGCAGGGCTCGCAGCGATATCGCCGACCTACACGCGAGAGAGATCCGGCAACAGGCTCGGCAGGGAGAACCCGCGCTGATTCGCCGAGCCCGCCCGCCGCTGGCAACCTGACCCAATGTCGCGCACCGTCGCCCTCATCGTCGCCAACGACCCCGGCTCGGGGTTCGATCGACCCAAGTACCTGGAACCGGTGAAGGGTGTCCCGCTGATCGAGCGAGTCGTCGCTGAGGCGAGCACCTGGCCGATCGACGAGGTAGTGGTCGTGCTGGGGCCCGATGCCGACGCCATCCTCGATGCAGCCGATCTCGGTGTGGCGACGATCGTCATCGACCCCGAGTGGAAGGAGGGCATGGCCTCCTCGTTGCGCGTCGGCGTGGACCTCTTGCTGCGCGGACCGGCCGCCGACCGGCTCGTGGTCGCTCAAGGGGATCAGCCTGGCATCGAGCCTTCCACCGTCGCGGCACTGCTCGGGCGCGGCGGCACGGCGGCGGTCCCGAAGTACCGGTATCGCCGCGGCTGGCCGGTCGTGCTCTCCGACGAGCTGTGGGACCTCCTGCTCGGCCTGGAAGGCCCGGTCGACCTCCATGACGTGCTCGAGAGCCACCCCGGTGGGGTCGAGGAAGTCTGGTTCGACGTCTTGGAGCCGCCGCGCGTGCTCGAACCCTCCGATCTGCCCGGAGGGTGACCACTCCGGAGATGCGCGGCCTCGAGCCGTTGGGTAGTCTCCCGGGCTCGACGGGCACGCGCAGCGACGGAGGACGGTGGCATGGCTTCGATCACGGCTGTTGGGTTGCCAACACGTGACGCGACGAAGCTACGCAAGAACGGGGTCCGCACCACCGACGCACTGCTCAAGGTCGCCTCGACAAAGAGCGGGCGCAGGACCCTGGCGGGCAAGACCAAGCTGAAGGAGCGCGATGTGCTCGGGTGGGTCAATCGGGCCGACCTGATGCGGGTCAAGGGGATCGGTCCGGAGTACGCCGATCTGCTCGGGGTCGCCGGGGTCGACACGGTCAAGGAGCTCAGGAAGCGGAACCCCGAGAACCTCCTCGAGACGATGACCGAGCTCAACACCAGGAAGCGGCTGGTGCGGCGTCTGCCCACCGAGGGGATGGTCGAGTCGTGGGTGGTAGCGGCCAAGGATCTCGACCCGCTCGTCAAGTACTGACGCGGCGATCCCCCCGCATCGGGACGGGGGGATCGAAGCTGTGACGACTACTTGTCTGCCGATGCCTTCTTGGTCCCGGCTTTGGCCGACGTGGTCTTCTTGGCGGTGGTCGTGGTCTTCTTGGCGGTGTCGGCAACCTTCTTGGGTGCCTTCTCCTCGACCTCGATCTTCACCGACTCCTTGACCGTCGGATCGAACTGATCCCGCCAGCTGGTGAGCAGGGTCTCCAGCTGCTCGCGCAACATGTCGACCTTCTCCTGGAACTGCTCGTAGTCGACCGTGTCCTGGATCTGCTCGACGACCTTGTTGTCCTGGAGACGCTCCGCAAAGTCACGACCGGCCTTCTCGAGATCCTCCAGGGTCGTCTCGTTGAAGATGGCCATCGTGAAGTCCCTGGCCTTCTGGCCGAGGACGACCGGAGCACCTACCGCGGCATAGAGCAGCTTCTCCGCCGTCTCCTGCTGATTCTCGAGCGTCGTGCTCATTCGTTCCCCTTTCTGTTCTCGACGAAGCTTCGATAGATCTCCGTCATGGCTTTCTTCTGACTCGTTGTGAGGGCCGCGTCCCTTTCGATGGCGGCCAAGACGTCCGGATGCTCGGCCGGCTCGAGGAGACCGGCCCGCTCGAACAGGTACTCGGCACGGAGACCGAGGGCGGTGGCGATGGCAACCAGGATGTCTGCCGACGGTCGGCGCAGACCCCGTTCGATCTGCGACAGATAGGGATTGGAGATCCCTGCCTTGTCGGCGAGCTTGCGCAGCGACATCGCCGAGCGCTCCCGCTGTTCGCGGATGAAGGCGCCGAGGTCGGGGACGTTGGGTCCTTTCACGTTGCTCGCAGAATAGTGCGCTTTGCTTGCAATTGTTAGCAGAGGAGGCTCCACGAAGAACCGGCTCTCAGAACATCGTACGCCGCTTGGCGAGCAGGTCGTCGACGGCCTCTTGGACCTGCCTGCGGATCTCCTCGGATCGCTCGAGCATGGCGAGCGGGTCGGGCACCTGCCCGGGGTCCTCGGGTAGCACCGGCGGCAGGAACCGGATCCGCCAACGCACCGGGAGCGGGAAGGGGTTCAGGAACACGGCGATCTCCTCGACCCGCTGATGCGGGAAGACGAAGCGGACGAGTCGGGCGAGACGGGAGGACACGGTCAGGGCGGGATGGACCTCCTCGGCCCCCACGATGGCTACCGGGACGATCGGCGTCCCGGTCCGCTCGGCCAGCTCGATGAAGCCGCCCCTGCCGAAGCGCTGGACGTGATAGGCCTGCCACACCGGTTTCATGAAGCCCCGCTCCCCCTCGGGGAAGACCCCGAGCAGGGCGCCCCTGGCCAGGAGCTGGGCGGCATCGTCCCGGGCGGCATAGGCGGCACCGATTTTGCGGTAGATGTGTGAGACCCACGGCAACATGTTGAAGATCTCGGTGCCGGTCACCCGGAGCCGTCGCGGCCGCTCCATCTCGTTGAGCACGGCCAGCGACAGCATCGCCCCGTCGTAGGGAAGCGCCGCCCCGCCGTGGTTGGCGACGAGCATCGCCGCCCCCTCCTCGGGCACGTGTTCGATCCCATCGACTTCGACCCTGAAGTAGTCGTAGTAGAGAACGTTGAGGACGTGCCACACCATCTCGTGGACGACGGGGTCGAGCCCGATCGCGTCGATGTCGTAGGTCGCCAGGGCAACGTGGCGCAGCAACGCCGGCCAGGTGTCGAAACCGAGGCGGCCCATCGCGGGGACCGCCGGGTCGTAGCGCTCACCCTTCCGATGCAGGGCGCAGCGGTCCTCGCCGACGATGACGGGCAGGCCGCACGGGTGACCCTCGATGCTCTTCCAGCGGCAGTGCATGCTGTGGTCGACGAGTTCGGCGAGCCTCCGATCGAGGACGCGGCGCCGGGAGCGCGCCTCGGCTCGATCCTCCTTTCCGATGCCGGGGATGGGCAGTGCTCGCTCCGGTTCCTCGTCCTGCGTGGCGATGGCTTCGACGAGCTCCGCCTTCCGCATCGTCGACCGACCCCGGATGTCGAGGTCCCTGGCCATTTCGACCAGCTCCGGCTTGGTGAGCCGGGACAGCTCCTCGCGGTTCACGACGCAACCTCCGCCGGGACTCGCCCGTACGCGGTGAGAACGACGTCGCGGGCGGCCAGCCGAGGCGTGTAACCCAGCACGGTGAAGGTGTCCTCGACCTCCATCACCCTTCCGTGCTTCAACATCGACACGACGTGGGCGGGGAGCTCGAGTCCGGCCCGTGCCAGCCCCCGCAACGCGGCGTGATACGCCCGCTTGGGGAGGGGCTGTGCGATCCGCAGCCCGAGCCGGAGCACCCGGGACAGATAGAGCTGGCCGGGCGCAGCCACGTTGAAGGTCCCTGGAACGGGATGGTCGATGGCGTGGGCGAAGACCGCCACGGCATCCTGCTCGCCGATGAATTGCAGCCGCGGGTCGAAGCCGAGCAGCGTCGGCACGCCAGGCAAGGACAGGTAACGGCTGAGCGGGTTTGCGATCGTGCGTCCGAACAGGGGGGCGAAGCGAAGGATCGTGTACTCGACGTGATCGTGGGCGGCGGCGATGTCGCGCACGAACGCTTCCATCTGGATCAAATCGCGCTGGAACCGGTCCGATTCTCCGACCGGATCGGTGTCGACCCCGACGACCGAGGGCGACCGCGGGCCCGCCCCGTAGACGGCGCCGTCGGAGCGAACCACGACGTGGCGGACGGACTCACACCGTCCGATAGCGCCGAAGAGTGCCTGGGCGCCGACGGCCATCTCGTCGAGGGCTCTGGTGCTGCCGAAGGCGGCCGAGCGATCGGTCGAGAGGAGATGGATCACGGCGTCGGGCTTGGTGTCGAGCAGCAGCCGCGCCAGGTCGAGTCGGTCGAGCCCGAGACGTTCGAACCGGGAGCGGAACTCGATCACCGGGTCGCGCTCGTCGACGGCCACGACCATCGTGTCCGGCCGTTCCTCGAGCTCGCGGATGAGGCGCCCGCCGATCCGGCCCGCCGCCCCGGTGACGAAGATCGTTGGCATCGAGCCCGAGGCTAGTGCCCGGTCACCAGGCTCGATCTGGGCCGGCCGATGCCCACAGCACCCTGGTGTCCCCTAGCCTTTCCGCAATGTCGGGTGACGAGAGCCTGATCATCGTGATGCGCGCCGAGGCCGGCCGGGAGGACGTCGACAACATCCTCCGGCGGCTGTCCGAGGTGGGCGCAGAGGCGCACGTCTCCGAGGGTGCCCAGCGCACCGTGATCGGGATCATCGGCGATCGGATCAGGGTCCAGCAGCTGCCCTGGGAGGCGTTCCCCGGTGTGGAGCGCGCCGTGCCGGTGCTCAAGGCGTTCAAGTTCGTCAGCAGGGACTTCCAGCCGCAGGACTCCGTCGTCGCCGTGGGCAATGCGCTCGTCGGCGGCGGCCACTTCGCACCCATCGCCGGGCCCTGCGCCGTCGAGAGCCGGGATAAGCTCTTCGCCGCCGCCGAGGCGGTGATGAAGGCCGGGGCGACGATTCTGCGCGGCGACGCCTTCAAGCCTCGCACCTCGCCCTACTCGTTCCAGGGCCTCGGCGAGCAGGGGCTCGAGCTGCTGGCGGCTGCCCGCGAGGAGTTCGGGCTGCCGTTCTTGGTGGAGGTCCTCGACCCGCGCGACGTCGAGCTCGTCGTCTCCTACGCCGACATGGTGCGGGTCGGAACCCGCAACATGGCCAACTACGCCCTCCTGTCCGAACTGGGCAGGCAGCCGCTGCCGGTGATGCTCAAGCGGGGCTTCACCGCCCGCACCGAAGAGTGGCTCAACGCCGCCGAGTACGTCTACAAGGAGGGCAACCACAACGTGATCCTGTGCGAGCGCGGCATCAGGACCTTCGAGACCGCCACCCGCAACACCCTCGACATCTCGGCGGTTCCGGTGATCAAGAATCTCTCCCATCTTCCGATCATCGTCGACCCGTCGCACTCGGGCGGCCAGCGCTGGCTCGTGGCCCCGCTGGCCCGCGCCGCCGTAGCCGTGGGCGCCGACGGGTTCATGGTCGACGTGCACCCGGCGCCGGAGACGGCCCTCGTCGACGGTTCCCAGGCGATCCTGCCCTCGGAGTACGAGGCGTTGATGGACGATGTCCGTGCCCTCGCCGAGGCGATGGGCACGCCGATCTGATCCCTTGGCGTACGCCTTCATCTCGGGCACCGGGCTGATCGGCACCTCGATCGGGCTCGCCCTGCGGCAGCTCGGCTGGAACACGATCGGCTGGGATCCCGATCCGGACCGCCTCGCCGCCGCCGGTGCGCTCGGAGCGGTGGAGCCGGGTGACGCGGCCGCGATGGGGACGATGGAGCCCGACGATCTGGTCGTTCTCGCCGGGCCGCCCAAATCGGTGGTCGAGCAGCTGAAGACGCTGCAGACCGAGGCGCTGGTGATCGATGTCGCCGCGGTGAAGGTGCCGATGCTCCAGGTGCAGCGGCCCTCGCGTTTCGTCGGGACCCATCCCATGGCCGGACGCGAACAGTCGGGGCCGGAGTCGGCGTCGGCGGGCCTGTTCCGCGGCGCCGCCTGGGTGGTGACGACCGACTACGCCTCGGAGGACGATCTCGAAGTGGTGGAAGGCGTCGTCGCCGACTTCGGGGCGCGGCCGATCCGGATGACCGCAGGAGACCACGACACCGCGGTGGCCAAGGTGAGCCACCTCCCCCAGCTGCTGGCGGCGGCGCTGCTGGAGACGGCGGGAAGCGATCCTGCTGCGATGGAGCTCGCCGCCGGGAGCTTCCGCGACCTGACCCGTGTGGCGGCGTCCGATCCGGCGATGTGGCTCGACATCATCGAGCTCAACCGCGGTCCGGTGTCCGAGGCCGTCAACGAGCTGCGGAAGGCGCTCGATGCCGCGGTCAGCGGTGCCGGCCTCGAGACGACCCTCGAGGAGGCCAAGGCGTTGCGTGCCACGCTGGGACCGAGCCTCGCCGCGGTACAGGTGGCGCTCGAGGACAAGCCGGGAGAGCTCGCCGCGGTGGGGCAGGCGCTCGCCGCCAGCGGGGTCGACGTGCGCGACCTGCAGCTCCGTCACGCCCCCCACGGCGGCGGCGGCGTGCTCACGATCTCGGTCCGGCCCGGCGATGTCGGGGCGCTCGAAGCCGCGCTCGTCGAGGTCGGGTTCCAACTGATGAGCTAGCGATGTGCTGATGCTTGTTGGGCGGCTCGCAGTTTGCCCGCCGCCGACTGCCTGATCGCGACCTCGTTTGCGCGAAGCAAGTCGATACGCTGTCACACATGGCACATGTCCGTCCGAGCTTCACGATCGGGATCGAGGAGGAGTACTGGGTC
>CAZCBO010000097.1:7353-9945 GCA_964496825.1 uncultured Acidimicrobiaceae bacterium
CATGGCACATGTCCGTCCGAGCTTCACGATCGGGATCGAGGAGGAGTACTGGGTCGTCGACCGCAACACCCGCGACCTCGTCACCGACACGCCGCCCGACCTCATCGCGGCGTGCGACGCCATTGCCATCGGCATGGTCAGCCCGGAGTTCATGCGATCGCAGATCGAGGTGGGCACGCCGGTGGGCCACAACATCAAGGAGGTGGCCGAGCATCTCGGCAACCTGCGCCGGTTGATCTCAGACGTCGTCACGAGGCACAACATGGCGCTCGTCGCCGCCTCCACCCACCCCTTCGCCCAGTGGGTCGACCAACGTCACACCGACAAGGAACGCTACAACGTCTTGGCCGACGCCCTTCAGGGCGTGGTCCGGAGGCTCCTCATCTGCGGGATGCACGTCCACGTCGGCATCGAGAACAACGAGCAGCGCATCGACCTGATGAACCAGGTCCTCTACATCCTCCCCCACCTGCTGGCCATCTCGGGATCCTCGCCGTTCTGGCACGGTTACGACACCGGCCTGAAGTCCTATCGGACCGCGGTGTGGCGGGCACTGCCGCGCACCGGCATGCCGGACGAGTTCGACGGGTGGAGCGACTACGAGCGCCATGTTCAGGTGCTCGTCGATGCCGGAGTGATCGAGGACGCCACCAAGTTGTGGTGGGACATCCGGCCCTCGGCTCGCTACCCGACCCTGGAGATGCGGTGCAGCGACATCGCCACCCGCCTCGACGACACGATCACCATCGCCGCCTTGTACGTGTCCTGGCTGTCGATGCTCTACCGGCTCAGGGAGGACAACCAGCGCTGGCGGATCTACTCGCGGATGCTCATCAGCGAGAACGTCTGGAGGGCGCAGCGCTACGGGATCGATGACGGTTTGATCGACTACGGCATCGGCGAGATCGTCCCCTATCCGGAACTCCTCGAGGAGATCATCGAGCTGGTCCGGCCCGACGCCGAGATGCTCGGCTGCGTCGAGGAGGTGGAGCGGGCCCGCGACATCGTGCGGCGGGGCACATCGGCCGATCGGCAGCGCCAGGTCTACGCCAAGGCCGTCGCCGAGGGCGCATCCGACAAGGAAGCGCTCATCGCCGTCGTCGACTTCCTGATCGAAGAGACCGTGGCGGGCCTATGACCTCGAGTCTGCGCATCGCAGGCGCCCAGATCGATCTCACCGTCGGCGACCTCGACGGCAACGAGCGGAAGATCCTCGACGCCATGGCGTGGGCCGAGGAGCAGCAAGCGGACGTCCTGCTGCTCCCCGAGCTCGCCGTCACCGGGTACCCGCCGGAGGACCTCGTACTGCGCGACGGCTTCGTGGACGACAACCTCGCCGTCGTCGACCGCCTCGCTGCCGCCTCCGGGGACACCGCGGTCGTGGTCGGGTTCGTGCATCGACTCGCCGAGGGCGTCATCGACGACGACGCCGTGGAACGCGACCTCACCAACGCCGCCGCCGTGCTCGCCGGCGGTGAGGTCAAGGGCGTCTATCACAAGGAGCTGCTCCCCAACTACGGGGTGTTCGACGAGGCGCGTTACTTCGCCGAGAGCCGGGATCCGGTGAAGCTCTGGGCGGTGGCCGGGGCGTCGTGCGGGATATCGATCTGCGAAGACATCTGGTCGCCCGACGGTCCACCGTCGGAGCAGGCAAGAGCCGGTGCGGTGGTGCTCCTCAATATCAACGGATCGCCCTACCACGTCGGCCGGGGTGTGGAACGCGAGACGCTGCTGCGGGACCAGGCGGTGCGGTCGGACGCCGTCGTCGCCTACCTCAACACGGTCGGCGGGCAAGACGAGCTGGTGTTCGACGGCGACTCGATGGTGATCGCCGCCGACGGAACCCTGCTCTTCCGCGCCGGGCAATTCACCGAGGAGTTGTTCGTCATCGACGTGCCGTGTCCCGATCGGGGCGAGCAGCGTCTCGAGCCGATCCCGGTCAACGAACCGCGCTCCGCCGACTTGGAAGCCGACGAGCACGCCATCGCCGAGCGACTCGAAGAAGACGCCGAGATCTACACCGCCCTCGTCACCGGGCTGCGCGACTACGTCCA
Organism: uncultured Acidimicrobiaceae bacterium; assembly: GCA_964496825.1. Classification (GTDB taxonomy): domain Bacteria; phylum Actinomycetota; class Acidimicrobiia; order Spongiisociales; family UBA5794; genus JACZST01. Next base: position 9,408 of record CAZCBO010000097.1, read on the forward strand.
GAAGAACGGCTTCACCGAGGTCGTCGTCGGGCTCTCCGGGGGCATCGACTCCGCCCTCTCGGCAACGATCGCCGCCGACGCCCTCGGTGCCGACATGGTGCACGGCATCACGATGCCCTCGCGCTATTCCTCCGGGGGCTCGGTCACCGACTCGTCCGAGCTCGCCGAGAACCTGGGGATCCGGTTCGACATCGTTCCCATCGAGGCCGTGTTCGCCGAATTCCTCGACACCCTGGACCCGCTCTTCGCCGGCACCGGGTACGGCGTGGCCGAGGAGAACCTCCAGGCCCGCATCCGCGGCACGACGCTCATGGCGGTGTCGAACAAGTTCGGGGGCATGGTCGTCGCCACCGGGAACAAATCGGAGATGGCCGTCGGCTACACCACGCTCTACGGCGACCTGGTCGGCGGGTACGCCGTGCTCAAGGACGTCTACAAGACCATCGTCTACCGTCTTGCCGAGTGGCGGAACAAGCAGAGCGAGGTCATCCCGACGGTGATCATCGACAAGCCGCCGTCGGCGGAGCTGCGTCCCGAC
>CAZCBO010000098.1:0-9917 GCA_964496825.1 uncultured Acidimicrobiaceae bacterium
CCCACGAACGTCGTCGAGACCGACCAGGGGCTCGAGCTGTTCTTCCTTGGATTCGACGAGCCACCCAAGGTCGGGTTCCAGCGAAACAGCATCCCGCTGGGCCGGCTGGTGTCGACCGACGGTGGTGCGACATGGATGGCCGACCAGGACGGCCTCCCCGTGGCCGATACCGAGGAGCGGGGTTGGCCCGGTGTCTCGGTGGTCTACGCCGATGGAGAGTATCGGTTGTACCTGGGCGACGACCTGGGCGGTGCGGGCATCAGCCTCATCACGGGGACGATTCCCGCGACGGCGGGGTAGCTCGTCGGCTAGGGTCGTGGCGCGTCTCGTGGAGGAAGGGGAGCGCTGTGTGTTGTTTCTTCGCAGTCCTGGTGCTGATCGGGCCGCGTGCCGCCATCCTCGTCTGGTGGCTGGTCGACATGGAGCGCTGGGAGCGGGCCATCGACAACTTCTTCTTTGCGTTCCTCGGCTTCCTGTTCGTCCCGTGGTTCACGCTGGCATGGGTGGCGGTTGCCTCGGGAGGCGTCACCGGGTTCGACTGGGTGATCCTCGGCTTGGGGCTCTTCGCCGATTTCCTCTCGTACAGCGGCAGCGCGTGGGGTAACCGCGGCTACTCGGCGAGGTACGCCTAGATGATCCGATGAATTCGCTGATCGAGCTCTACCCCGACGCGGGGGCGGAGAGGCCACTCCAGGGTCTCCACCGCGACGACGACCTCCGGTCGAGGCGACCCGACGGCGGCTACGTCTACACCGGATACATCGCCAGCCTCGACGGGAAGATTGCCCTCGAGGGTCACTCGGGGGCGCCGATGGCGACGCGCAACGATCGTGACTGGCGCCACTTCCAGGAGCTGATGATGCAGGCCGACGTCGTCCTGGCCAGCGGTCGGTACGTCCGCGACAAGAAGGTGGGCGGCAGCGCACAGAGCATCATCCCCGAGGCCGACGACTCTTCGGTGGCCGATCTCATCGAGTGGCGTCGCGACCACGGGCTTCCGCTGCGGCCGGCGTTGGCGATCGTGACCAGCAAGGCGAGCTTCGACCCGGAGGTGGCGGCGATCCTCGCCGACGACGTGATCGCGATCCTCGGTGAGGAGCCGGATGCCGACACCAGGGCAGAGCTCGAGGACCAGGGTCTCACCGTGCTCGCTGCCGGACGTGATGGCCGGGTGACCGGCGATCTCCTCGTCGAGGCGCTCGGCGGCCTCGGACACAAGATCATCTTCTCAGCAGCGGGGCCCCAGGTCTTCCACACGCTCATTCCCGTCGCCGATGCCCTCCATCTGACCCTGGCAGGAAGGCTGCTCGGCGGCAGGGCCTACTCGACGCTCCTCGAGGGGGACGAGCTCGAGGTGCCCCCCTCCTTCGACCTGGCGACCGCCTACCTCGATCCGGAGGGCCCGGGGGGAGCGGTACAGCTGTTTCTCGAGTTCACCAGGGAACGGGGGTAGCCACCCGCTGCGAGCCCAGGGCTCGCAGGCGCACATATGACGCTTGCCGGCCCACAGAGCGGGGTGCCCCACGAGCCCAGGGCTCGCAGGCGCACATATGACGCTTGCCGGCCCACAGAGCGGGTCGTCAGACGGTGGCGACGGCTGCGCCGTCGAGCCACCAGGTGTCGAGGGTGCCCTTGCCCTTGACTTCGACCGGGCCCCGAGGAGTGGTGGCAAACCCGTCCTTGATCAACTGGTAGGTGGCGTCGGTGATTTGGATGCGACCCGGCTCACCGTGGGATTCCATCCGGGAGGCGGTGTTCACCGTGTCCCCCCAGATGTCGTACTGGAACTTGCGGGCGCCGATCACGCCGGCCACCGCCGGTCCGGAGTTGATCCCGATCCGGAACGACAAGGGGCCAGCAGCGGCGTAGGACAGCATGTCGAGCGCCAAGGCGCACAGCACGGAGGCGTGGTCGTCGCGCGGCACCGGGACCCCCGCGGCGACCATGTAGGCGTCTCCGATGGTTCGGATCTTCTCCACGTCATACCGCTCCACGAGGGTGTCGAAGTGAGAGAACACCTCATTGAGTTGCGCCACCATCTCCTCCGGTTCTCTCGTTGCCGACAGCGGGGTGAATCCGACGATGTCGGCGAACAGCACCGAGATCCCGTCGTAACGGCGTGCTGTGGTCCGGCCCCGACGCTTCAACTCGGCAGCGATGTCAGGTGGCAGGACGTTCAGCAGCAACTCCTCCGCCCGCCGCCGCTCGTGCATCAACCTACCGAGCATCGTCATGAACATGAGGAGCAGCAAGCCGAGCACGCCAACGAGCACGGTGGCGAAGAGCACCGAGGTCAGCGACGGATCTGGTGGTTCCCGGCTTGCCTGCAGCGATTCCTCCATGAACCCAAATGCGATGGCGAGAGTGGCGAAGCCGGCGCCGAGCGCAGCAGTGGTTGTCGACCTGAAGACGAGGGCGGCCGTCATGACGATGGCGATCGACCACGCCATCGTATCCCCGGAGTAGGCGTAGCCACCCATCGCGAACTGGAGGAACACAACATCGGCGGCGCTCGCTATCAAGGCGATGACCATGACGCCGCGCAATCCACCGATTGCCAGCAGCCAGAAGAGCGCGGCGACGAAGGCGACCGCGAGGAGCAGGGAGGAGATGGCGGGGGCGGTCTCGTCGAACCAGAGATACAGGGCGCAGTGCACGAGCGCGCTCGTCACCGAGAATGCCAGCACCGCGACGAAGATCCGAACGACAACCCGTGGGTTCTCCACGGTGGCGAATACGCCGATCGGGCGAAGCCGCGCCGCGACTCCATCCCAGAAGTTCCTGTTCATGCCGCCTCCTTCTGTCGCCAGTGAAGCAGGTGATCGGATCGGAGGGCCGGAACGGCCATCGCTCTTCCCGAGCTGTGGGGTCTGCCGCCGATGGATCGTCCACCCGGCCGACGTCAACGACACCTGTCAGGATTGTGGCTCGGCTGGACAATCATGATTCAACTCCACGAGGCGGGAGTGGGATGGAGCCACAGAGCGCCGACGCGAGGTTCACCGCCCTCTACGAGCGACACTACGACCAGGTGCTTGCCTACTGCGCTCGCCGGGTCGGCGGCAACGATGCCGACGAGGCGGCGGCCGACGTGTTTGCGATCGCCTGGCGACGCATCGAGGAACTCGAGGCCGAAACGGCACGACCGTGGCTGTTCGGCGTCGCCCGTGGGGTCATAGCGAATCGGTGGCGGTCGCAGCGCCGCCTGAAACGGCTGCTCGATCGGGCGGCGAGCGCCCCAGGCCCGCCACCGGACCTCCCGGATGAGCAGATCGTGCGCCGGGCTGAGACGGAAGCGGTGCTCGCCGCGGTGCGGCGCCTGGGACGGAGGGATCGTGAGGTGCTGATGTTGGCCGGATGGGAAGAGCTGTCGGGACCCGAGATCGCCCAGGTCCTGGGTATCACGGTGGCGGCCGCCGAGCAGCGGCTCCATCGGGCGAAGAAGCGACTCGCCAGGATGCTGCCGACCACGCGACGGGAAATCTCTCCGCACGCTGCACCAGAAGGAGGAAGCCGCTGATGTCGATCGACACTGCGTTCCAGCGCTTCCGCGAAGCCAATCCGGTCCCCAATCCGGCGGCGCTGCGCGAGCAGCCGGTTGATGTGCTCCTTGCTCGGCAGAGGAGCATGCAGAGCACACAGATCGAGCGCATGGACGCGGCGCCGTCAAGGCGGCCCCCCAGGCTCACACCCGCACTGGTGACCGGCGCCGTGCTCGTGGCGGTTCTGATCGCTACGGGATTGCTGGCCGCGGTGCGCGGGGGCAATGAGGCGGCGGCGAGCCTGGAGCGCCGTTCCACGCTGATAGCGGAACAGGCCGAGGCGTACAGCGCCGGAGACTTCGACCGCTGGGTGCGCTACTTCGCCGACGACGCATCGCTGTGGGGCGGTGCTTACACCATCGACTCCCCCGACGTGAAGCTCTTGTTTCCCCTCTCAGCCGCCGCCGGGGAGCAATGGACGATCGCGGGGCTGTGTCGGGATGGTGGTACACCCCGCGAGGTGACCTGTCCGATGCGTCAGACCGACGACTTCCATGGGCCGGCGGGGCTCGCACTCGACGCGATGTTCACCTTCACCTTCGACGAGGACGACAGAATCACCGCCTTTGGCCCCGACGAATTCCTCAGCGCTCACTTCGCGCCCTGGAGGACCTTTGACGTCCGGTTCGTCCGCTGGTTCGAAGACGCCCACCCTGAGGTGGAGCTGGGCGGGATGTGGCTGGGGAATGACTCCGGGGTGATGCTGACCGGAGATGGCCTGGCGTCGGCCATCGAGTACGTCGACGAGTTCATCGCTCAGTCCGACGAGTACCCGCCGACGCCCTAGCGGCTACCCCTCGGTGACCGTCACCGTGTTGATCACCGCAGGGTCGTTCGGGCGGTCCTGGGCACCCGTCGGCTTCTCGGCGATGGCGTCGACGACATCCATGCCGTCGGTCACCTCGCCGAAGATCGTGTAGGCGTTGGGCAGCCCGGCGTCCTCGTGGACGATGAAGAACTGGCTGCCGTTGGTGTTCGGCCCGGCGTTGGCCATGGCAACCGTGCCGCGCGGATAGCTGGTCTTCGAATGGAACTCGTCGCGGAACTTGTAGCCGGGGCCTCCGGTGCCGGTCCCGGTCGGGTCGCCGCCCTGGATCATGAAGCCCGGAATCGTGCGATGGAAGATGACGCCGTCGTAGAACCCGTCACCGGCGAGGAAGAGGAAGTTGTTCACGGTCTGCGGCGCGTCGGCCGGATAGAACTCGATCGTGATGTCACCCTCGGTGGTGTGGAGGGTGGCCTCGTAGCGCGTGTCGAGGTCGATGGTCAGCTCGGGCTGGGCGTCGTACTGCTTGGCCATGCCGTCTTTCCTTTCGCGGGGAAGGGACAACCCTAGGCTCGGAACGCCTCGATCACGCCGGCGAAGGCCTCGATGCTCCCCTCGAGGTGGACATCGGGCAGGGCGACGATCGAGTGTGATGCGCCGGCGGCTCCATACGCGGCGAACAGCTCGAGCTGGTCCTCGACGGTGCCGGCGTTGTTGCGCCTGGCGTACCCCTCAGCACTCGCGTTGCGACCGCGCATCTCCTCGACCCGCTTACGCAGCGACGAACGATCCGGGGCGACCAGCGCGTTCGTCAGGTGCGTGACCTCGATCTCGGTGGGATCGCGCTCGACGGCCTCGCAGTGCGCCTCGAGGACCCCGACCTTGTGGCGGACCCGATCGGGATCTCCGAACACGTTGCAGGCATCGGCGTACTCGGCGACGAGCCGCAGCGTCCGACGCTCACCCGATCCTCCGATCATGATCGGGATGTGGTCCTGGATCGGCCGGGGATAGCAGACGAGCTCCTCGGCGGTGATCACCGCACCCTCGAAGCTCGGCGAGCCCGTGCCCCACAGCAGCGGGAGCAACTGGAGGGTGTCCTCCAGGAGGTCGTAGCGATGGCTCGTCGCAGGAAACTCCCACCCGTATCCACGGTGCTCCGCCTCGTCCCAGGCGGCGCCGATGCCGCAGTTGGCCCTGCCACCGGAGAGGAAGTCGAGGGTGGCGACGATCTTGCCCAGATGGGCGGGATTGCGATAGGTGACCCCGGCGACCAGGGCCCCGAGCCGGATCGTGCCGGTGATCCCTGCCAGATAGGCGAGCGTCGTGTAGCTCTCCGGCATGTCCTCCCACGGCCTTCCCACCGAGGGGATCTGACGGAAGTGGTCCATCACCCAGAGGTCGCGAAAACCGGCGGCCTCGGCCCGCCGGGCGATGGCACCGAGCTGGTCGGCACGCTGGTCGCGCTCGCCGGGCCAGTCGAACCGACTGAGAATCAGACCGAAGCTGTGGGATGCGGTTGGAGGGGCCGGGGTTTCCGGAGCGTTCTCTCGGACGAACTGGGGAGCGACGACGGCGATGGGCTGTTCGGTGAGCACACCGTCGAATCCCTCGTCCGGTACGGCGGCTGCCACCTTCGGGTAGCGGGCGATCTGCTTGCGCAGCACCGACTTGGGGATCGGGTGCGGGCTCTCTGTGTTACGGCGCTCGCACTCGTCGGCAGGCGTGTCGAACAGCACCGCATAGATGGGAATCTCCGCGGCATGCGCCCGCTCGATCCAGCTCAGGCGCCGCCCCTCGTCGAACCCGAGCGTGTCGATCACCGTGGTGAGGCCGCGGCGCAGCCGTTCGTCGACGATGCGCTCCAAGAGATCGAAGGCCGCTGCGCTCGCCTGCTGGTCCTCCGGCCCTGTCCCGGCCACGGCGCGCAGCGCATCGGAGGACACGACCTCGTTGGCGGCGAAGTGCTCGTGGGCCCACGTGGTCTTGCCGGCACCGCTGGGTCCGGCGAGCACGATCACGGATGGGGCGGGGAGCCTGGTTTCCACTTCCGCCGATTCTTGCGTAACCAGAGCCCGTATACGGGCTCTGGTTACGCAAGAAGGGGTCAGAAGCGGCGACGCCTCCGCTTGCGCTGTGATCCCGGCTTGAAGGGTGCCAGTTCGGCGGGCGGCTCCCAGTTGGCGAGGTCGGCCACACGCTCGTCGTTGGAGAACATCTTGACGATCGGTACGTTGAGACCGGCGCGGCGCTGGATGCCGAGCACCTCGTTGACCTGGTCCCACTCGACCAGCGTCACCACCAGGCCCTCCTCCCCGGCGCGGGCGGTGCGACCGGACCGGTGCAGATAGGTCTTCGGGTCGTCGGGCGGGTCGTAGTGCACCACGATGTCGACCCCCTCGATGTGGAGTCCGCGTGCCGCAACGTTGGTGGCGACCAGGACCGGGGCCTTGCCGTCGCGGAAGCGGGCGAGCGAACGCTCCCGGTGCTTCTGCGGCAGGTCACCGTGGATGGCGACCGCGCCGACACCGAGCGCCTTCAGCTTCTTGGTGACGTCGTCGGCCGCCCATTTGGTGCGGGTGAACACGAGGGTGCGCTTGGCCGAGTCCGCCAGGGCGGCGGTCATCTTCGCCTTGTCCAGGTGATGCACCTTGAGGAACCGGTGCGACATGGTCTCCACCGTCTCGCTCGGGGATTCGACCTCGTGGTTGATCGGGTTGGTCAGGTACCGATCGATCAGGCTCTGCACCTGGGAGTCGAGGGTCGCCGAGAACAGGTAGGTCTGGTGCTGCTCGGGAACCGTGTCCATGATCTTGCGCACCTGCGGCAGGAACCCCATGTCCGCCATCTGGTCGGCCTCGTCGATGCATACCACGGTGACATCGGCGAGACGCGCCTTGCCCCGGTCCATGAGATCGATGAGCCGCCCGGGTGTGGCGATCAGGAGCTCCACCCCGGATTCGAGCGCCCTGATCTGATCACCCATCGAGGCTCCGCCGTAGACGGTGACGAGGTCGAAGCCGCGCATGGCGACGAGCGGCCTGAGATCCTTCGTGACCTGTCGGGCCAACTCGCGGGTAGGAACCAGGATGAGGGCCTTGGGATGGAGCGGTTTGGCGCGGGTCAGATCCTCGACGATCGGCAGACCGAAGGCCAGGGTCTTGCCGGACCCGGTCTTCGCCTTGCCCAGCACGTCATGTCCCTCGAGGCCATCCGGGATCGTCATCACCTGGATGGGGAAGGGTTCCGTGATCCCTCCGGTGGCGAGGACGTCGACGAGATCGTCGCTGACGCCGAGATCGCCGAAGGTCGTGTCGGTGCTGAGGTCTTGGGTCATAGAGGTCGGACCCGCCGGGGTCCAGGGCGAAAGGTACCGTCGCCGGCTCGCTACGCCGAGGATCCGGCTGCTACCTTCCCCGCAAAGGGAGGACCGTCACATGCCATGTGGTTGCTGTCTGATTGCCGTCGCCGGCTCGATCGTTCCCCGGCTCACGATCATCTTCCTCTGGATCTTCACCAATCTGGTCCAGGACGCCTTCGACGGGTGGATCGCCCCGTTGCTCGGGACGATCTTCCTGCCGTTCACGACCCTGGTGTACATCGTCGCCTACTGGATCGCCGACGGCGAGATCGCCTGGGGTTGGGTGTTCGTGGTCATCGCCTTCTTCTTCGATCTCGGCAGCTATGCCTCGGGCGGCTGGAAGGGGAGGGAGCGCTACTCGACGGCCTGATCAGCCTCGGATGCGCTCGATCAGGCTGCGGTTGAGCACGGCGCGCTTGCCGGCCTTCCTCCCCAGGACGTAGGCGACGGCGGCCAGGCCCAGGGCGGCGGCGGTCGCCGTGGTGCGCTTGACGACCTTCTTCCTGGTCTTGGAGAACTCGACGATGGGCCAGCCCCGATTGACGCCGATGGCCTCGAGCGCACGGTCGGGGTTCACCGCCACCGGGTGGCCGACGAGTTCGAGCATCGGCAGGTCGCTGATCGAGTCCGAATAGGCGTACGACCGTTCCAGGTCGTAGCCCTCCTCCTTGGCGAGCCGCTTGATGGCCTCGGCTTTGCCTTCTCCGTAACAGAAGGGTTCGGCAAGGTCTCCGGTGTAGATGCCGTCCTCGATCTCGGCGACGGTCCCGATCCCGCCGGTCATCCCGATCGACTTGGCAAAGCGATCGACGATCTCGACGGGAGAAGCCGACACGATGTAGGTGTCGCGTCCTGCGGCATGGTGGAGATCGATCAGGCCGCGCGCTTCTCGGCGGACGTCGTCTTCCAGAGCGGGGATGATCTGCTCACCCAGCTCGGCGAGATCGGCCACGGGCACGCCGGCGATCGCCCCGAGCACTCGATCCCTGACTCCCTCGGCCTTGTCGTCCGAGGCGCCGGCGAAGATGAACGTGAGGGTGTTCAACGCATCCTTGGCCAGATCCCGGTTGGCCAGCATCCCGTTCCGATACGCCGCCCATCCGAAGGTAAACAGGGCCGATCCGGTGATGATCGTCCGGTCGAGGTCGAAGAAGGCGGCGCCCCGCTCGGACTCTGCGCTCATGGCGCCCCCAGGTCCTCCGCAGCGACGGCGAACAGCGTCGCCGCCCCCGAGGTCGTTGCGGCCAGGAGACCGGAGGAGCGGGGAAGGATGTTGGTGGCGTAGAACAGGGCGGTGTCGATCTTGGCATCGAGCCACGAGTCATTCGTCCCGTTCACCGCTTGGGCCAGTCTCGCCAGGTAGTAGCCCCCGGCCACCGTCCCGAACAGGTCGAGGTACGGCACAGCACCGCCGAGGGCATCGTCTGGATCGTCCCGATCCATCAGCCAGGTCGTGGCGGCGCGCACGTCGTCGAGGGCCTGGGCGAGCTGTTGGCGGATGATCCCGAGTCGATCGTCATCAGCGGCGGCGAGCACGGTATCGAAGGCGGCGATCTCGTCGAGGTAGGCGCCGACGACGGCGCCGTCGCTCATCGAGAGCTTGCGCTGAACCAGATCGATCGCCTGGATCCCGTTCGTGCCCTCGTAGATCGGTGTGATCCTGGCGTCGCGGTAGTGCTGGGCCGCCCCGGTCTCCTCGATGAAGCCCACCCCGCCGTGGACCTGGATTCCGAGCGAGGTCATGGCGACTCCGATATCGGTGCACCACGCCTTGGCGACGGGCGTGAGCAGTGCCACCCGTCCAGCCGCGACCTCCCGGGCCTCGGGATCGGGATGGCGGTGGGCGCGCTCGGCGGCTGCGGCGGTGTCGTAGAGGAGGCCACGGCAAGCCTCGTTGAGGGACTTCATCGTCATCAGCGAGCGGCGCACGTCGGGATGGTCGATGATGGGGGAGGTGTCCGGCGGGGTCACGCCGGTGGCACGGCCCTGATGGCGCTCCCTGGCGTAGGCCAGGGCCTGCTGGTAGGCACGCTCCGAGATGCCGAGACCCTCGAGGCCGACCTCGCGGCGGGCTTGGTTCATCATGGCGAACATGTAGCGCATTCCCTGATGCGGCTCGCCGATGAGGTAGCCGGTCGCGTCCTCGAACGACAGGACACAGGTCGGGCTGCCGTGGATGCCAAGCTTGTGCTCAATCGAGACGGTGGTCACCGTGTTGCGCTCGGCGATCCGACCCTCGCTGTCGACG
>CAZCBO010000099.1:0-9892 GCA_964496825.1 uncultured Acidimicrobiaceae bacterium
GAGCGTGACCTTGCCGGATTCGGCGCCCAGCCACACCAGGTCGCCTCCGTCCGCCTGGAGGGCCGGTCGGATGTACTCCAGGGTCGACTCGAGCACGTCGAGATCGATCGCCTCGTCGAAGCCGACGTCCGGCTTGTCGGCGGGCGATGCGATCTCGATGACGCTCTCGTCCTCGGCCATGGTGACAAGGTAACCGCCCCGGTGTGGTTACTGCGGGGGGAGTTCACACCGGTGTCACACCGGTGCCGCGCTCGGGCGGCGCCGGGTGATCGAGTGCCGGGAAGAGCACGACGGCCCCGCCGTCGGGGATGAGCCACCACGTCCCGCCCGACCTCGGTCCGTCGCCGAGACCACTACCGACCACGTCGAAGGGGCCGGTAGCGGAGACGGTCACGCTGTCGAGGTCCCATCCGAGGCCGACCACCACCTGCTCGGGGAGATGTGCCGAGCCGTCCTCCGGGACCAGCCCGCCGTAGTAGTGGGAGAGGATCTCGTCGTAGCTCGCCCCACTCTGCGCCATCGCCAGTGCCCCGTACTGGCTCAATCCCAGATTGTGACCCCATCCCTCACCGTCGAACCGGACCAGCCCGATTCGCGCCTTGTCCTCCGGGAGGAGGTACTGGAGCACGGCTTCGGGGATCTCGTCCACCGGGGTATACGACACCTCGTAGCGGTAGGAAGGGAGCGCCTGCGGGAGCCGCTTCCCGTCGGACCGCACCCCGGGAAGCAGTCCGGGGAACAGCCGACGCCCCCATCGGTTCATCACGCCCTTCAGGTCCGGGCCGGTGATCGCATCCGTCCCTCCCGTGCTCACCACCCGGATCGTCGCCATCCCCTCGCCCTCGGGTGGCACGATGTGGTCGAGTTCGAGGAGCTCGCCGGACACCGCGTACCCTGCTGCGTTCAGGATCTCGACGAAAGCGGACGAAGGCACCTCGACCTGCCACGCGGCGAACGGGGATACCGAGGCATCCGGCGAATCGACCGGCTGGAGATACGGGAGGGCTTCGCCGCCCCACACGTCCTGCACCGCCATCGTCCTGGATCCGGCGCTCGACGAGTACACGGCGAGGATCGGAGCACCGTCGAAGGTCAAGATCTGACCGGCGGTCCGCTCCACGGCATCGAGCCACCGGTGGCCGCTCGGCTCGTCGAGAAACCCGATCCCCGCGTACACCTGGCAGGCGCTCGAGGCGCAGATGTCGAAGCCGTGCTGCCGTCCGCTCGCCGAGCGGCCGTTGCGCAGCGTGCTGGCGAGATAGGTCCGGGCGGCGACCACCTGGGCCGCCAACGCCTCCTCCGGCCAGCCGAACGGCACCTCTTTGATCCCCGCCAGGTAGTCGTCCACCGACGTGGCCTCGGTGAGGGCGAGGCCCGACGCCGAGGCGGTGACGGTCAGTTGCCCTGCGTAGGTGCGGCCGTCGACCGTGAACTCGGTACCGTCGGCGGGAACGAGGGTCAACGTCTCGGTGTTCTCGGCCGAGCGGGCGGGGGGCGCCGGCACGGCAGCCACCGAGATCACGAGTACCAACGCGGCCAGGCTACGGAGCATCATCGGCATCTAGACCCGATTGATATCGGCTCCCAGGGCCCGGAGGTTCTCCACGAATCCGTCATAGCCGCGATCGATGTGGTGAGCCCCGACGATCGTGGTGACCCCGTCGGCACGGAGCGCCGCGATCGTCAGCGCAGCCGCCGCCCTGATGTCGCATCCATCGACCTCGCACCCGCTGAGCTCGTCGACGCCCCGCACGATGATGTGCTGGCCGTCGGTGACGATGTCGGCCCCCATCCTGTTCAACTCTCCGATGTACCGGAACCGTGCGGCATAGACGTTCTCGGTTGCGATCGATGTCCCGTCGGCGACGGACAGCACGGAGACCATCTGCGGGTGCATGTCGGTGTGGAAGCCGGGAAACGGGAGCGTGGCGAAGTCGACCGGCGACGGCCGATCGGGTCCGGTGATCGTGAACCGGTCATCGCCCCTCACGACCGTCGATCCGGCGGCCTCGAGCTTGGTGAGCTCCATCCGCAGGTGCTCGGGCACGCAGTCGTTCACCGTCACCTTCCCGCCCGTCATCGCCGCGGCCGCGGCGTATGTGCCGGCTTCGAGGCGATCGGCCACCACGCGATGGTCGGCGGGCTCGAGCGAGGTGACGCCGTGGATCTCGATCGTCGAGGTCCCTGCGCCGTCGATCTTGGCACCCATCGCCCGCAGGTAGTTGGCCAGATCTGCGAGCTCGGGTTCTCGTGCCGCGTTGCCGATCCGGGTGGTGCCATCGGCGAGAACGGCGGCGAGCAGGATGTTCTCGGTCGCACCGACGGAGGGGAACTCCAGGTAGACGTCTGCGCCGTGCAGTCCATCCGGGCTCGAGGCTCGTAACACGCCGTGGCTGAGGTCGAACTCGGCTCCCATTGCCTCGAGCCCGCCGAGGTGCAGGTCGATCGGACGGGACCCGAAATCGTCGCCGCCGGGGAGGGCCACCCGCGCCTCGCCGGTCCGCGCCAGCAGCGTCCCGAGGATCAGGATCGACGCTCGCATCTGACGTACCAGCTCGAGGGGCGCCTCGGGCAACGGAGCCTCGGGAACCGTGATCTCGATCGTGGTTCCGTCGCGTGAGCACCTGGCGCCGACGTGGCGGAGGACCGCGCCCATGATCTCGACGTCGAGGTTCTTCGGGACGTTGTTCAGCCGGTGGACGCCCGGAGCGAGCAGGGTTGCCACCATGTGTTTGAGGGCGGCGTTCTTGGCGCCGAGAACCGACACCTCGCCGGCCAGGGGGGATCCGCCGACAACACGCAGTGATTCGATGGCTTCGGCCACGGGAGGAGGATAGGGAGACCCCGCTCTTCCGGCCTGCATTCGAGCGGTTGCTCAATCAGGGAACGCGAGGTGCCGATAACAGGCGTCACAGATCGCTGCTGAACACGGAGGCCTCCTGTGGCCAGGACCCTTGCCCTTTCGCTGACCGCACTGGTGTTCGTCGCGCTGTTGTTGGCTCCGGGCTCGATTCCGGCGGCCGGCGCAGCGGGGCCGGCCAGGCCTGGAGCTCCTGCCGCCCTGTTGGTCGATGAGGAATCGCCTACACCCCAGAGCGCCGGACACAAGACCGGCGATCCGCTCTACGACAGCGAACTGCCGATCGCTCCCGTCCTCGGCGGCACCGCCGCACTCCTGGTCCTGCTCTGCGTGATCGCCGTCCGGCGAGGCTGGGTGGCCTGAGCGGGCTGCGCTCAGAGCGGAATCACCGTCGGATCGAGGCCCATCACGTTCAGCTCGTGGCGGATCTCGTCCTCGTAGACGGGATTCATCGGGATCACCAACCGGGGCTTGCGATCGGTGAGCACGGATGGCGGCTCCACCTCGACGCCCGACCCGGGAAGGAACTTCCCCTGCTTGTGGGGGTTGATGTCGACGACCGTGACCGCGTCGACGGGCCCGGCCAACGCAGCGAGAAACGCCACCGCCTTCGAGCCGCCACCCCAAACGGCCACGGCATCCCCACGACCCGAGGCCTCACGGATCCTCGATCGCCAGGCGCCGACCTGGGCTTCGGCCTCGGTTGCGAAGTGGGCCACGTCTCGGGCGAGGTCCGCAACGGGCTCCTCGGCAGGATGTTCCTCGCCGGTGGCTCCCGGTGCGCCGTCGGCCAGGAGGTACTGGCCGGCAAAACCGGTTTCGAGTCGGTCGACCTGCACGCCGGCACCGCGCAGCATCCGGCCCAGGGATCCCAGCGTGAAGTACGAGCAGTGCTCGTAGTACACGTCCCAGAACGCTCCCTCCCGAAGCACCCTCCGCACGTCGGGGACCTCGGTGAACAACCCGGCGCCGGGGGTCGCCGATGCGGAGGTCACCAACCAGCCCGTGAACTCGGCGACGTTGGGGATGTGCTCGAGCAGGTGGCGTGAGAGCACGAGGTCGCCGGTCAGGTCCACCCGTTCCGGCCCGTACCAGTCCTTGATGAATTCGAGCCTCGCTCCGTCGAGCTGCCGGTTGGGCAGGTAGCCGGGGTCGATGCCGACACCCGCGGCGATGCCGCGCTCGGCGAGGAGTTGAAGAAAGTCCCCCTTTCCGCACCCGACCTCGAGGACGATCCGTCCCTCGAGGCCGTGACGCCCCACCAGGTCGTCCGCCAACCGCTCGGCGAACCGTTGAAACTCCGCCGAGAAGGCCTGGCTCTCCTCGGTCGGCTGTGAGTAGTCCACGGTGTCGGGATCAAAGGCGTTGTTCTGGACGAACCCGCAGTCGGAGCAGAACGCCAGCGCGATCGAGCCGGTCGGGAACGCGTCGGCCGCGGCGGCGGTGTCGAGGAGCACGGTGGTCTGGCTCGGGATCGATTCCACCTCGTAGAACACCTCGAGATCACCGCTCCCGCAGGCTCGACACTCGACGCCGGCGACCCCGGCGCTCATACCAGGGTCGGCCGTGGAATCGGAATGATGAACCGGCCACCCCCTGCGGCGAAGTCGCGCTGCTGCTCCATGATCTCGTCCTTGAAGTTCCAGGGGAGGATCAGCAGATAGTCGGGCGGATCCTCCATGATCCTGCTCGGGTCGTGAATCGGCACCCGGACCCCTGGCATGAGCTTGCCCTGCTTGTGGGGGTTCCTGTCGACGACGTAGTCGAGTTGCTTGCCGTCCAGGCCGGCGTAGTTGAGCATGATCGCCCCCTTGGCCGCCGCTCCGTATGCCGCCACGCGAGCGCCGCCGCGCCGCAGCTCGTCGATGAGCTCGTTCAGCGCCACCCTGACGCCATCGACGCGGGCGGCGAAGTCCCGGTAGTACTCGATCGAACCCATGCCGGTCTTCTCTTCGGCGGCGAGGTATTCATCGACCGAGGCCTCTCGTGTCGGGTCGGCGGATGCGTAGAACCGCAGCGAGCCGCCGTGGATGTCGTGGTGCTCGACCCGGTTCAGGTGCAGCCCGTGGCGGGCGAACAGCGCCTGGAGCGACCAAACGGAGAAGTAGCAATGGTGCTCGTGGTAGATCGTGTCGAACTCGGTGTGCTCGATCAGGTCACGGACGTAGGGCACCTCCATCACGATCGAGCCGGTCGGCGATAGCAGCGTCGCCATGGCTCCCACGAAGGCGTTCTGGTCGGGGACGTGGGCCAGCACGTTGTTTCCGATCAGGACGTCGGCGCTGATGCCATCGGCGACGAGCCGGTCCGCCAGCTCCGGGCCGAAGAACTCGACCAGCGTCGGCACCCCGTTCTCGATGGCGACCGCGGCCGGACCCGGCGCCGGATCGATTCCCAGCACCTCGATGCCTTCCTGGGCGAAGAATTGGAGCAGGTAGCCGTCGTTGCTCGCCAACTCGACCACCAGGTCGCCGGAGGACAGGTCGAAGCGTTCGATCAGGGCCTGGACGTTGCGCTTGCTGTGGTCGAGCAGCGTGTCCGAATACGAGGAGAAGTACGGATAGTCCTCGCCGAAGAGGACCTCGGGAGCCACGGTCTCCTCGATCTGGACGAGGGTGCAATTGGGACAGAACACGAGAGTCAACGGCACCCGCGGCTCGGCTGTCCTGTCTTCGTTCGGGTCGACGAGCCGGTCCGACAGCGGCATCTCGCCCAATGCGAGGACCCGCTCCAGATCCTGTGCCCCACACGATCTACAGCCCGTGATGACGTCGTACATATGGATCACCCCCTGAAGCGCAGGTCGGGGCCGAGGACACCTGCCTCCTGGAGACGCTGCACATGTCTGATCCTGAGCAGGCTGCCCAGGAAGTCCTCCTCCGTCAGCCGGTTGGCGATGTACTGGGTGTAGAGCTGTTCGGCCCCGGCCGGAACATCCCAAAGCAGCTCGAAACCCAGCGTTTCTTCGAGCTTGCTGCAGTCGACCCGGTAGTCCCGGATGTCGGGCCCGGCGCTGTCGGCGAGCACGATCTCGGAACCCGGAACGGTCTTCTCGACGATCTCGGCGACCTCTCGGATCTGGTAGTTCTCCTCGGTGCCACCCACGTTGAACGCCTCGTTGTGGACGAGCTCGACCGGCGCCTCGAGCAGGGCGAGAAACGCCCGCGAGATGTCCTCGATGTGGATCAGCGGGCGCCAGGGCGTGCCGTCGGACTTCATCAGCACGCGGCCCTCGGTGACTGCATAGCCGACGAGGTTGTTGACGACGAGGTCGGCCCGGAGACGGCGACTGGCGCCGTACGCGGTGGCGTTCCGCAGGAAGACCGGTGCGAAGTCGTCGGTCGCCAGCTCGCGCAGGTCCTCCTCGGCGTGGATCTTCGACCATCCGTACGGGGTGACCGGATTGAAGGGGGCCGTCTCATCGACGAACGCGCCGGGTGACGCCCCGTACACCGAGCACGAAGACGAGAAGAGGAACCGCTCGACCCCGGCCTCGCGTGCCGCCTCGGCCAGATGCGTCGTCCCGAGATGGTTGATCTCGTCGGTGATCCCGGGAGCGAGATCACCCAGCGGATCGTTGGAGAGGCCGGCCAGGTGGCAGATGGCGTCGAAACCATCGAGGTCGGCGGGGCCGACGTCGCGCACGTCCCTCCGGAGGGCCGGTACGTCGTCGGCGACGGGTGGACCGAAGTCACACGTCTCGAAGAGGTAGGAGTCGAGGCCTACGACATCGTGCCCGGCGGCCTGGAGCACGGGGACGAGGACGACGCCGATGTATCCGTTGTGTCCGGTGACGAGGATGCGCATCCGGTCAGTCCCAGATCCGCCAGGGCGGCTGGCCGCTCTCCCACAGGTCGTTCAAGATCCGCTTCTCGCGCAGCGTGTCCATGCACTGCCAGAAGCCGTCGTGCTGATACGCCATCAGCTCGCCGTCCTTTGCCAGCCGCTGCATGGGCTCCCGCTCGAAGAGCGTGTCATCACCGTCGATGTAGTCCACGATCTCGGGCTCCAGCACCCACAGCCCACCGTTGATCCAGCTGGTGTCGAGCGGCTTCTCGTTGAACTCGGCGATGCGATCGCCGTCGAGGATCAGCTGGCCGTACCTCGGTGGTGGGTGAACGGCGGTCACCGTTGCCACCTTCCCGTGACCACGATGGAAGTCGAGGAGTGCATCGATGTCCACGTCGTTGACGCCGTCGCCGTGCGTCAACACGAAGGTCTCGCTGCCGAGGTACTCACCGAGCCGCCGGACCCGTCCTCCGGTGTTCGTCCAGCGCCCGGTTTCGATGAGGTCCACCGTCCACGACTCGATGGGGCCGTCTTCGAACACCTCGACATCGCCATCTGCGATGCGGACCCGCATGCTCCGGGTGGCGGCGTGATAGTCGGCGAAGTACCGCTTGATCATCTCCCCCTTGTAGCCGAGCGCGATCGCGAACTCGTTGAGCCCGTAATGGTCGTAGTGGCGCATGATGTGCCACAGGATCGGACGGCCACCGATCTCGACCATCGGCTTCGGCCGGACCTCGGTCTCCTCGGCAAGACGGGTCCCTTGGCCACCGGCCAGGATTGCTACCTTCATCCCCTACCCCCTGGGAGTCGTTCCCACTCACCAATTGTATCCGCAACCGGCGCGCGCTCAAGCGGCGGATCACTCGAAGAACTCGACGCCTCCGAAGAAGACGTCGGCGTGGGTCTCCCAGCTGGTGTTCGGGCCGCGCACCTCGACGGCGACGGCCTCGGTGCCAGAGGTGGGGACCAGGAGGTGCCACAGCCGACCGTCCTCGTGACTGCCCTCCGACCGGAACGATCCCCCGGTGAGCCGCTCCACCCGTGCGAGTTCGGCTACCTCGGCATCCTCGAGCAGCTGCCAGAACGCCGCAGCGACCTCATCGGTGGGAGCCGGCCACGACCCTCCCGCGTTCTCGACGATCGCCTCCATGTTCACGGGCGCCGCGGTGGCGAGCGCCACCCCGGGAGCAGCCGAATGGCTGAACGAGATGAACCCCTCGCCCGTCTCGACCTCCCAGCCGACCGGGTAGGAGATGCAGAACTCCTCGATGCATGCAATCTCGGTCTCGTCTATCGGGGGCGCGGTCGGCCCGCTCGAACAGGCAGCGCTGACCACGAGGGCCGCAAGCAGAAGTCGGCGCATCCCGCGGCAGACTAGGAGCGCGAGGGCGCACCGCTACGCTCCATCAGGATGCGGGTTGCGATCGGAACCGACCACGCCGGGTTCTCCCTCAAGGTGGACCTGATCGCTCGGATGGAGAAGGCCGGCCACGAGGTCATCGACGTCGGCGCCTACGACGCCGAGCCCTCCGACTACCCCGACTCGGCCGCGGCGGTGGCCAGGATGGTCGCCTCGGGTGAAGCCGAGCGGGGCATCGCCGTGTGCGGCTCCGGAGCGGGTGCGTCGGTGGCGGCGAACAAGATCCACGGGATCCGGGCGGCGACGGTCCACGACGTGTACACCGCGCACCAGGCGGTCGAGCACGACCGGCTCAACGTGCTGGCGCTCGGGGCCAGGGTGATCGGCTCCGAGCTGGCGTGGGAGATCACCGAGGCGTTTCTCGGCGCCGAGTTCAGCGGCGAGGAGCGCCACGTGCGCCGGGTCGGAAAGATCGACGAGCTGGACCGCGAACGGGCCTAGCACCGGGTCGCTGCCCGCTGCGAGCAGTCGGAACCAGGCAGTCGCCGCCGAGCGCACTGCGAGGCGGCCAAAAGAGCGCTGTCATCGCCTCATCGCAAAGACCTGTGGTTCAGGCTCTTGCCCCGCGTAACATTGTGCCGATAACCATGGACATGACCCGGTACGTCAACCGCGAGCTGTCCCTGCTCGATTTCCAGGAACGCGTGCTCGCGCTCGCCGAGGTCGAGGACCGCCCGCTGCTCGAACGCGTCAAGTTCGTCGCCATCGTCTCCGCAAACCTCGACGAGTTCTTCCAGGTGCGCGTCGCCGGTCTGCTCGAGCAAGCGGCCAGCGGGGTGACGAAGACCTCTCCGGACGGGATGACGCCGTCCGAGCAACTCGCCGCCATCCATGAACGGGTGATCGCCCTCAACAGCAGCATCGACTCGCTGGTGATGAAGGAACTGCTCCCCGAGCTCGCCTCCCATGGCATCGAACTGGTTGCCTACGACACGCTCGACGTCGAGGAGCGGGCCCACATCGACTTCGTCTTCGAGACCGAGATCTTCCCGGTGCTCACCCCGCTCGCCGTCGATCCGTCGCACCCGTTCCCCTTCATCTCCGACCTCTCCCTCAACCTGGCCGTGCTGCTGCGGGACCCGGAGCACGACGAGGTGCAATTCGCCCGGGTGAAGATCCCGCCCAACGTCACCCGGTTCATCGCCCTCGAGGACGAGCAGCGTTTCGTCCCGCTCGAGCAAGTCGTTGGCGCCCACCTCGGCAGGTTGTTCGGCGGTCTGGATGTCATCGACTACTACACGTTCCGCGTCACCCGCAGCGCCGATCTCGCCGTCGAGGAAGAGGAGGCCGACGATCTCCTCAAGGCCATGGAGAGCGTGCTCCGGTACCGGCAGCGGTCGGCGCATGCCGTGCGCCTCGAGGTGGAGGCCGGGATCTCCGAACCGGTGCTCCAGCTGTTGCTCCATGGGCTGCAGCTGAGCGCCAGCGAGGTCTACCAGCGCGAGGCCCCGCTCGGACTCGCCGGTCTGTGGACGGTCAATGCCCTGGATCGGCCCGAGCTCAAGGATCCCGTATGGACACCCACCTCTCAGCCACGCCTCGCCGAGCGGTCGGGACGAAACGTCGACTTCTTCGAGGAGTTGAAGCGCGGCGACATCCTCGTCCACTACCCCTACGAGTCCTTCGCCACCTCGATCGCTGCGTTCCTCGCCCAGGCCGCTGCCGATCCCGACGTCCTGGCGATCAAGCAGACGCTCTATCGCACATCGATTCCGGACGACCCGGCGCTGGGCGGTGAGGAGGCCGTGGTCCGGCGGCTGGTGCAGGCGGCGGAGGCGGGGAAGCAGGTCGTGGTGCTCGTCGAGCTGAAGGCCCGCTTT
>CAZCBO010000100.1:0-9753 GCA_964496825.1 uncultured Acidimicrobiaceae bacterium
AGTCCGGCAAGCAGGTCGCCGTGCTCGTCGAGCTGAAGGCCCGCTTCGACGAGGCCGCCAACATCAACTGGGCCCGCATGCTCGAGTCGGCGGGGGTCCACGTGGTATACGGGGTGCGGGGGCTCAAGACCCATGCCAAGGCCCTCCTCGTCGTGCGGAAGGAGCCCGACGGCATCAAGCGCTATTCCCACGTTGGCACCGGCAACTACAACCCGAAGACGGCCAGGCTCTACGAGGACCTCGGCCTGCTCACCGCGGACGAGCAGATCGGCGCCGACCTCTCCGAGCTCTTCAACCGGCTCACCGGCTACGCCAAGCCCACCGCCTACCACAAGCTGATCGTCGCCCCCGACCACCTGCGGGGACGGATCGTCGACCGCATCCGCGAGCAGGCGGCGCTCGGGCCGGATGGACGGATCCTCATCAAGGTCAACCACATCGTCGACCCCGAGATGATCGACGAGTTGTACGCCGCAGCTGCGTCCGGCACCCCGATCGAGCTGATCGTCCGCGGCAACTGCTCGATCCGCGCCGGGGAAGGGATCGCGATCCGGTCCATCGTCGGACGCTTCCTCGAGCACTCGAGGATCTACCGCTTCGGCCGGCCAGGAGCCGACGCCGTCTACTACATCGGCTCGGCGGATCTCATGCCCCGTAACCTCGATGGACGGGTCGAGGCGCTGGTCCCGGTCACCGATCTCCGCCTCAAGGAGCGCCTCGAGGAGATCATCCAGGTCGAGCTCGCCGACGATGCGCTGGCGTGGCGCTACGAGCCGGAGGGAACGTGGAGCAAGATCGCGATCGCCGACGGTGTCGATACCCACGCCCGGCTCCAGGAATTGGCACTCGAGCGAGCCCAGGCACCGCGCGGTGAGTCCTAAGCGCTTCAAGGCGTCGGTCAAGGCCGGAGGGGGCGTCGTCCACCGTCCCGGTGGCGGCAAGAACGAGTACCTGCTGGTGCACCGCCCGCGCTACGACGACTGGACACTGCCCAAGGGCAAGCTCAACCGCCGTGAAGGGTATCTCGAGGCCGCGTTGCGCGAGGTCCGGGAGGAAACCGGGGTGCGGGCGAATCGCCCCGTCGACGTCGGCTCGATCGGTTACGGCACCGAACAGGGAAACCGCAAGGTGGTGCGGTGGTGGCTGATGGAGGATGCCGAGGAATCGGCCTTCACCCCCAACGACGAAGTCGACGAGGTGGCATGGCTCACCAGGGGCAAGGCGTTGAAGCGCCTCGACTACGAGGCCGACCGCAACGTCCTCGAGCGGGCACACGCCCTCGTCGGCGACCCGACCAGCGCCACGATCTACCTGACCCGCCACGGCAGGGCGGGGAGCCCGGCGGCCTGGCGCGACAAGGACCGCAAACGGCCCCTGGACGACAAGGGACGCAAACAGTCGATCCGGTTCGCCGCCGACCTCGACGGCCATCCGATCACCCAGCTCCTCGCGTCTCCGACCCAACGCTGCATGCAGATGGTCCGGCCCCTCAGCTTCTCGATCATGCTTCCGGTGCACACCGACAAGCGGTTGCGGGCCGGTTCGAGTGTCGATGAGGTCATCGAGTTGATCGCCGAGCTGGAGGGGGAGTCGGCGGTCCTCGCCTCCCACGGCGAGCTCATCGGTGCGGTGATCACCGCCCTGGCCGACGACGGAGTCGACCTCGAGGGGCCGCAGGAGTGGCCCAAGGGTTCGATGTGGGTGCTCGAGGCGAGCAAGGGTGAGGTGATCTCGGGTCGCTACGTCGAACCCGTGTAGCCGAGGGCCCGGCCGATCCAGGCGGCCGTGTCGTTCGCGAGCTCCGTGAGAACCTCCTCGTGTGTCCTCCCGGTTCGCTTGGGAACCTTGAACGAGTGGTCGCCCTCCTCGACGACCACGACCTCGCCGTCGGGGAGACCGGCGGCGACCTTCTCGATGAGCTCGGGCGGACCGAGCCGGTCCTTGGTTCCGGCGAAGAACAGCTGCGGGGCCGTGATGCGCACGAGGTGATCGACGGGCCGGGCCTCACCCCTGCTCATCAGTGGGTATCCGTAGTAGACGAGGCCGTGTGCCGGCCAGCCTTCGTCGCCGGCGAGGTGGGAGCCGACCCGGCCTCCCATCGACTTGCCTGCCAGCACCACGCGATCAGAGCGCTCGGCGAGGGCGTTCGCGGCGGCACGGTGAACCTCGAGGAGCGTCGGCAACCGGTCGGGGGATTTGCGGCCCGCCTGGGTGTACCGGTAGTTGAAGGTGAGGACGTAGAGACCCCGGTCGGCCAGCCCGGCTGCCACGGTCTTGATCCACGGATGGTCCTGCCCGGCGCCGGCGCCGTGTGCAAGCAGGACACCGACGGGGCCGGGCGTGCCGTACTCGATGGCGTTGACGGCGTCGCCGTCGTAGGTGATCTGCATCCCGCTAGTTTGGCCGACCGTGACCATCGAGGTGTACGAGACGCCCGAGGCCCTCGCCGCGGCAGCCGCCGACCGGCTCGCCACACTGCTCGCCGACGCCCCGGTGACGTTCGGCCTTGCCGGTGGATCGACCCCCGCCGCGACCTATGAGATCCTCCGCGAGAGGCAGCTCCCCTGGGCATTCGTGACGTGCTGGCTGCCCGATGAACGCTGGGTGCCGCCGGAGGATCCGGCCTCGAACCAGCTCATGGCTCGCCGTCGGCTGACCGACCACGTTCCCGCCCAGCTCATCGCCCCCGACACCACCCTCGCCGACCCTGCCGAGGCGGCCGGTGCCTACCAGCGGTTGCTCGAATCCGAGCTCGACCATGGACCCGACGTCGTCCTGCTCGGCGTCGGAGCAGACGGCCACATCGCCTCGCTGTTCCCCGGAACCGAGGCGCTCGACATCGACGAGCCGCGCTACGTGGCGACCTGGGTGGATGTACTCGGCACGTGGCGCCTCACCGCCACCGCTCCCCTCCTCCAGCGCGCCGAGCATCTCCTGTTTCTCGTGTCGGGCGGAACGAAGGCCGAGGCGGTGCGGCGAATCCTGGTCGACGAGGAGCCGCTTCCCGCGACGCTGGTTGCCGACGGAGCGAAGGACGCGACGTGGCTGCTGGACGCCGAGGCGGCGTCTGAGCTGTGACGCTCAGAGCCCTCCGCTCTGGATGGCGTTGAGCAAGAACCGGCCGATGTCGTTCGTTGCGTGGAGTTGATCGGTCCTTGCGGCGACGTCGGCCTCGAATTCCTCGCTCGTGCAGCCCAACTCGGCCAAACGATCGCTCAGTGCGTTCGCTCGCTCCTCGAACCTGGTCACGGATGGCAGTTCCTCACCGGCGGCCATGAGTGCCAGAAAGTCCTGGATCGTCATCGACTCGAATTCGGCCTCGACCTCGTCGATCAGGTCCTGCATCAGCACGATCGTCTCGTCGGCCGCCTCGCCGCAGGTCTCGGGTTGGCTGCCGCACGCCGCGGTGATCACTGCGACCACGAGGATGAGGACGATCGGGCGCCTGAGCACGGCGCGGAATCTAGACCCCGAGGTCCCCTACTCCTTCACTCCCCGAAATCGACCTCGTCGACGATGCCGGCGATCACCGCCCGCACCGGGCCGGTGTCGAGATCCCAGAACTGTCTGGCCGAGTTTCCCTCATCCAGGACGAGCACCAGCTCCCCGACACCGGCGTCGACGCGGTCGACCGCGATCGTGTAGCCGGTGATGTTGCCTTCGGCGTCGAGCAGGTGGGTCAGCAACAGCCGCTTGCCGTCGTAGAACGGATGGTTGATCGTCGACACCACGGTCCCGGCGACGCGCCCGACCCTCACGCGTGCACCTCGTCGACGATGCCGACGATGGCATCGTCGACCGGAACGAAGCGGGGCTCCAACGCCTCCGCTGCCTCTCGCACCGACACGTAGTAGACCAGTTCGCCCGGACCCGCCATGTGCACCGCATCGGCCGCCACGATCGGCCGGCCGGACTCCTCGAGGTTCTCGTCGAGCGGCTGCACGATCAGGAACCGCACCCCTTCCAGGCCCTCGGCCTTGATGGTCGCGACCACCGTTCCGTGCACCCGACCGAGGCGCATCAGCGCTCCTCCGGCCGTCTGGCGAGGCGGTAGTTGAGCCTGAGGTCGCGTTCGAGGTTCTCGGCCATCTCGCCGTGGAGCTGGGGGATGACCACGTGGCGGAGGCCGTCGTCGAGCCGCGTTCCGCGGGGCACCGCCGCGGCGATCGCCGCCTCGACCTCGGCGACGATCCCGCTGAACAGGGCATATCCCTTGCCGCCGAGACCATCTGCCAGCCGCACCGCGGGCAGCGTCACCTCGGCCGCCTTCACCCCGGCATCGGCGGCATCGATGACGGCGGCGATCGTCGTGGTCTCCACCACGCCGAGCGCTTCACCCTCGCACTCGGCGAGCTCGGCATCGGAGACGATGGCGTCGACGACGTACGGGTGGACGTCGGGTAGGAAGACGACGTCGGCGAGGGCATCGGCGGCGACTGCCGTACCGACATCGACCGCGACCTCGACGCTGGCGGTGTCTCCTGAGACGAGGATCACGTACTTGCCGGGATGCACGGTGCCGGCGTAGATGGAACCCAGCGGCGCCGCCTTGACCATCGCGTCGCCGGCCTGCAGGCCGACGGCGATCGAGTCGACCTCGACGACGGCGATGGCCGGGTCGGGCGGAGCGGGGCCGGTTGCTCGATCAGACAATGCGCAGCGCCCCGACGACGGTGACGCGCCGGACCCTGGAGAACGTCCGCGGACGGGTCATGCCCTCCCCGGTCGGGCTGGCGATCGAGAACGAGCTGAAGCCCT
The DNA here is from genome assembly GCA_964496825.1 of uncultured Acidimicrobiaceae bacterium. Lineage (GTDB taxonomy): Bacteria > Actinomycetota > Acidimicrobiia > Spongiisociales > UBA5794 > JACZST01. The sequence continues at coordinate 4,759 of CAZCBO010000100.1, forward strand.
CCCCGCCCTCGCCGAGCCCTGCGTAGTTGGGACCGTTGGCGACGAAGATCGAGCAGTTCATCGCCCTCGCCATCCGGGTGATCGTCTCCACGTTGGTGGAGTGGATCGATGCGGTGTGACGGAAGCCGTGTTCGGAACGGACCGCCAGGTCGATGGCGGCGTCGATGGTGCCGACCCGGGTCACCGGCATCACCGGCATCATCTGCTCGGTCCACACCAGGCTGTGCTCGTTGGGCACTTCGGCCAGGAGCAGCCGCACGTCGCCGCCCGGTGCCTCGACCCCGATCTCGGCGAGGATCTTCCCCGCGTCCTGCCCGATCCAGGCAGGGTCGATGACCCCGGGCTTGTTCGGCGGCCCGAGCTCGGTGAAGACGACGCGTTCGACCCGCTTGAGCTCGTGCTCCTTGAGCCGGTAGGCACCCGAGTTGGCCATGGCCTGCACGAGCCGATCGGCGACGGTGTCGATGACGATCGTCGTCTTCTCGTCGGTGCAGATGATGTTGTTGTCGAAGGAGGCGCCGGACACGATGTCGCGGGCGGCCTGCTCCACATCCGCCGTCTGGTCCACGACCGCAGGCGGGTTCCCCGGGCCGGCCGTGATCGCCTTCTTCGGCATCGACAATGCCTCGCGCACCACGCCGGGTCCGCCGGTGACGAGCAGCACCGGCACGTCGGGGTGCGCCATCAGCCGCTGTGCGGACTCGAGGGTCGGGTTGGCGATGGCGGTGATGAGATCGGGTGGTCCGCCTGCAGAAACGACCGCACGATTGAGCAGCTGGATGTTCTCCACCGAGACCGCCTTGGCGTTGGGGTGGACGTTGAAGGTGACGGCGTTCCCGGCCGAGACGATGGCGATCGCGTTGTTGATGATCGTCGACGTCGGATTGGTGGTCGGGGAGATGGAGCCGATCACCCCGTACGGGGCGTACTCGGTGACCATCATCCCCGAGTCCCCGGTGACGACCTGGGGCTCGAGGTCCTCCGGCCCTGGGGTCATCGTCGTCACCAGCCGGTTCTTCACCGCCTTGTCCTCGGCGCGGCCGAGGCCGGTCTCCTCCCGCGCCATGTAGGCGAGGCGCTCCCCCTCGGCAAGCATCGTGGCTCGCATCGCATCGACGATCACCTTGCGCGCCTGCAGGCCCAGCTCGCGGGAGGTCACGAAGGCCCGCTTCGCCGCGGCGACTGCGTCGTCGATGGTCTCGAAGATGCCGTCCCGCAGCTCCACCGTGCTCGTGGCGAGCTCGTCGGCGGCGAGCAGGGCGCGGCCGGTGTGGTTCCTGCCCTCGGCGGCCTCGACCCTCCCCTTGACCCGGTCGATGATGGCGGCGATCTCGGTGTCGCTCAGCATGTCACTTGGTGTACTTGGTGTCGCCGTCGACCTCCCAGGTGTCGACGATCGCCATGATCACCGCATCGCACGGCTTGTCCTTGGTCAGCGTGGTCTGGCGCGCCGAGGAGCCCGAGGCGTACATGACGACCTCTCCGACCCCGGCGCCGACCGCATCGACGGCGACGACGTAGGAACCGGTGTCCTCGTTGTCCATGTCGATGGTGCGCAGAACGAGGAACTTCATCCCCTCCATGAGGGGATCCTTCTGGTTCGACACCAGCGTTCCCGCAACGCGGCCCAGCTGCATCAGGTCTACCTCCCTGGTGGCCGAGGGTCGCGTGATCGCTCCAAGGCGCAGCGGCCAAGCGTCCGATGACGCAACCCTCGCTCGTCAGCCGATTTCTTCTTGGGCCTGTTCGGCTCGGCCGAGCGGGAGGACCAGGTCGATGTTGACGTGCGGCCTGGCGATGACGTGGGTGGCGATCACCTCGCCGACCTTCTCCGCCCCGCGAACGCCGGCGTCGACTGCCGCTTTCACCGCGGCGACGTCACCTCTGACGATGGCGGTCACGTAGCCCCCGCCGGTCTCCTCGTAGGAGACCAGCTCGACCTTCGCCGCCTTCACCATCGCATCGGAGGCTTCGACCGTCGCTGCGAAGCTCCGGCACTCGATCATCCCGAGCGCTTCAGCCATTCCTCACTCCCTTCGATTTGGGGTGACTCTACAGCCTTGTGCGCCGGGACTCTGGTTGGCTCCTGGCCGCAAGTCGCAAGCTACAAGTCGCAAGCAGGAAGGAAGCTTGAAGCTCGCAGCTCGTAGCTTGCAGCTCAGTCCTCCCTGCCCTCGAGCCCCTCGAGAGACGCCACCGCCGCCCGCCACCCCACGTCGATGTCGCGCTCCTCGCCGCCGAGGTAGATGCGTCCCATCGATCCGTAGGCCCTCACCTCGAGGACGTTGATCTCGGCGGCCTTCTCCGCCTCGTTGGCGGCGAGCGCGGCGTAGGCGGCGGGCTCGCACTCGAGCAGGTACAGGGTCTGGCCGGGAATGATCATCTGGCCGTGGCGGACCCGGTTGATGAGCTGAGCGTGGTGGTCGTCGAGGCGTCGCACGATCTGCGAAGACAGGATCCTCGGCTTGATCCGGTCGCTCTCGACGTGATCGATGGAGTCGAGGATGGCCTGGCCTGCGGCCCTGGTCTCGGCCTGGTCCGGTGAGTGCACCTCGAGCACCCCGAAGTACCGCTCGATGATCTGCATCCCCGGCTTCACCGTCGTGGCCTTGAGGGCGACGTCGGTGAGCCGGTTGATCTCGATACCCGGTGCCACCTCGACGAAGAGCGAGGCGTCGCCGGCGAGCGGCAGGAAGCCCTGGGCCACCGTGCCCAGGAACGCGGCGTACTGGGGTTGGAGCGAGTCGAGGAAGGCGTAGGACCGAAGCTCAATGCCGTTCGCCACCGTCGTCTCCTCCCGTTTCGCCGACGATCTGGACTCCCGCCGAGGCACCGATACGCGTCGCCCCTGCTGCGATCATGTCCTCGGCCTCCTCGGCGGTGCGCACGCCTCCCGAGGCCTTCACCCCCATCTCGGGGCCGATGGTCTCCCGCATCAACGCCACGTCGTACACGGTGGCGCCGCCGCCGCCGAACCCGGTCGAGGTCTTGACGTAGTCGGCCTTGGCCTGCTTGGCGAGCGCCGAGGCGATCACCTTCTCCTCGTCGGTGAGCTTCGCGGTCTCCAGGATGACCTTGACGATGGCGCCCCCCTCGTGGGCGGCGTCGACCACCTTCTCGATGTCCCTGCGCACCAGGTCGTAGTCGCCCGACTTCAGCGCCCCGATGTTGATCACCATGTCGACCTCCCTGGCCCCGTCACGGAGGGCCCTCCTGGCCTCCATGGCCTTGATCTCCGGCGTGTTGGCCCCGAGGGGAAATCCGATCACCGCGGTGGTCTTGACGTCGGAACCCCGAAGCCGCTCGGCAACCCGCTTCACCCAGGTCGGGTTGATGCACACCGAGGCGAACCCGTACTCCCTGGCCTCGTCGGCGAGCCGGTCGATCTCCTCGGCCGTCGCCTCCGGTTTGAGCAGCGTGTGATCGATGTAGCGGGCGAGGTCGAGCGGGACCTCCGACGCCTCGCCGTGGAAGGCCACCCGGTCGGCTCCGTTGGCTACGACCTGCCGGACCGCCGCCGGGTTGTCGCAGATGTCGGAGTCGGCGGCGATGGCGGCGAGCACTTCCCTGGTGATGAGCTCGATCAGGACCTCGCGCTCGATGGTGCCGCTGTCGCTGTCGTCGCTCATGCTCGGTACGACTTCTCGATCTCGGTGATCTTCTGGACACGCCTGGCGTGCCTGCCCTCACCCCACGGGGTGGCGAGGAACTCCTGGACGATCTGCCAGGCCAGATTGGAGCCGATCAGCCCGGCCCCGAGGGTCAGCACGTTGGCGTGGTTGTGCTCCCTGGCGTTGCGGGCGGTGGACAGGTCGTAGCAGAGTGCCGCCCGGATCCCGGGGACTTTGTTGGCCGCCATCGCCGACCCGATCCCTGCACCATCGACCACGATCCCGGCCGAGCAGGTGCCGTCGGCGACCAGGCGGGCCACCTCGTGGGCGAAGTCCGGGTAGTCGACGGCGTCGGTCGAGTCGGTGCCGACGTCGTGGACCTTGTACCCGGCCCGGCGCAGCTCGAAGGCGATCTTCTCCTTGAGGGGAAGACCGCCGTGGTCGGCCCCGACCGCGATCGAGGCCCCCTCGGGTGGAGTGGACGCGGGCGCCTCGGGACGGGTCTCGGGAATCGCCGGTGCGGGCTCCGGGCCGTCCAGAACGCCCGAGACGATCGATCGGACGAGCTCGCGGATCTCCTGCTCGTTTCCTGGTGACTGGTCTGGCATGGCGCTCGGCGGCCATCCTAGGAGGGTGGTCGGTGATCCTCCCGCCAGCGCCTGCGCTCATCCGGGCCTGGCAAGCACCGAGCACTCCGGGTGGACGCTCGTAGCACTCGTCGTCAGCGAGCACCCTCCCAAGAGGGTCTCGCTACCCTGGCCGGATGGACGACCAGCGGTGGGAGACCGAGGCCCTCAGGGACAGTCGGGCGCGTCGCAGCGGGCGCCCCACGGTGTCTCAGGACCGCCGGCCGGTGACTCGAGAGCCGGCCCTCTGGGTCACCCTGCGGGAGGCATCCGATGCGACCGGCATCCCCGTCGGAACCCTGGGCTCGTGGGCACGCCGGGGCAGGGTCGACTCGTATCTCGAGGGGAACGGGGGACGCAAGCTGCGCATCGTCGACCTCAACGACGTCCGCGGACGGGCCCGCGAGCTCGGGCGACCGATCGCCCCGGTGCCGGTTCGGGAGGTGGAACAACCCTCTGCGGCTGCGCCGAAACACCCCCCAGCCGGGCAAGAGACGCGCGACGACGTGATGATCGTCCCGCTCGACGCCTGGAACAAGGTGCTCAACCAGCTGGGCAACCTCCACGAGGCCGGCCAACAGCTCGCCGAAGCCAGGGAGCGGGCCGCCAAGGCCGAGACCGAGGCCGCCTTCCTGCGTCAGCGCCTCGCCGACCTGCGTGAGGAGCGGGAAGTTGCCGCCGACCCGACACCGGGACCCGCTGCTCCCCCACCGGCCGCGGATGCATCGAGGCCGTTGTGGCGCTCACTGTTCGGCGGC
>CAZCBO010000101.1:0-9702 GCA_964496825.1 uncultured Acidimicrobiaceae bacterium
GTGGAGCGGCTCCAGCTCGCTGAGGTCCTTGAGCCGGTGCTCTCCGAGCGGACGGAGGTCGATACCTTGGGGCAGCCTTGTCCGCACCAGCGCGGCCGTGGTCCCGGAGAGGAGCACCTGCCCGCCGTGACCGGCGTCCGCGATCCGGGCCGCCCGATGCACGTCGAGCCCGACGTAGTCGTCACCGCCGAGAACGGCCGTTCCCGTGTGCAGCCCCATGCGAACCGCCACGACCGAACCATCGGGCCACATCGCATCGGCGAGGAGCTGTTGGGCGGCCGCCGCGGCGCTCACCGCTTCGCCGGGGTCCGGGAAGACGATGAAGAAGGCATCACCGATGGTGCGGACGACCACACCGGTGCCATCGACCGCCCGCCGGATGATGTCGTTGTGCGTGTTGAGGGCGTCGGCGAACGCTTCCTGACCGAGATCCTCGAGGAGCCTCGTCGACCCCTCGATATCGGTGAACAGGAAGGTGATCGTTCCGGTGGGCAGGTCTCGGTCTGTCACCCGCAGTCTCGCCTCCGCGATTCTACGAAGGAGGAGCGTGTCTGCATCGGGGCAATATCGTGGCGAAGAATGACGACGCCGACCGCAGCCGAAACGCGACGGTACGCCGCCAGGATCCTCGAGGACGCCTGGGACGACGAGCGCGGGTACTCGTTTCCCAACGCCGACGTCTACCCGCATCTCTGGTTGTGGGACAGCTGCTTCCACTCGATCGCCTGGGCGGCGTTCGGCGATCCGCGGGCGATCACTGAGCTGGAGGCGTTGTTCGATGGTCAGCTCGCCAGCGGGTTCGTCCCCCACATGCGCTACGACTCGCCGTCTCAGTGGCGGGGGCCGCTCGAGGACCGTTCCGGGTTCACCCAGCCGCCGGTCTACGGCCACGCCCTCGCCACCGCGGTTCGAGCCGGTCTCTCGGTGCCCGACCGTCTGATCGAGCAGGTTGCCGCCGCCTACGACTATCTGTGGCGGGAACGAAGGACCGCCACGGGGCTCCTCCGGATCGTCCATCCCTGGGAGGCGGGTGCCGACGACTCGCCGCGCTGGGATGGCTGGATCGGCTCGACCGACTGGAACCGGGAGGAATGGACCGGCTTCGACCTCGATCTGCTCGCCGTCACGACGTTCGGGCCCACCGGCGAATCCATCGCAAACGAGCGGTTCGAGGCTGCACCGGCCGCGTTCAACGCCATCGCCGCCCACGGGATGCGCGAGCTGGCGTCGGTGGACGGGGATCCCACCTGGCTCGACCGGGCAGGCGAGCTCGCCGCCCGCATCGACGAGCAGCTCTGGGACGCCGATGAAGGTCTGTGGGCGGACCTCGCCGTGGTGGGACCGGCGGATTCGACGCGAGTACCGACGCTCGACGGTGTGCTCCCCGCCCTGTCGTCCGACGATCACCACCTCGCGACACGTGCGCTCGACCAACTGGCCGACGAATCCCGGTTTGGCGCGCCCTATGGGCTTGCCTACGTCGCTCGCGGACATCCGATCTATCGACCCGACCTGTATTGGCGAGGAGCGGCCTGGCCCCAGCTCAACCATCTGGCACGGGTGGCGGCCGTCCGCTGGCACCGGCCCCGGCTCGCCGCCGACATCGCGGCAATGACGCGGCGAGGAGCGGTCGCATCGGGGTTCTCCGAGTTGTGGGATCCCGAGACCGGCGAGCCACGGGGTGCGGTTCCCCAGACGTGGACGGCACTGGCTGCGGTCGAGCGGGTCGATCAGCTCCCTGCCGAGATCACCGAGTAGGCCCAGAGGAAGGCGCCGGCATTCCAGACCTGATCGCGCGCACCGCCGGGCTCGCCCGAGGAGACCTCGATCCATTCCGGGAAGGCCCAGTCGTCGAGGGCGTTCGCCCCGGCGACCCGTTCGAGGAGACCTCGAGCGTCGTCGTGCCGACCCGTCCGCGCCGCAGCGACCGAGTGGACGGCGCCGATGTACGGCCAGACGGCGCCGTTGTGATACGACCCCGGCGGGTTCCGCCACCGCTCGGCCTGGAGTGCATCGGCGTCGGTGTCGAGCATCCCTCCGGCTTCGCCGAGCACGAACGGCTCGGGCCACGTCCTCGTCGGATAGGGCACGGCGCAGTCGGTCTCTGCCAGGTAGCCGAGGACGAGGTCGGCGCGCTCACCGCCGATGAGCCCACCGGCGATTGCGAGGCAGTGAGCGAGGACGTCGCACCGATCCACGAAGCGGCCGTATGCGATCGAGGCGAGGTAGTGACGGCGGTCGGCGGTGGCGAGGCGGGCATACTCGCCGGCTGAGAGCGGGTGCGGGAAGACGACGGTCGCGTCTTCGGGGTATGCAGCGGTGTTGAGCTCGGCGAGGTCACGCCCGGCCTCGGGCCAGAACAGGGCGTGGAGGGACGCGGCGATCGGGCCCGGGTCGAGCGGGGGCGCCGTCCCCAGCCGTTCCGCCAGACGCTCGGCGCCTGTGGCGGCCCAGTGGTACAACACATTGACGTGGAAGACCCGGCCGGAGCGGTTGAGCGAGGAGTCCATCCAGTCCCCGCCTGCCGGGGAGTCGACGAGGCCGGTCCCGGTGGCGTCCTGGTATCGCAGCCAGGTCAGGGCCCGCCTGGCGCTGTCCCACAGCTCGGTGCCGATCGTCTCTCGTCCGGTGACGTCGACATGCTCGGCCAGGGCGATGACGAACCAGGCGGAGGCGTCGACGGTGCCCGCCTCGCCCCAATCCCAGTAGCCGCGTCCCGGCCAGTACGCATCGGGGATCTGGCCAAGCGGCGTGGCCAGTCGGGCCAGGGTGCGCAGCGTGGTCTCGGCGCCGGCGAGGAGGGTCTCCTCGCCGGTGCGCGAGGCACCGAGACAGGCCATGGCTGCATCGCGGGCCCAGATCGCGGCATAGTGGTCGAGGCTCGGCGAAGCCAGGAACCCTTCCGGATGAAGCGCACGGTGCAGCAGTTGCCTCGACCGGTCGGCCGCCTCCTCGGTCGATGTCATGGGGGGACCTTACGCGACGGTCCGATGGTCCCTATCCCGATCGACCCCACCCCGTTATGGTGAGCGGGGAGTGGGGGCCGGGCGATTGCCGCTCGACTCCCGCCTTGGCGAGAGGACGTGATGCTGTGACCGCCCCGATCGTGAGCCCGCCGAGGATCCTGATGCTGTCCCTCCACGGGTACGTCGCCGCCGAGCCCGAGCTCGGCCTCCCCGACACAGGCGGCCAGGTCGTCTTCGTCCTCGAGCTCGCCAAGCACTTCCGCGATCTCGGCTACGCCGTGGACATCGTCACCCGGCGTTTCGAGGATCAGCCCGAGTTCGACGACATGGGCGCGAACCTGCGAGTCTGGCGGATCCCCTTCGGCGGAAGGGACTTCCTCCGCAAGGAGGACATGCACGACCATCTCGACGAGTTCGTGACCCGGTTCACGGCGGCGCTCCACGACGGCCAGGTGAGGTACGAGTTCATCAGCTCGCACTACTGGGACGCCGGCTACTCGGGCCAGCAGATCGCCGAGGAATTCGACATCGCCCACGTCCACACGCCGCACTCGCTGGGTTCGTGGAAGCGGGACGGGATGGTGGGCGATCGGCAGCAGGTCGAGTCCGACTACCGGTTCGAGGAGCGAATCCGCAAGGAGTTCCTCACCTTCCGCCGTTGTGATCAGGTGATCGCTACCACGAACCAGCAGCTGGAGGTCCTGGCCAAGGACTACGACGTACCCGCCGACCACGCCACGATGATCCCTCCGGGCATCGACGAGGGCCGCTACACCCCGATCACCCAGGCGGAGACCACGAAGCTGCGCCGTCGTCTCGGCTTTCGCCAGCACGACGTGTACACGGTGGGACGCGCCGCCGCCAACAAGGGATACGACCTGTTGATCCAGGCGCTGCCGGAGCTGCGGGAGCTGGTGCCCAATGCCCGTCTCCAGCTCGCCGTCGGTGCCAACTCGGACAGCGACCGGGAGAAGATCGACCAGTGGAAGGCGCTCGCCTCCGAGCTCGGGGTGACCGATCAGGTCAACTGGCTGGGGTACGTTCCTGAGGACGCGATGCCCTCCTACTACCGGGCGACGCCGGTCTTCGCCCTGCCCTCCCGGTACGAGCCGTTCGGGATGACCGCCGTGGAGGCGATGGCCTGTGGGACGCCCTGCGTGGTGACGGTCCACGGGGGGCTCGAGGAGATGTTCGACTTCGGCTCCCAGGCCCTGTTCGCAGATCCGAAGCGCCCGAGGGAGTTCGCCGTCATGATGTCGATGCCGCTGCGCTACCCGCAGCTGCGTGAGCGGCTCTCCGTCGACGGCGCTCGCTTCGCACGTCGGAGGTTCGGCTGGCGCAGCATCGCCCGCCGTACCCTCGAGGTGATGGAGCGGGCCAAGAGCACCCACGAGCGGACGGCGTTCGACCCCACGTCCTGATCCGCGCCTTTACCCCACGGGGCCTCTAGATTCCTCGCCGGCACATGGGCGGAACCACTGTGGACCGGATGCTGGCGACCGATCTCGACGGAACCTTCATCGGCGACGACGTCGCCATGGAGCGGCTCTGGTCGGACCTGCAGGATCACGGCATCTTCGTTGCCTTCTCGACGGGTCGCCACCTCCCGTCGATCGAGGCGTTCTACGCGGAAGCGGGCACCCCGCGGCGCGCCGATGCGTGCGTGACGATGGTGGGGACCGAGATCTGGCACCGCCACGGCGACGGCTACGTGCTCGACGAGGAATGGAGCAAGGTGATCGAAGACCGGTGGGACAAGGCGGCGGTGGCCGAGATCGTCGACTCGATCCCGGGAACCGATCTCCAGCCGGAGGAATGGCAGTCGCCGTTCAAGAGCAGCTACTACCTGGAGGACGACGCCGACGCCCGTCTCGGAGAGCTGCGACGGCGTCTCGACGAGCGAGGCCTGGCGGCGAAGGTGGTCTACTCGGCCGGTCGGTTCCTCGACCTGCTCCCGGCGCGATCAGGCAAGGGTGAGGCGATCCGGTACCTCGCCGAGGAGGTTGGGATCGCATCCGACCACGTCATCACCGCAGGCGACACCGGCAACGACCTCGACATGATGCGACCGGAGCTCGGCTTCCGGGCGATCGCCGTCGGCAACGCCAGTGAGGAGCTGGCGGCCCGCGAGGCCGACAACCTGTACCACGCGGCGGCCTATCACGCGGCGGGGATCAGGGAAGGACTGGAGCACTACGGATGGTTGGGACCTCCCGAATGATGAGCGTGGTCAAGAATCGGCTGAGTTCAGCCGACCGAACAGGGGAAAGGATCACGAGTTGAGCGACGCCTTCACCGACGGCAGTGGCACGCACGTGCTGATGATCACCAACCACGGCGTGCACGAGTGGCAGGTGGTTCCCGGGCTGCCCGACACCGGTGGGCAGAACGTGTACGTCAACCACTTCACCGAGGCCCTGGTCGACCAGGGATACCTCCTGACGATCGTCAACCGTGGCGGCTACCCGCACCCGGTGACCGGCGAGCTCCAGACCGGGTTGGTCGAGCACCCGAGCGGCCGAGCCCGCATCCTCTACATCGAGGACGGCACGCCCGAGTTCGTGCGCAAGGAGGACATGGCCGAGCACATCCCCGCCCTGGTCGACGACCTCGAGGCCAAACTCGCCGCCGAGGGATCGGACTTCGACGTCATCATCTCGCATTACTGGGACGGCGGCGTGCTCGGTGCCGAGCTGAACAAGAGGGCGGCCCGGCGGGTTCCCCACGTGTGGGTACCGCACTCGCTCGGCGCACTGAAGAAGAAGAACATGGACCCATCGACGTGGGACGATCTCCGCATCGACGAGCGGATCGCCCAGGAGCGAGCGCTGATCGAAGAGATCGACGGAGCCGTTGCCACCTCGACCGCCATCGCCGATACCTTCGCCACCGACTACGACCACCGCGCCGAGTACTTCCTGCCGCCGTGCGTCGACGTCCACCGGTATCGGCCCCACGACGCCGGCGAATGCGAGGAGATCTGGGACTTCCTCGCCGACCACTCTCCGCTGACTGCCGAGGAGCTGCAGGGCCGCCGCATCATCACCGAGATCAGCCGCACCGACCACACCAAGCGCAAAGACATCCTGATCAAGGCCTTCGCCGAGGTGCACCAGACCATTCCGGAGGCGCTGCTGCTCGTCGCCCTCGACGAGCGTGGCGGATTGCCCTACGACGAGGGCATGGCCCTGATCGACGAGCTCGGTCTCGGCGGCGACGTCATCGCCCTCGGCTCCGTATGGGATCAGCTGCCGTGCCTCTACGCGATCACCAGCGTCTACTGCACGCCGTCGGTCATGGAGGGATTCGGGATGAGCGCCCAGGAGGCCGCGGCGACGGCGGTTCCGGTGGTTTCTTCCGATCTCGTCCCGTTCACCCGCGAGTACTTGCTCGGTCCGGCTCCGGTCACAATCTCGATGGACGGCGAGCCGGGGGAGCGGTATCTGCTGGTCGGTGAGGCCGCTGCGGTGGTGCCCGCCGACGATGTCCAGGGCTTCGCCAGGGCGCTGATCATGGTGCTGGAGGATCCGGAGCGGGCCGCGGAGATGGGACGCAGGGCCCTGGACATCACCGTCCCCTACTTCACCTGGGAGGCGCGTACCAAGGACCTCCTCGACGACCTCGGGATCGCTGCGGTGAAGACGGCGTGACCGCCACCCTGGGGGACCGTCTCACCAGGACCTGGCGGCAGCAGGCCGACGTCGGCTTCCTCCTCTCCGACCCCGCCGCCGACGACATCGAGGTCCGCGAGTTCCCCGATCCGGAGAGCGGCGTGGCGTTCCGGTTCCGCTGGCTGCCGCACCGCGAAGTCCGGGGCGACGTCGCCGAGCTCGAGCGCCGCGGCATCCTCAACCCCGATCGCGACGGCGTTCCCCTGTTCTGCGACCCCCGGGACCCGACGGGCCGGCACTGCTTCCTCTGTGCCGACAACATCGCGGTGTGTCACCCCCTCGAGGACCTGGTCCCCATGCGGCTCGCCGGTCGGGACTATGTGGCGGGGGCCAACTTCGCCTGGATCTCGCAGAACCACTACACGGTGATGCCGCTCGAGCACATCGACCAGGAGTTCTCTCGGCACGTGCTCGATGCGATGCTGGACCTGAACGCCCAGACCGATGGCGAGTACCGGGTGCTCTACAACGGCGTCGATGCCGGGGCGACGATCCCGTGGCACCTCCACTACCAGGTCACCACCGACCGGCTCCCGGTGGAGGATCTCCCTCCCGGACGTGAGGCGGCCTACCCGACGGCGGTGCGACGTTTCGACGACGCCGATTCGGCCAATGGCTTCATCGATGAGTGGGTGGCCGCCGATCCCGACCACCACCGTCTCAACCTGCTGGTGGCGGGACCGGCCGACCGACCGATCATCCACGTCTTCCCGCGCGACTCGCGCAAGACCCACGCCGCCGAGAAGGGCCTGATCGGAGGCTATGAGGTCTGCGGCGACCTGGTCTACAGCGAGCCCGAGACGCGACCCCGGTTCGATGCGGCCTCGGCCGAGCTCGCCCGCCGCGTGATCGCCGCAGTGCGCCCGGCTCGGGCCTAGCGCTACAGGCCCACCGCGTGGAGTGCCATCAGCGGCCCCTCGCCACCGCATAGAGGTGCCAGGCCTCGTCGATGCCCTTGAGGGTGTGAACGCCGCGGTCCTCGAAGGCGAGGTCCGACCCCACGACGAGGTCCTTCACCGTGCGTGAGACGAGAATCTCGTCGGCGGCGGCCTCGGCCATGATCCTGGCGGCGAGATGCACCGCGATCCCGCCGACGTCGCTGCCGCGGACCTCGATCTCGCCGGTGTGGATGCCCGTGCGCAGGCGCAGATCGAGCCCGCCGATCGCACCGAGCAAGTCGGCGGCGCCCACGATCGCCCGGCCGGGGCCGGGGAACGTGGCGAGCATGCCGTCGCCGGTCGATCGCACCCAGTGGCCGGCATTGGCACCGACGGCCTGTCTCGAGATCTCGTGGTGCCGGTCGAGCAGCGCCTGCCACCGGCGGTCGCCGAGCGACTCGGCCTTCACGGTCGAGCCGACGATGTCGGTGAACATCACCGTGGCGAGCTGGCGGTCGACGGGCGCCGAGGGCGCCGCGCCCGAGACGAACTCCTCGATGGCGCCGACGAACACGTCGGGGTGTTCCCAGTACGGGGCCGCGTCGGCCCCGGGGACCTCGACGAGCGTTGCACCGGGGATGTGCTCGGCGAGGTAGCGGCCGTGCTCGATCGGCAGGACCGGGCTGTCGGTGCGATGCAGCACCAGGGTCGGGACGGCGATCGTCGGGAGCACGGCGCGGCCGTCGATGAAGGCCTCGGCGGCCATGTACTTGGCAAGCGCCTTCGGGCTGGTCGTGGCCCGCTCGACCCTGGCATGGAATCTGACGAACTCGGGGTCGTGGGCACGGCTGGGGAAGCTGAAGCTGAGCAGGGTTCCGGTTCCCCACTCGTCGATTGCGTCCCTTGCCCACTCCTCCATCTCCTCCCGCGCGTACCCGAACTCGTAGTCGTCATCCCGGAGCATGCGAACCGTCGTGTGGCCCAGGATGAGCCCCGACGTCCGGTCGGGGTGCGTGGCCGCAAACAGGCTGCCCGCCGGCCCGGCATTGCCCGCCGCCAGGAGAAACGCTCGCTCGGAGGAGACCGCATCCATCACCGCTTCGATCTCGTCGCTCAGCGACTCCCAGGGCGGAAGGGCGTCGAGCGGGATCGGGTCGGACGCCCCCATTCCCCTGCGGTCGAACCGGACGATGCGGGCGAAGCGGGCGAGCTGCAGGTAGAACGACCGGATGCTCGGCTCCTCCCATTCGATGTCGAAAGGAGACCACCAGCCGGCGGTGACGACGATGTCGACGGGTCCGTCACCGATGATCTGATAGGCGATGCGCTCGTCCCCGAGCACGGCATACCCGGTCGTTGGCTCCATGGGGCCAGGCTATCGCAGAGCGTCGAGGATCTCGTCCCGCCCCCATGCTGTGGGCACGGGTCGTCGTGTAGACGGTCTCCAACCGTGGGTTCGCGAGCGGTCGATTCTGCCGTTGTCCTCTATCGGCGCGGAACCCCGTTCGACATCGTGAGGGTGTCGGGTTAGGAGGTTGTATGGCATATGGTACCCACCCGGCGACGACCGAGACCCACGACGTCGGCGTCCACATCGTGACGTGGACGATGACGATCCTCGGTCTGATCGCCGCTGCGATCGGGACGTGGATCGCCGTTGATGACACGGGGACGATCACGCTCTTCGATCGCACGTATCAGCGGGTGGACCTGGCCGATGACTGGGCGCCGTTACTGCTGATTCTCGGTGGCGCTGCGGCCGTCCTCGGCATGTTCACCTCGGCGGTACGCGACTTCCAGCACGGCGAGAACTACTGGCTGGTTGCGCTCGAGACCCTGCTCGGGGCCGTCGGCGTCGCCGCCATCGTGTTCGGGATCGTGCTGCTGTTCTGAGCCCGGCTCAGACCCGGGGGGCCGGAGGACCGGTCCCCCGGGCGCGTCCGGATCGCTTCAACGCCCCAGCCGGCTCTCGAGCCCGTCGATGATGATCTCGAGCCCGAACTGGTACTCCGAGGCGAAATCGCATTGCGCCAGCAGCGGGGCGAGCCGTACGACGTGCGGGAACCGCTCACCCATGGTGACCAGGATCCCGGCGACGTCGCCCATCTCCCGCTCGAACGCCCCGGGGTTGGTGGCGTTCTGGAAGGCGTAGCCCATGGTGTGGGAGGCGAGCATCTGCCAGGCGTG
>CAZCBO010000102.1:0-9657 GCA_964496825.1 uncultured Acidimicrobiaceae bacterium
CGAGGAGGAAGAACGACAGCTTCTCGAGCACGGAAGCGAACACGATCGGGTTGCCCGAGAACGCCAGCTCGAGGCCTTCCACCGCCACGTCGTTGACGCGCCCTGCGGTCGCGGTCGCGTCCTCCCCGGGACTGACGAGGAGCAGGGTGTGCCGCCCGTCCCCGCTGAGCAGGAGGCCCGAGACCTGGTTCTGTGCCATGAAGCCGGCGATCGCCTCACGTGGCAACGCTTCCACCGTGGCAGCATCGAGCTGCTGACCCGTGAGCGGGTTGGTGTCGGGAACGATCGCCGCCACCGCGCTCACCCCGTCGACGCCTTCGAGCTCGTCGCGCAGCACTGCGAGCAGCGCCAGGTTCGCCGGCTCGAGGAACGTCTCGCCCTCCGACAGTGAGGCGACCACGTTGATGGGGTCGGTGGCGCCGTACTTGTCCTGGAGGGCGGCGAACTCCTCCCCGGTCTCGTTTCCTTCGAGCAGGAAGGAGGAGACGTCGGCGTTGAAGCTCATGCGGAACAACATGCCGAGCGAGACCAGCGAGAGGACCGCGGTGATCGCCAGGACCACCCGCGATCGATCAATGATGAACTGGGCGATTCGATCCATCGACTCCTCGGGAGATCGCCGATGTTACGCGGCCGGAGGGCCGGCTCACATCAGAGCCAGCGCCTGACCCGGGATCGATAGGCGGCGTAGGCATCGCCGAACCGCGTCTCCAGGTACCGCTCTTCGCGGCGAGCCTGGATGTCGGCGAGCACGATCTCGGCACCGGCGAAGGCGAACAGCCACAGCGAATTGAAGACGACCGCCGTTCCGAGAAAGACCAGCACCAGCCCGAGGTAGGTGGGGTGGCGTCCGAGCCGATACGGGCCCTGCTCGACGAGGTGTTCCGAAGGGTCGGCCGGGTTGGGGCTGGTCCCGCCCGTGATCAGAGCCGTTCGCGCCGACCACCACATCCCTGCACCCAGGACCATCAGAACCAGCCCCGCAGCCGCACGGACCCGGCCGGCAGGCAGGAAGGCGACCGGGACCGCGGCAGTCAACGCCACCGCGGCGAGGAGCAAGACCCAGTGGATTGCGTTGGGAACGGCAAACCCGGGCCCGGAGCCGCTTCCGGTCATATTGGCAACCATACGGGCGATCGGCCCTCTGCGGCGGTGGTGACCCGCAATACGATGGCGTCACAGCGGCGATTGGCCGATATGGCGGAGACCCTCGACGCTTCGATCAACGAAGAGGCCGCGGAACCGATCGCCCGCGGTCGCCTCGCCGCCGTCACCATGGCCGGCATCGCCGCCTCGTCGGCGGGCGCGTTGGTCGTCGAGGTCGCCCTGACCAGGGTGTTCGCCGTCGCCCAGTTCTATCACTTCGCCTTCCTCGCCGTCAGCCTGGCTCTGCTCGGCTTCGGAGCCAGCGGCTCGGTGCTCACCGCTTTCCCCGGCCTCGCCAGGGGTGGTCCGCACCGCTGGAGCATGCTCGCCGCTGCCCAGTCGGTCACCACCGTCGGCGCCTATCTCGTCGTCAACACGGTCCCGTTCGATTCGTTTGCCATCGCCTGGGACCGTCGTCAGGTCCTCTACCTGGTGATCGACTACCTGGCCCTGGCGGTTCCGTTCTTCTTCGCCGGGATGGTCGTTGCCGTGCTGCTGACCGGGCGCGATCAGCCGGCACCGGTGCCATCGCATCGGGTCTACGCCGCCAGCCTCGTCGGGTCGGGCGCCGGTGCCCTCGCTGCCCTCGTCGTCCTCGACGGCCTCGGCGCGGTGGGCACCGTGCTGTTCGCCTCATCCCTCGCGATGGGCGCGGCCTTCGCCTTCGCGCGGGCGGCCGCCGGGTACGGGTTCGATCTGGCATCGGGGGTCGCCGCGGTCGCCCTCCTGATCCTGGCCGTCTGGCTCCCGGGGCCGTTCGAGCTCGAGCTGTCCCCCTACAAGGATCTGCCCGCGGCGCTCCGCTTTCCCGGGGCCAGGATCACCGCCACCGCGTGGGATCAGGGCACCCGGATCGACCTCGTCGAGAGCGAGGGCATCCGGTCGGTTCCCGGGCTGAGCCTCGGCTTCACCGGATCGCCGCCGCCCCAGGATGGGGTGACCTTCGACGGGGACGACCTCAGCCCCGTGCCCCGCCTCGGCCCGAGCGATGCCGCGTTCGCCGACCACATGCTGGGGTCACTCGCCTTCCGGCTTCGGCCGGGTGGTCACGTGCTCGTGCTCGAGCCGCGCGGCGGGCTCGACGTACTCACCGCACTGAGCCACGAGGTGGAGTCGGTGGTAGCCGTCGAGCCCCACGCCGACGCCATTGCCGCCGTACGAGCCGGCGGCGCCGGCCCCTACGACGATGCTCGGGTTGCGGTCGCCGTCGCCACCCCTCGCACCTATGTCGAGCGCACCACCGACACCTTCGATGTCATCGATCTCGCCCTCACCGCGCCGTACCGACCCGTCGCCTCCGGTGCATACAGCCTGGCCGAGGACTATCGCCTCACCGTCGATGCCTTCGAGGCATACTTCGACCGGCTCGGTCCGGACGGGATCTTCACCGCTACCCGCTGGGTGCAAACACCACCCTCCGAGGAAACCCGGCTGCTCGCCACCGCGGCCGAGGCGCTGCGCCGCATGGATGTCGACCCCGGCGGGAGCGTCGTCATGTTGCGCGGCTACTCCACCGCCGTCCTGCTGGTCCGGCCCGAAGGGTTCACGTCCGCCGAACTCGACCAGGTCGCCGCGTTCGCCGAAGAGGAACGCTTCGACGTGGTGGCCGCTCCCGGTGCCGATCCCGCCGCCGCCAACCGGTTCAACGTGGTGCCCGACGAGCAGTACTCGGTGCTCGCCTCCGCACTGCTGGCCGCGGCGGACCCGGAGCCGATCTATGCCTCCTATGACTTCGACATCACCCCGCCGACCGACGATCACCCCTTCTTCGGCCACTACTTCACCTGGTCCCAGGCGGGTACCGTTCGCGCCTCGCTGGGCCGCACCTGGCAGCCCTTCGGCGGCGCCGGCTATTTCGTGTTGCTGGCGCTCCTGGTGATCTCGACCATGGCAGCGATCGTGTTGATCGTCGCTCCCCTGCTGCTGCGGCGCGAGACGAGCCGGAGCACGCAGCGCGGGCTGCGCTGGTGGACGATCGGCTACTTCGGGTTGCTCGGCATCGCCTTCCTCTTCATCGAGATCCCACTGATCCAGCAATACATCCTGCTCATCGGACAGCCCGCCACGGCCTTCGCCGTCGTGGTGTTCGCCATCCTCGTGGCGTCGGGCGTGGGGAGTGCCTGGTCGCGGCGGATCCCCTGGCGACCGGGTGCGATCGCGCTCACGTTGGCCGCCGCCGTCTACCCGTTCCTGGTTGGCTGGCTGCTCCCCGTAGCGTTACCGGCTCCACTCGCCGTCCGCATCACGGCGGCGGCGCTGATGGTCGCACCGCTCGGCTTCCTGATGGGCATCATGTTTCCCTGGGGCGTTGCCCATCTCGAGAGCCGCGGACGCGGGCTCGTGCCGTGGGCATGGGGCATCAACGGTACCGTCTCGGTCATCAGCGCTGCAGCCGCGGCGGTGCTGGCCCTCACCTTCGGGTTCTCGGCGGTGGTGCGGCTCGGCGCCGTCGCCTACGCCGGAGCCGCCCTGCTGGCCCGGCCCTCGTCACCCCTCGTCGCGGGTGAAGGGGACGAATGAGACCGACCCGAGGCTCTGGGCGAGCACTTCGCCGCCCTCGGCGAGGGTGAACTGCCAAAGCGTCTGCACGGCGCCGATCGGCCCCACCGGGATCACCATCACGCCGCCGGGGCGGAGCTGCTCGACCAGGGGCTGGGGCACGTGATCGGGTGCTGCGGTCACGATGATGGCATCGAAGGGGGCCTCCTCCTCCCAACCGAAATAGCCGTCGGCCGTGCGCGTGGTCACCGCATAGCCGAGGTCCTCCAAGGTCGTCGCGGCCCGGTCGGCCAGCTCCGGGATGATCTCGATGGTGTATACCTCGATGCCCATCTCCGCGAGGACCGCCGCCTGGTAGCCCGAACCGGTGCCGATCTCGAGCACCCTGTCCCCCGGCCCGACACCGAGGGCCTCGGTCATCACCGCCACGATGTACGGCTGGGAGATCGTCTGGCCGTATCCGATCGGGAGCGGATGATCGCCATAGGCCTGATCCTGATACCCGGGGGGAACGAATCGATGGCGCGGAACGGCCCGCATCGCCGCCAGCACCAACGGATCGGAGACCAGGCGGGCCTCGATCTGCTCGTCGACCATGCGCGACCGTTCCTCGGCGCGATCGTTCGTGCCGGGGAGCGTCGTCGTGGTGGTCGTCGCCTCCGCAATGGCCGGGGCGGCGGTGCTCGACGTCGTCGTGCCCGGGGCCGCCGTGCAGGCCCCGGTGACGAGCAGGAGCGCGACGAGGAGACGCCGGGCCGTCATCCCGTCAGCGTATCCCCGGCGCTGGTGGTCAGCCGAGATAGGGATCCGGATCGTCGAGATAGGCCTGCACCGCCTCGTAGTAGCGCCCCATGTGGAGGCCGTCCATCAGCGCGTGATGGCCCTGCACTTCGAGCGGCATCCGCACCGCTGTGCCGTCCTGGTGGTACTTGCCCCAAGCGAAACGGGGGATGGAATCGGCGGGGTCGCCGGGCATCGGGTGGGTGAAGCTGGTGAACACCACCCACGGGATCGCGGTCATGAACAGCAGGTCGTCGCGGTCGGGTGGGTCGGTCAGGCTCGGATGCTCCTTGACGGCACCCGCCTGGGCCGCGGCCTGCTTGGCGAACAGCGGAAAGTCATCGCGGTAGTCGAAGAAGCAGAAGGTGAACAGCCCACCGTCCGCCATGATCGTCGAAGCCGGGTGGACGACATCGTGCTCGATCACGCCGCCCCCGCGGATCCGGTAGCGGAACTCGGGGATGTCGTTGGCGGCCCTGGCGAGCACATAGATCAGGGCGATGTTGAATGAAAGCCCCCGCTCCTTGACCGCGGGACGGAAGCCGGTCAGATCGACCTCGGCGCACATATCGAAGTGCGGGAGCCGGAAGGCGTCAAACGTCTCGAAGTGCTCTCGTCGCGGCCAGCCCTCGAGATCGATCGTCCTCATGCGCCTGCCCGCCCGCTTCCCAACCGCGGATTGTGAAGGACCCCGGCCGATGGGGGTAGAGGAAAAGGCCTCAACCCTGCTAGACACCTGTCGGTGAAGCGTCAGAGCCTCCGATGAGCACGGTCGGCGGGACGCGCCGCGCCGTCTTCATCGGCCTGCTCTTCGCCGCGATGGGTTCGGCGACGTTGGCGGCACCGGCCCTCGGCATCATGGCGACCTTCATCATCGACGATCTCGCGATCTCGCGCGGCCTCATCGGATGGGTCATCGGCACCGCGGTGGTGCTCGCCGCCCTCCTCTCCCCCATCACCGGCCACGTCATCGATCTCATCGGAGCCAAGGCAGGCATCGTGCTGCTGTTCATCGTCGCGGCCGTGGCGTTTGTGGCCTATGGCATGGCACCAGTGCTCGCCGTGCTCTTCTTCGCCTCGGCGATCTCGGCGGTGGCCCAGTCGGGAGCGAACCCGTCGACGAACAAGCTCATCGGTGAGGACCTGCCGCCGGGCGAACGCGGCTTCACCACCGGCTTCAAGCAGTCCGGGGTCCAGGCCTTCATCATGCTCGCCGGCCTCATCCTGCCCTCCGCCGCCATCGCCTTCGGCTGGCGGACCGCGATGGTGGCGGTGGCGATCGTGCCCGTGGTCTGTGCCGTTGTTGCGGTCGTGATCATCCCGCCGTCGCGCCGTGGCACGATCCACGAAGACGGCAGGGCCGGACGCCTGCCGCGGTCGATTCCGTGGCTGACCTCTTACGGTCTCGTACTCGGTTTCAGCGGGGCGGTGACCTTCTTCATCCCGCTCTTCGCCGAGGAATCGCTCGACCTCGATCCTCGGATCGGCGGTCTGGCGGCGACGGTGGCCGCCTTCACCGCCTTCGCCGGGCGGATCCTGTGGGCTCGCCATGCCGAACGGCGCCGCGAGTTCGTCGGTCCCCTGACCACGATCGCCGTGCTCTCCGTGGCCGCCTCGGTCCTGCTCCTCGCCTCCACGGGGCTGGCCTGGCTTCTCTGGCCGGGAACGGTGCTGATCGGCGCCAGCTCGTCGGCCTGGAATGCCGTAGGCATGCTCGCCGTCATCAACGAGGCAGGCGCCGCCACCGGCCGGGCATCCGGCATCGTGCTCTTCGGGTTCCTCACCGGCCTCGGCGTCGGCCCGCCCGTTTACGGGGCCACCGTCGACGCGACCGGCAGCTACACGCTGATGTGGCTGATCTCCATCGCCGCAGCAGCCGCCACCGTTGGCATCGTCTGGCTGTGGAGGCGACAGCGGGCCGCGGCGGCGGCCGCGGTTCACGGCTAGCTGTACTCGGCCGGAGCCGTCGTCGCCGGATTCAGCCGGATCGGTGTCCATCGAGCGGATGGGCCGCGCTCCTCCCACCCCCCGCGCTGAGCGGCCGCATCGTCGACACGGCGACAACGTCGACGGATCGGTCGAAGTACAGGGATCCCGCCTCGGCGAGCTCGGCCTCTGCAGAGCGGCGGACCGAGGCGGGGACCCTGTCGATGAGGTGATACCGAACCGACACCCTCGGCTGCCGGACGATCTGCCAGACCCCGATGATGCGGCCCCGGTGGATCAGCGTCGCCGTGGCGTTGCCTCCCCCGTCGTAGACGAAGCCGTGGCGATCGGCGCGGAGGAACCTGCCCCGGTCGCGGTAGCCCTGAACGTACGGGTCGAGCAACGGCAAGGCCTTCACGGCGCTACCGAGCTCGCCATCGTCGTCGCGGCGGCGCTCCCGATACAACGGGCCGGGCCATCCGTCCACCGTCACCCCCTCGACCCGCTCGTCGAGCGCCTCCAGAGCCTCGTGGCACCGACCCTTTGTCAGCCCGCTCCACCACGAGAGGTCGTTGAGCGTGACGGGACCGTACGACGAGACGTAGCGGAGGACGAGTTCCCCGACTGCGTCGTCCTCGTTCCAGCGATGCAGATCCACGCCGGGGACCACGTCCTGCCACCGGTGGTAGCGGCGGATGCTCGACGTCCAGCTCCGAGGCGGGGCACCGCCGACGAGCCGACCCAGATCGCACAGCCGGCTCACGACACCCGGGAGATCCATCGACGTCGGTATCGCGAGCGCCCGGCGCAACTCGCGCACGGTGCGTGGCTGGTCCGCTAGGCAATCCTCCACCGCGACGGCAAGCCGCTCGAACTCCCGGATGGACATACCGGATTCCGCCAGCCATCGCTTCGCCAGATTCTCGGAGCTCCGGCGCATCGCCGACGCCGCAATCTCCAGGAGATCGAGCGGCAAGAGGAACATCGTGTTGCGCACGGCGCGAAACCGAACCAGACGCCAGGCCTCCCACATGAGCGCGTCGAGTTCGGCCCGTTCGAAGCCGGCGACTCGCGCACGCACGGAGAGGTACGGGCTCACCGGGCTCGTGGCGTGGAGACCGACAGTCCCTGTTGCGACGGCCTCGATCGACGCGCCCGGTGATGACAAGCCGTGCCGGGACATCGCATTCGCCAGTGCCTGATCGGCGGTGAGGAGTTCCACAGCGACTCTCACCGTGCCTCCTTCTTGGCCCCGAACAAGTGCCATACGACCATTCCTCCCACTCCGCTCCCCCCAATACGGTGTCCAGAGGAAGCCACAGAGGGAGTGCAATGAGGTTCGCAGTCATCTACGAGTCGATCTATGGGAACACCGGTGCCATCGCCGACGCCGTTGCCCGCGGCCTCAAGGAATACGGCGACGTGCTGCTGGCCGCAGTGGAGGACGCCGACACCACCGCCGATGTGCTCGTCCTGGGCGCCCCCACGCATGCCCACGGACTCCCCAGCCGGGCAAGCCGCTCCGGACTCGAAGAGGAGGCCCGTAAGAAGATCGAGGCCGGAGAGACGCTCGACTACCAGCCGACGGCCGGGATCAGAGCCCTGATCGCCGACCTGCCGAAGGGTGCGGACGCCAAGGTGGCGTGCTTCGACACCCGGTTCGACAAGTCGGTGATCCTCACCGGGTCGGCGGCCAAGACCATGGCCAAGAAGCTGGGAAAGCTGGGCTATGAGGTCCTCACCCCGCCGAAGAGCTTCTTCGTCCTCGACATCGACGGTCCCCTCAAGGATGGAGAGCTCGACCGCGCCGAGGACTGGGGTGCTGCGATCGGAGAAGCAGCGGTCGCCTCGAGCTGAGTCATGCGGGTGCTGAAGCGGGCGATCTTCCGGCTGATCGCGTTGCCACCCCGGCTGCTCTATGCCGTCGGTCTCGGCGGCCTCGTCGGCAAGCGCGTGCTCGTGCTCACGACGACGGGCCGTGTCAGCGGCCGGTTCCACACGACGCCGCTGCAGTACGAGCCCGTCGATGGGACATTCGTCGTTGGCTCGGCGAGAGGAACGGGGGCGGACTGGTTCCGGAACGTGGTCGCGCATCCCTCCGTCACCGTCCAGGTCGGGCGCTCCCGGTACACCGCCGTTGCCGAGCCCTGTGTCGAGCCCGCGGTGATCGCCGACTTCCTCGAGCTGCGGCGGAGGCGGCACCCGTGGTTCATGCGTGCCGTCATGTCGCTGCGGGCCGGGACCTGGGCTCCCGAACGGGCCGACCTCGAGGCCTATGCGTCCCGAATCGCCATCGTCACCATCAATCCGCTGGCGATGCAGCCGGCCCAGGAGGTCGCTCGCGGCAAACGGCCGGCAGCCCGGTTGCAGCCCGCCCGCAATCCGCTCGAAGCCCCTTGAGAAACAGGGCACGATTTGTCGATGACTAGGAGCAGCAGCCGAGCAAACGGAGCCAGCCACGATGCCCGACACCGACCGGATCGATTACGACTCTGACGATGTCGACGAGTTCGAAGACGTGCTCGAGGAGTGGGAAGCGTACGCCGACGACGATGACGAGTACGACGAGTTCTTCGACTGGCTGAACGACCAGGGCTGATTCCGTCCCCGACGCGGGGTCGCGGTAGATTCGGCCCGTGCCCTCCGTCATCAGGTCAGCGGACTTGCCCAGGCTGCGCTCGACGCGCGACGGGCGGAGTCGCATCGACCTCGTCACCGAGGAGCTCTTCGGCTGGACGGACCTGAGGGCCGACTTCATCCGCTATCAGCCCGGCGACACGGCAGCGGCGCATTACCACGTCGGTGCACGACACATCTGGTTCATCGCTGAGGGGTCGGGCCATGCGCACCTCGGCGAAGAGGTGTACGAGGTGGAGGTGGGCGACGTGGTGACCGCGGCCGACGGCGTGATCCATTGGTACGAGAACACCGGCGGTGTTCCGTTCGCCTTCTACGAGCTGTGGGTGCCGGCCCCGGCCGAGACGATCTGGATCTACGCCGACGACATCTGAACCTGGGAGTCCGAGGCGTAGGTCACGCCTCTCCGCCGACCGATCACCTCAGCCTGTCGCGCAGCCAGGCAAACGACGCCGGAGCCCACTCGTCGAAGTGCTTGAAGGCGCAATGGCCGGCATCGGGGTACACCCTCGCCTCGCGTCCGGTGACCGGGCCGTGCTCGAGCATGAAGTAGATGTTGCCGATCGGTGCCAGGTGGTCCCGCTTGCCGTTGATCATCAGCACCGGCTGGGTGATCGCATCGAGGATGCCGAGCTCCGAGAGGGCCCACCGATCGAACTGCTCCTGTTC
>CAZCBO010000103.1:0-7123 GCA_964496825.1 uncultured Acidimicrobiaceae bacterium
TCGGCGGCGATCTGGGCGAGGACGGTGTCGGCACCGGTGCCGAGGTCGGTGGCGCCGAAGAGCAGGTTGAACGAGCCGTCGTCGTTGATCTTGATGCTGGCCGCTCCCATGTCGAGGCCGGGGATGGCGGTGCCGTGCATGCACATGGCGAAGCCGAGACCGCGCCGGATGTGGGGACGATCCGGGGGCGCCTTCCACGCCGGATCGGTCCGACGCTCCCAGCCGATCGCCCGCTGCCCCTGGGCGACGCACTCGTCGAGCCCGCTCGAGGTGATGACCGGCACCACCGCTGCGTCGACGTCTCCCTCCCCGAGCGCCGGTGCGATGTCGAGGGGATCGCCCGGCTTGGTCCAGTTGAGGCGCTTGAACTCGATGACGTCCATGTCGAGGGCGGCGGCGACGTCCTCCATGTGGGATTCGAGGGCGAAGAGGGCCTGGGGCGCGCCGTAGCCGCGATAGGCGCCGGGCACCGGGATGTTGGTGTAGACGACATCGCAGCGGAACCGCTTGTTCGGGCAGTTGTAGGAGCTGAGCCCGCGGAGCCCGGTGACCATCTGCACGGTGAGGCCGTGGGTGCCGTAGGCGCCGGTATTGGCGACGATGCTCATCTGCTGGGCGACGAGGCTGCCGTCGCGGTTGACCCCGGTCTTGTACGTGATCGTCTGCGGATGGCGGGTCCGGGAGGACATGAACTCCTCTTCCCGGGTCAGCTCGAGGCGCACCGGCCTACCGGTTGCCATCGTCAAGTGCCCGACGATGTCCTCGATCAGCATCTCCTGCTTGGCGCCGAAGCCGCCCCCGATCCGCGGCTTGACGATGCGGATCTGCTTCACCGGCAGCCCGAGGAGCGGGGCGACCATGCGACGGGTGTGAAACGGGACCTGGGTGGAGGTCCTGATGACCAGGCGCTCGTCGCTGTCCCACCAGGAGATGGCGATGTGGGGCTCGATCGGAGCCTGCTGAACCTGGTGGACCCGCAGGGTCTGCTCGAAGACGTGGTCGGCGGTCGCGAAGGCGGTGTCGACGTCGCCGGTGTCGGCTGCGATGTGGTGGACGATGTTCCTCGAGGCGTCGTGGGCGCCCTCCATATCGGGCTCGTCGTGGATGACGGGTGCACCCTCCACGATCGCCTCGTTCTCGTCGTACACCGCGGGGAGGACCTCGTAGGTGACGTCGATGAGGTCGATGGCGGCCGCGGCGATCTCGACGGTGTCGGCAGCGACGGCGGCTACCCGGTCGCCGACGAAGCGAACCTTGTCGTCGAAGCTGACCTGGTCGTAGGGGAGGGGGTTCGGGTAGCTCTGCCCGCCGGAGGCATAGCGCACCCTGGGGACGTTCTCGTGGTGGAGCACGGCGCGCACTCCCGGTAGGGCTCTCGCCCTGGAGTCGTCGATGGAGACGATCCTGGCGTGGGCGTGCGGGCTGTACAGCACCTTGGCGTGGAGCATGCCGCGGAGGTCGATGTCGTCGACGAAGGCGGGGTAACCCTTGGCCAGCTTGAGCGCATCGACCTTGGGCTCCGGCCGGCCGACCACGGCGGTCCGGGGTACCTCCGGGCTGGGGATCACGCGCGGCGAGAGCACAGGGAGACCGGAGGGATCGGCGGCGCCCTCCTCGGCGAAGAGCGGATCGGTGAGCGGGGCGACGTACTCGAGGTCGATGTCATCGACCTCCTCGCCGCGCAGGAGGGCGCCGGCGCGAAGGATGGCGTGAACCGGGCGCAGGTACCCGGTCTCCCGATCCAGGATTCCGGTCAGCGCATCGCGAACCTCAGCCTCGGTCGGATTGGGCTCGATCGTCAGCAGCTCCACGGCGGCGAGGATCTGGGCGGGGCTGGAGTAGCCGGATTGCATCGCCCCCGACTCGATGAACGCACGCTGGACGGCGTGGACGCTGCCGGGTGAGGAAAGCCCCTCGACGGTCTCGATCTCGTGGCCGTCGACCTGGGCGGCCAGCAGCAGGTCGGCGGACATCAGTCGCCCGTCCACCAGCACCGCGGCGGCGCCGGTCTCGCCCGTGTCCGAGCCGTACCGCACGCTGAACAGGCCTTCGCGCCGCAGCACCGTGCGCAGGACCTCGTGGGGCTCACACCGGAGCGTGCGGACCTCGCCGTTGATCGTGACCTCGATCGTCATGTGGTGAGCCCGGCAACCGCCCGGGCGGCGAGCACACGGGCCAGGTGTCCCCGGTACTCGGTCGAGCCCCGGTAGTCGCCGGGAGGAACGAGCTCGTCGATGTCGACAGGGTCGACGAGGAGCGGTGTAGCGGCGACCCCGGTCATGGCGAGCCTGACGGCTCCGTCGTCTGAGCGTCTGGCTACGGCGGCAACGATGGAGCGGTCGGCGGGGGTGCGTCCCGTGCGCGCCGCCGTCGCCGACCCTCCGATCTCCACCGACACCTGGGTGATCACTCCGAAGGGATGGTCCTCCAGATACTCGTGCAAGGGCAGCGACCGGGCGCTGCCGGGAGCGACGAGCGTGAGCTCGGCGCCGTGGACGAGCAGCCCGGCGACGAGCTCGCTCGCCGGATCCCGTGTGGCGACGGTGCCGCCGATGGTGGCGGCGTTTCGGATCGTGTTCGGCGCTTCCCGGCGTGCGAGATCACGGAGCAGGGCGGGAACCAGATCCGATTCGACCAGTGATCGGAGCCGCGCCATCGCCCCGATCCACACGCGATCTCCTTCGAGGGTGATGGCGTCGAGCCCCACGTCCTGGAGGTCGACGACGGTCGCTGCCGTACCGGAGGCGACGAGGGAGGTGCCGCCGGCGAGGATGGCGCCGTCGCCTTCACCGAGGAGCACGAGCGCTTCCTCGAGGCTCGAGGGGCGGTGATAGGTCTCGATCTGGCGACTTCCGGCCATCGGCGTGATGCTACCGATGGCCCGATTGCTTTCCGGAAGGAGCCATTCTCTGGGCGAACCCAGGGTTCGCGAACGGAGGCCGCGAAAAACAGGAAGAACCTGGGACGGGCGGCCCATTCAGTGCCGTGGCCCGGATTCCGATGATTGACTATGAGCCGTCGGGTGATGCTGGTGCTCGTTGCGGTCCTCGTCACCGCCTGTGCGCAAGCTCGCGCCGAATCCCCCGACTTCACCCCCGACCTCGACGAGTACGTGACCGAAGCCGCGCTCCAGGCCGATGCCGTGGCGGCGCTGGGGCTGCCCGAGGGCTTCCATCTCCCGGCGAGCACGCCGATCGACCGGCCCTCCGGCTTCCCCTCGGTGGATGAGCTTTCTCCGATGGTCCTTTCCGGCAACCAGCCCTACTCGCGGGCGAGGATCACGAGCTGTCTCTCGCTCGTCGAGGGCGCCGAGGTGTACGAGGCCGCGGGGATGGAGATCGGTGAGCTCGATCAGGTGATGACCATCACCTACTTCGACGGCCTGGTGATCTGGGACGATCCCGACGGTTTCCGCCAGATCTTCTTCGGTGGTATGGGCAGCCTCTATCTGGGCGACGACGGCGAGTGGCACGAGGCAACCGGCTATGAGTGGGACGTGATCGGACCCCTCGCCGACTGGTCGGTCGCCCAGAGTGCCGCGGCGCTGGTACTCGACGACGCAGTCGAGATCGTCGGTTATGAGCTGGTCGCGGACACGCCCACGGTGCGGGTCTCGCTGGTCAAGGGGGAGGAACGCTCCGACGTGTGGCTCGACGAAACCGGTGCGGCACTTCGCATCGTCCAGGATTTCAGGCTCGGCGGCGTCACCCGCTGGGTCGGAGTCTGGAGCGTCGAAACGCTCGCTCCAGAGCTGACCGGGCCGCTTCCGGTCGCCCGCTAGGCAGTCGTTGGTAAGTTCCGTCCGTGACCAGCCTGTTGATCAAGCACGCCTCCGTGCTGGTGACGATGGACGACGCCGGCACCGAGATCGCAGACGGCGCGCTGTATGCCGTCGACGGGTGGATCGAGGCGGTGGGTCCCACCGCCGATCTCCCCGATGACGCCGACGAGGTGCTCGATTGCACCGACCACGTGGTCCTGCCGGGGCTGATCAACACCCACCACCACTTCTACCAGACGCTGACCCGAGCGGTCCCCGGCGCCCAGGACGCCGGGCTCTTCGACTGGCTCCGCACCCTGTACCCGATCTGGGCCAGGATGACTCCGGAGCACGTGAGGCTGTCCACCCAGGTGGCGCTCGCCGAGCTGGCCCTGTCGGGCTGCACGACGACGTCGGATCACCTCTACCTGTACCCCAACGGGTCGACCTTCGCCGACCAGGTGGAGGCGGCGGCAGCGATTCCGCTGCGGGTCCATCTCGCCAGGGGATCGATGAGCCTCGGCGAGAGCGACGGTGGGCTCCCCCCCGACTCGGTCGTCGAGGACGAGGACGACATCCTGGCCGACAGTGCCGCAGTGATCGAGGAGTTCCACGACCCGGAGCCGGGCGCGATGTTGCGGGTCAACGTGGCGCCGTGCTCGCCGTTCTCGGTGACGCCCGCGCTCATGCGTGCGGCCGCCGATCTGGCCAGAGAGCACGGGGTCCATCTCCACACCCACGTGGCCGAGACCCTCGACGAGGAGCGCTTCTGCATCGAGACCTTCGGGATGCGGCCGGTTGAGCTGATGGAGGATCTGGGGTGGGTCGGGGACGACGTCTGGTACGCCCACGGGGTCTTCGTCGACGACGCCGAGATCGGGCGCATGGCAGGTGAGGGAACGGGTGTGGCGCACTGCCCGACCTCGAACATGCGTCTGGCATCCGGGATCGCCCCGCTGCGTGCCTATCTGGCCGCCGGGGTCCGCACCGGGCTCGGGGTCGACGGCTCGGCGAGCAACGATGGGAGCCACCTGCTCGGCGAGGCTCGGCAGGCCATGCTGCTCGCTCGGCTCGCCGCCGCCGGCGAGGACGGCCCGTACCTCTCGGCACGGGAGGCGTTGCGGCTGGCGACCAGGGGATCTGCCGCCGTGCTCGGGCGAGCCGACGTCGGATCGCTCGAGCCGGGGAACGCAGCCGACTTCACCGCGATCGCGCTCGAGCGGGTCGAGTACGCCGGGGCGCTCCACGACCCGGTTGCCGCCGTGCTGTTGGCGGCGCCGGTCGGCGTCGATCACACCTACGTCCACGGAAGGGCCGTGGTGCGCGACCGTGACCTCGTCGGTGTCGAGCTGTCGCCCCTCCTGGAACGCCACAACGACGCGGCCGGGGGGTTGCGCGCCGGCTGACGCCCTTGATTCGGATCGGGTTGCCGGCGACGTCTTCGCTCGGATCGATGTTCCTGGGCACGTACCGAGCAGAGCAGCTCGTTGCCGTGGAAGGGGTTTGGGCCGCCGGAGGCGGGTCTCAGCTAGGTTACGCCGATGCATTTCGTGGCCGCCCACGATCTCGACACTGCGCTGCGCGCCAAGGCCGAGAACCCGGACGCGGAGCTCCTCGCCGGCGGCACCGACCTCATGGTCGACGTCAACCTCGAGCACCATCGGCCGGTCGGTGTGGTCTCGATCCGACGATGTGAGGAGCTGCTCGACCAGGACGATCGCCGGATCGGCGCCGCCGTCACCTGGGCCCGCCTCGAGGACGGACCACACCGGGC
The DNA here is from genome assembly GCA_964496825.1 of uncultured Acidimicrobiaceae bacterium. Classification (GTDB taxonomy): domain Bacteria; phylum Actinomycetota; class Acidimicrobiia; order Spongiisociales; family UBA5794; genus JACZST01. Next base: position 5,535 of record CAZCBO010000103.1, read on the forward strand.
ACTCGCCCAACTCGCGAGGACGATCGGATCGCCCCAGATCCGTGCCGCCGGGACCCTCGGCGGCAACGTCGGGACGGCGAGCCCCGCCGGCGATGGGGTGCCCTGGTTGGCGGCGATGAACGCCTCGGTCGAGGTCGCTTCGGCCGAGCGCGGCCGGCGTCTCGTCCCGTGGGACGAGTTCTTCGTCGGTGTCAAGGAGACCACGCTGGTCGCCGACGAGGTCATCACGGCGGTGGTGCTCCCCGACGACGTCCCGATGGTCCAGGAGTTCGCCAAGGTGGGCGTGCGCAACGCGATGGTGATCGCGACGGTGAGCTGCGTCGTCGCCCGCGGTGACGACGGCTTCAGGGTGGCGATGGGTGCGGTCGCCCCGACGCCGATCCGACTGACCGGGGCCGAAGCGATGATCAACGCGGAATCATCGATCACCGATACCGCACTCGACGAGTTCGCCCGGCTCGTCTCCGCGGAGGTGCGACCGATCACCGACCACCGGTCCACCGAGGCCTACCGGCGACACGCCTCCGGCGTCCTGGCGCGACGGCTGGTCGAGCGGTGCCTTGCGGCATGATCATCACCTTCACCGTCAACGGCGACGAACGCCAGGCGTCGGTGGCCGGCTGGGAGAGTCTGCTCACTGTCCTGCGCGACGACCTCGGCCTCGCCGGATCCAAGAACGCCTGCGAGCAGGGCGAGTGCGGGGCGTGCTCGGTGATCCTCGACGGCGAGAACGTCTGCTCGTGCCTGGTGATGGTGGGCGACGTCGAGGGTGCCGAGATCACCACCGTGGAAGGAGTCACGCTGGAGGGCCGGCTGCACCCGATCCAGGAGGCGATCCTCGACCAGGGCGGGGTCCAGTGCGGGTTCTGCACCCCGGGGTTCGTGGTGACTGCCGCCCACCTCTTCGCCGACGACCCCAATCCCGATGTGGAGACGATCCGGGAGGCCTTCTCGGGAAACATCTGCCGCTGCACCGGCTACGGAGCGCTGCTGCGCGCCTTCCACCAGATCGCGGAGGGCGACGCATGACCGCGCCCACCCGGGAGAAGGTGGCCGGAGGGGTCGGCGAGAGCGTCCACCGTCCCGACGGCGTGGCCAAGCTGACCGGGAACTTCGCCTATGCCTCCGATCTGTGGATCGACGGCATGCTGTGGGGCGCCACGCTGCGCAGCCCCTACGCCCACGCCAAGCTGACCAAGCTCGACATCGCGCCGGCCGTCACGATGTCCGGGGTGCGTGCCGTCCTCACTCAGGACGACGTCCCGGGGAAGCCGACCTTCGGCCAGGCGGAGCAGGACCAGCCGGTCCTCTGCGACGGAGTCGCCCGGTACTGGGGTGAGCCGGTCGCGATCGTGGCCGCCGACGACCCCGAGACCGCCAGGGCCGCGGTCGAGGCGATCGTCGCGGAATGGGAGCTGCTCGAGCCGGTGACCGACCCGGCGAGCGCCAGAGCGGCGGGGGAGACCTACCGGGACGTGGTGATCCGCCGCGGCGACCCCGACGCATCGGGGCCGGTGATCGTCGAGGCCGAGTACGAGACGGCGACCCAGGACCAGGCACCCCTCGGGCCGGAGGCCGGCCTGGCGATC
>CAZCBO010000103.1:7133-9491 GCA_964496825.1 uncultured Acidimicrobiaceae bacterium
ATCCCCGATGGCGCCGGCGGCCTCGACCTCTACGTGACCAGCCAGTGGATCCACATCGACCACGCCCAGATCATCGCCTGCCTCGACATGGATGCCGACGGTGTGCGCTGCCACCCGGTCGGGATCGGCGGTGCCTTCGGCGCCCGGGAGGACATCTCGGTCCACATCCACGTCGCCATGCTGGCGCTGCGCACCGGGCGGCCGGTCCGCATGGTCTACGACCGTACCGAGTCCTTCGCCGGCCATGTCAAACGGCACGCCGCCAGGATGAGGTACCGGTGGGAGGCCGACGCGGAGGGCCGGCTGGTCAAGGCCACGATGGACGTCCTGCTCGACGGCGGCGCCTACGCCCACACCAGCCACGCCGTCCTCGCCAACGCCGCCTTCTTCACCGTCGGGCCCTACAACTGTGACAACGTCATCGTCGATGGCTCGGTGGCGCGGACGAACAACCCGCCGGCGGGTGCGATGCGCGGCTTCGGGGCCGTGCAGGTGTGCTTCGCCTACGAGAGCCACATGGATCTGCTGGCCGAGGCGGTCGGTCTCGATCCCCTCGAGGTACGGCGGCGCAACGCCCTCGGCCCGGGGGATGCGCTCGCCACCTCGGGTCAGATCGTCGAGGGCTCGTTGCCGACGCTCGCCGTGATCGAAGCGCTGGAGTCGATCCCGCTGCCGGACGCAGCGATCCCCGACGATCCGGACCTGCTTCCCGGTGGCACCGGGCTGACGACGAGCCGCGAGCATGTGGTCCGGGGTGTCGGCTATGCCCTCGGGCTGAAGAATCTGGCGTTCTCCGAGGCCTTCGACGACTTCACCGAGGTCCGGCTGGTGCTGACTCCGGCGGGCCTCGAGATCCACTCGGCGGCGATCGAGGTCGGTCAGGGGCTCGTCACCGTCTGCCAGCAGATCGCCCGGACCATCCTCGACGTCGAGCATGTCGCCTGGGTGCCGGCCGACACGTCCCAGATCGGCTCGGCGGGGTCGACCTCCGCCTCGCGCCAGACACAGATGACCGGGGGAGCCGTGTATGAGGCGGCGGTGCAGCTCAGGGAGAGGATCGTCGAGCGCTTCGGCGAGGGCGCCACGCTCGAGGAAGCCACCGTCGACGGTCCCGTCGAGCAATGGGTGCGGTACCGGCATCCGCCGACGGAGATGCCGGATGAGTTCGGCCAGGGGAGCCCCCACGCGGGATTCGTCGTGGCGGCGCACCGCGCCGTCGTCGACGTCGACCCCGAGCTCGGCCTGGTGCGGGTCGTGCAGGTCGACACCGCCCAGGACGTGGGGAAGGCCCTCAACCCACAAGCCATCGTCGGCCAGCTCGAAGGTGGCATCGCCCAGGGCGTCGGGTTTGCGATCATGGAAGAGCTGATCCTCGAGGATGGCGTGATCCTCAATCCCAACTTCACCGACTACCTGATTCCCACGCTGCTCGACGTGCCGGCGGTCGAGTCGCGGCTGATCGAGGAGCCGGCGCACTGGGGCCCCTTCGGCGCCAAGGGCATCGGGGAGTCGCCGACGATCAGCTCGACCCCGGCGGTGGTGGCGGCAATTCGTGCCGCGACCGGCAGGCCCCTCACCAGGGTCCCGGTGCGTCCCCAGGACATCGTGGGGATCTGATCGTGGCGTCGATCGCCGGCATCGTGCTGGCCGCCGGGTCATCGCTGCGCATGGGTGAGCCAAAGCAGCTGCTCCGCTATCGGGGGAGGACGCTGCTCAACCACGTGATCGCCACCGCCGAGGCCTCACGGCTCGACCACGTCGTGGTGGTCGTCGGGGCCAATGCCCAGGCGGTCGAGGATTCGATCGAGACCGAGCGTGCGACCGTCGTCTTCAACCCGGATTTCCAGCAGCGGAACATGGCTTCGGTGGTCGCCGGGGCGCGGTCGGTCGACGCCGAGGCGTTTCTCACCCTGCCGGCCGACATGCCGCAAATCACCACCGACATCATCAACACCGTCATCGACTGGTGGACGGCCAAGTCCCCATGGGCCGCCTTGACCGACTACGAGGACCGGGCGAGCCACCCATACCTGCTGTCTCGCGCCGCCGTCGACGAGGCGGCGGAGACCGAGGGGCCCAAGGTGCTCTGGCGGCTGCTCTCCTACGACGACTCCGGACGGGTGACCAGGGTCGCCATCGCCGGTCCGGCGCCGCGGGACATCAACACCCCTGCCGACTTTGCGGCGCTGCTGATCGACGACCGCTGATCGACGCTCACATGGTGAGCGCCATCACCGCCTTCTGGACGTGAAGCCGGTTCTCCGCCTGGTCGAATACGGCGCTCTGCGGGCCGTCGATGACTCCGTCGGTGACCTCGATGTTGCGGTCGGCCGGCAGCGGGTGCATGTAGATGGCGTC
>CAZCBO010000104.1:0-4947 GCA_964496825.1 uncultured Acidimicrobiaceae bacterium
AGAGGTCACTGGTTCAATCCCAGTAGCGCCCACGATAACTAACCCTTTGGTGGGCGGGATCTCGCGGCCTCTCTAGGACGCCGACATCCTGAAGACTTCAGCCGGAGGGCGCGGAGAGGGCGCGAGGCTCGGATCCCAGCAAAGATCGAGCCGTTCTGCGGCTGCTTCGTCAAGGCCGTCGAATAGGTGTCCGTAGCGGTCGAGTTCGGCGTCACGGTCAGCGCTCGATTCCGTGAAGTCGCCCTGGCCTCGAAGCACTTCGGCGAGGTTCTCCACCGCGCTGCGTAGCGGCCATGTAGGGTGAAGTGGAGTCATGTCGCGGGGCCCCTTTGGGGGAGGAGGAGCGATTCAATGCGTAGGCGAGTAGTCGGGCTGATCCTGTTGGTGGCGCTGATGGTTGTGGTGATGGCAGCGCCTGTGGCTGCGGCGGGCTGCCAACTGAACGGTCTGGAGCTGGCGCAAATCGGTCACTACGGGCAGGGCGAACCCGTGATGTCGGCCGGCGAGGTTTGGTCTGGTATCGCGGTCGCGCAGCATCACGATGACCTGGGGGACGAGGGGGACGGCCCAGGAGTGCTTGCGCGCTATCTCCACCTGCACATGGAGGTGCACTGCGAGGGCTGATCGCCCCGCCTGCGACACAATCCGTGTTTTCGCACGTGCAACCGGAGTCATCTCCGGCCCCAATCGCGTTTGGCCAGTTTGGAGTCGGCGGATTGCGAGAGGGGCAATTATGAGGGGACGTATTCGTGTCTGGGTGATCGTGGGGGTTGTAGTTGTCTTCCTTGTGACCGTGGCGATGGCAGCGTTGCTGGCAAACCCCGGCAGTCGCCACCCCACCAGACATGGAGGTTCGGGATTTCGAGGGCGAGTGGTTCTTCGAGAACAACCCCTGCACCGGCTCCGCCGAGTTCTCTCTCGAGGTGACGGGCACTGTCCGAGACATCCTCTTTTTGGAAGGACCGGGCGGCAAGGTGGTCAGCACGACTTCGTACGAAATCACCGGACCAGATTCTTGGTCGGGTCATGGCACAGAGACCGGTGTGCAACACAACGGGGAGATGAAACAGTCCTGGCAGTTCGTCGTAACGGAGGCTGATACCGGCCAGAAGGTGAAGTTCCACGCAAATGCCCGGTTCTCTGAGTTCGGAGAGCCGGACCTGGAGCCTCCCTTCGGGCTCACGTGTATCCGGCCATAGCGGCCAGGCGGCAGCGGCTAGGGCCTGCCGACAATGCGCTGGCCAGTACCGAGTCGCCGGAGTCCTATTTGCGCGCTTTCCCGCCGCGGGCGCCATCGCTCAGGGAACGCATAGGGCCGGTTATGCGCTACCCCTTGGACGCTGGCTGGTCTCCCGTTGCCTCAACCAGAAGACACCGGATCCCGGTCGTTTGTGGCGCGTCATCATCAGAATCTGGGTCGACTTCGCAACGGGTTGGGACCTGGTCGAATGGAAATCTACTCCGATCCGCTGGGGATCGGGCGACAAGCCGGTCGTCGGGATTGGGATGGCGACGGCAGCGACATTTTCGGGTAGTTTCGGGCCGTGTCTAGTCGACCGTCGCGTGTAGCGCGTCAAGGCAGATCGTTCGAGTGCCGTTGCCTGCTTGGGCGTATGAGCGATGTCAGAGTGCGCTCACCGATCGTGAGTTCGTCATGGTCGGAGTTGCGCACGCGGCGCGGGCTGGTTCTTGCAGCGACGGCGTTGTTGTTGCTCCTCGCCGGGTGTGGTGGAGCGGAGTCCGAGCAGACGGATACAGCGTCGGGGGAGTTCGCGTCGGCTGCAATGCTGGAGTGCGAGTCCGAGGGCTATCCGTGTTCGTTGGGTGATGTCCCCATCGAGATCCTGAAGCGGAGTGATGAGATTGGTGGCGATGTGCTCGGCATGCTCGCATCCGGTTCGTCGACGGAGGAGATCGGAGAGTGGCTCAACGGGGTGGAGGGCATGGCCGAGGTGGAGTTTGATGACTTGGCGGTACGGTTCCGTCTCGACGGAGGTCGCGGCACGTGGATCTTGCGGGAGGGTGCGTTCGCGACGCGCAGTGCTCCGGGAGAGCCCGCCCCCGGCTGGGTGCCGAAACCGGCGCTGCCGATGCTGCACAAGGTGGTCGGTGAGGGCCGCGAAGAGAAGAGAGCGATCGTCGTCTCACCGTTCCAATACGAGTTCGGAGGCTTGGACGATGGTCCGGTCGTGCAGGAGATCCTTGCCAAGACCAGAGGCTATGAAGGACGAGTCGAGTTCTTCGGCAACGAGACGAAGACGGACGCGAAGGCAGGTGTCGCGAGCTTCAAGGGCTGGGGCGCCTTCGATGTGGTGCACGTCAGTTCCCACGGGAAGCGGCTCTGCGTCGGCGACGACTGCCGTGGAATCGTGTTTGCCGCAGCCCTGGAGAGCGTCCTGCCTCCGGGACCTGGAGCCGAGATCGACAAGATCGCTGGACTTGAAGTCATTCATGAAAGGGGGGTCGGGATTGCCTTCTCTGAAGCGACAGGGAACAGGTCGCTCTTCCTCACCGCCGACTTCTTCCGCGACCAATATCCGAACGGCCTAACCGACACGTTGGTGTACTTCAGTGCCTGCCAGACGTTAGGTGCAGCCAGCGATCTGGCTTCGGCACTTCAGGGCAGCACCAGCGTATTCGTGGGCTGGACCGAAGCCGTCAACTCCGGTGATGCCGTCGCCGCAGCAGAGCAGTTCTACCAGTACCTCTCCGAGCAGGGATATCCCGCCGAAGTCGCCTACGACAAGCTCGGAGGATTGACAACCGGCGCCGTCACCGAATACAGCCCGAACCCACCGCGTTTGGTCCTATCCGGCCGCCCGGCGGGTGGTGATCTCCGCATCCGGGAGGTGGTGACCCTGGTTCACCCCGATACCGGCCAGGAACTTGGACCGTCGGCCGAGATCGCGATCGAAGGAGTCGCCGACGACGGCGAAGACGACCAGGCGCCATACCGGGTACGCGTCGAGGGCATCATGCCCGAGTTCACCGGGGAGGTGACGGTCCACGTAGAGATCGATGGCGTTGCGGCCGAACCCCAAACCCTCGACAACGCAGAGTCGATCGAGGAGGATCAATGGGAAGTCTCCGGTGCGGTCTCCCTCGATTACGACCTCGAGGAGGACAAGCTCGTCGATGTCAGAGCCTGGGCCGAGTTACACAGCGGGGGCCAAAGCGAACACATCGTTTCGGCAACCCTCACCGGAGCTGGCGAGTGTCTCATCGGATCGTGGCAGATCGACGGCTCCGGTGTCGAGGCCATTGTCAAAGCCAGCCTCGGTGACGTCGCAGAAACCGTCTTCACCAACGGCACCGTGACCGCGCATTTCGACGGCGACGGAACCGTCACCTTTGACTTTGACGGTTGGGAGTTCGGTAACACCACCTTCACCCCTGCACCCATCGAAGGCATGGCTGACCTCCACGGCGGCCTGGTTACGCACAGCGAAGGCACCGCGAGCGGCACGTACGCGATCACCGACACCGGCCAACTCGACCTCAACGTGGGCGACTTCGCCACGACCGTCACCCAAATCATGACAGTCGCCGACGTTCCTCACACCATCGATCCTGACCAGACCGGAGACCCGAACTACCACCATCTCGCCCGGCTCTACGTGATCCCCGGCGCTGCCATGACATACCAATGCACGAATGACATCCTGACCTGGCCCTGGCAAGACCAAGGCACCATCACCTGGCACCGGACTCCATAGGAGTCCGGTCTGAGCGCGCTCCTGTCGGTCTTGCCGCCGCTCCCTCTTGCCTCTACCGATCACACCCCGGCTGGGTTGGAGCGCTCCTCTGCTCAGTATTCGCGCATGAACCTCATCCAGCACCGTGAAACGGTCGTCTTGTAGCCTCGCCCGAAAGGAGGCACACCATGGCTGATCTCTACGAATTTGTCTGTGACCGCATCATTCCCGGCTGTACCCACACCGAAACCACCGAGAGCTTGGAGAGGGCCAGGGAGAAAGCCGAGGAGCACTTTCGCGAGCATCACCCACTCGAGGACCTCAGCGCCTATACGGTCCCTATCAACATGGCGATCGTCGGCATCCACCGCTGATCGCCTGAACCCGGCGACGAGGATCGCTTCCAACGCCGCTTCGCCTCTGGCTGGTAGCAGAGTCCGGGGCTGTTGGAGTCGCGATGGAGGCCCCCGACCTCACCGGCTGGGATCCCACCAGCGGGCTGTCATAGATCGGCATCCCCCCGTCAGCTCGCCAGTGTCGCCTGGCTCGGTCACCAACACAGCGGCTACCGAACTTCGGGTCGCCTCCCCGTCGGGTTCATCAGGATTGACGACGTCGCCGTTGGTCGCGTGTGCGATAACTCGAGTGACGGGTCCCCGGGCTCTCATCCCGGGCCTGAGTTTGAGGCTCGTCAAAAGCCGGAGACCCCGGACTGCGTGGCCACACATGGCGCGTTTCTCCTGTTACGCGTGGCCGGGGTCCCGGCGCGCAGGGTTCTGGGTCTTCGCTGGGCTCGGCGTGCGGTGCGCGACCGCCGCCTCTACCGCTGACTCTCCTCAGTCTGCGTCCGCCGGAAGGCAAAGACGATTGTGCTTGTACCCGAGAGCCCCAGATGGATGTCGGGTGTGGAGACAGGTGCTACACGCCGTCGATCGACTCGCACATGCGGGTGGAATGCACGTGGTGCGCACGTTCTTGGGCATCTCGGGCAGGCCAGGGGTGACACTCCCAGATGCGAAGCACCTCATCGAGTGCTGTCGACTAGCTTCGGAAGTGAGGCGATGGGAGATCTACCCGACGGCGCTGTCACGTTCTTCTTTACCGATGTTGAGGGGTCGACCCGGTTGTGGGAGAGCGACGAAGCGTCGATGAGCCGCGCCTTGGCGGGCCATGATGAGCTGTTGAACGGTGTTGTCGATGGTGCCGGTGGCCGAGTCTTTCAGCACAATCCCTTGCGCCAGCAATTCGTTGC
>CAZCBO010000104.1:4957-9374 GCA_964496825.1 uncultured Acidimicrobiaceae bacterium
GGGGGACGGCATCTGCGCCGCGTTTTCCTCTGTGGGGGACGCGATTGCGGCGGCGCTGCACGCACAGCGGGCTTTGCTCGACCCCCCGGAGTCGATGTCGGGTCTTCGCATCAGGGTTGCATTGCATTTGGGTGTCGCTGAGGAACGAGGCGGCGACTATTTCGGCGTTGAGCTGAGCCGGGTGGCGCGCCTGCTGGACGCTGCCCATGGTGGGCAGACGCTGTTGACCGGATCGGCGGCCGATCTGCTCGGCACCGACCTGCCCGATGGCGCTCGAGTTGAGGAGTTGGGGACCTTTCGGCTACGGGATCTGAGCCGGCCGGTACGCGTATTCCAGCTGACTCATCCCGACTTGCCGGCGGAGTTTCCGCCGCTGCGGACCCTGGAGGCGTTCGCCAATAATCTTCCGATCGAGGCCAGCAGTTTCGTGGGCCGCGGCGAGGAGCTGTCGATGGTGTCACGCCTGCTGGGTGAGGCACGCATCGTCACGTTGACCGGGGCCGGCGGGTCTGGGAAGACCCGTTTGGCGCTGCAGGCAGCCGCGGATGCCCTGGTTGCTTTTCCCGATGGTGTGTGGCTGGTGGAGTTGGCTGGGTTGAGCGACACGGTGCTGATTGCCGACGAGGTAGCGGCACGTCTTCGGATTCGGGACGAGCCGGGGATGTCGATGCGCGAGGCCGTGGTCGGTCATCTCGGCGACAGGCGACTGCTGTTGGTGCTCGACAATTGTGAGCACATGATCGACGCGGTAGCCGACTTGGTGGAGGAAATCGTGCATCGCTGCGCCGAGGTCGTGGTGTTGGCGACGAGCCGGGAGGCGTTGCGACTTGACGGGGAGTCGACTTACCACGTGCCGCCGCTCCCGACCCCAGACCCGAGTCGGAGCGTCGACCTGGGGGCGCTTGGGGAGTACGCGGCCGTGGAGTTGTTCGTGGAACGCGCCCGCCAACGCCGTCACGACTTCGCGCTGACGAGCGCCAACGCGTCGGCGGTAGCGCAGGTGTGTGCCCGGCTCGACGGGCTGCCACTGGCGCTGGAACTCGCCGCGGCACAGGTGCGGATGTTGTCGATCGACCAGATCAAGGAGCGTCTGGACGATCGATTCAACCTCTTGAGCGGTGGAACCCGATCGTCGCTGGCACGACACCGGACCCTTCACGCGGCGGTGGAGTGGAGCTACGACCTGGCACGGCCGGTCGATCGGGCGTTGCTTCGCCGACTGTCGGTGTTCGTTGGAGGGTTCTCCCTGGAAGGTGCCGAAGCCGTCGGCGGCGACGAGAGCTCAGACGATGTCTTGGAGATCCTCGTTCATCTTGTCGACGCTTCGCTGGTGGAGATCGAAGAACTGGCATCAGAGACGGTCCGGTACCGCATGCTGGAGACCATTCGGCAATTCATGATGGACAAACTCCTCGCCACCAGCGACAGCACCGCCGCGCGCCAGGCCCACGCCTACTACTACCGGCGCCTCGCCGGCGGGGTCGATGTGGGCCTGCGTGAGGACAGCACACAGTGGGTGGAATTGCTTGAGGCAGAACGCGACAACCTCCGCGCTGCACTGGCGTGGGCCCTCACCAGCAGTGATATCGACACCGCGGTGACGCTCGCCGCCGGTCTCGGCCGATTCTGGGCCTCCCAGCACAATGTGCGGGAGGGAGTCGAGTGGTACCAGCGCATCTTGACTCAGGATCTACCCGATTCTGAGGCTAAGGCTGAAGTACTCGAATGGGCTGCACACCTCAGTTTCCACAATGGCCAACTCGACGACGCGGCAACCCTCGCCAGTCACGCTCTGGAGCTGAGTAAGCGGCTCGGCAACGAAGGGTTGAGCGCTCAGGCCGCCGGGACTCTTGCTGCAACGGTGGCCATGAGGAACCTCGATGAGGGCGTCCGCCTCTATCGAGAGGCGGCACATCTGGCTCGCGACGCACCTGACCGTCACTACTTCGGGTCACAGGTGGTCAACGTGGCCTGGGTATCGATATGGCACGGCGACACGACCGAACCCGAAGCCCTCCTCGCCGATCTCCCACGCGACGTGCCCTCCCTGCAACCGAACATCGCGCAGACACGTGGTTTGGCACGACTCTATGGGGGGGAAGAAGCCGAGGCAGTGGGCTACCTCGTCCAGGCCGGCATCGAACAACGCGAAGTCGGCAACGGCCTCTTTGGCAGTTACGCTGACGTGTTTCAGGCGCGGGCGCTCCTCAACCTTGGACGACCCGACGAAGCCGCTGTTGTCGCGGCCAGCGCCCTCGACGAAGGCCGCAACGCAGAGGCACAGCTTCTTGTGGCATGGGCCCTCCAGGTGCTCGGGCGAGCAGCAAGGTTGCAGGGAGATCTGGGTGCGGCCCGCCACCATCTCGACGAAGCACTGTCCGTCTCGTCGCGCAGCCAACTTGACATGCATTCAGCCGACACCCTCGACTACCTCGCCCACCTCGCCCACACGGAAGGGCGGCCAGCTGACGCGGTAGCACTCGCGGCGCAGGGAGCGCAGCTGCGCCAGAGCGTCGGCGCGATCCGCCCCGTCACGGAAGAAACCGATTATCGGCAGCTCGTCGGCGCACTACGAGAGCAGCTCGACGAGGAAACCTACAGCCGTATCTGGGAAGAAGCGACCAGCGAATCGAGAAGAGATCCGGCATGAGCACCAGAGCCGTACCGCCCATATCGGCACGGGGCGACGTGGAGACAGCGTTGTTCGATGTGGGTCGATCACGTCAGGACGAGCGCGATGGCGGTCAGTAGGCGCGAGCTGCGTAGGCGATCAGGCCCTCTTCGTCGACCCGAGCGGGACATGTTCCATCCGGCCTTGTCAGGCACCGGATCGTGACCGCCGATTCGGCCAAGGCGGTTTCGCCGTCCTCTCCGACGACGTCATAAGGGATGCGAGCCCAGCCAGCGGCAGCCGCTTCGCGCGCCTCACCGACGGTCGCGACGTCGTGGATGCGGGCATCGCGGAACTCGGTTGCCTCGACAAGCAGCGATGAATGCACCTCGCCGAGCGTCCTGGTGGCGACCACCTCGGTCTCGGCAACCGGTGTTGGCTGCTTGGTCAGAGTGTCACGCCTGACGATCGTCACCCGACCCTCGGCCAATTCACGGGGTCCGACCTCGATGCGTAGCGGGACTCCCTTCAGCTCCCAGTCGACGGTCCGTCGCCCAAAGGACTGTTCAATCCGGTCGTCAAGGTGGACGCGATGCCCCACACGCTCGAGCTCCTTGGCGAGCTTCTTGGCGACGTCGCCTGCACCCTGCTCGTCGCGCACCAGCATCACGACGACCTGGATAGGCGCAACGCCAGGAGGCAGCCTCAGCCCGGCGTCATCTCCGTGACACATGATGAGGCCACCGACCATACGGGTCGAGGCCCCCCAGCTCGTCTGCCATACGTATTGCTCGGCGCCCGCGCCGTCGACGTATCTGATACCGAACGCCCTGGCGAAGTTCTGGCCGAGCTCATGGCTCGTTCCCATCTGAAGGGCCTTGGTGTCGCGCATCATCGCTTCACAAGACGTCGTGTTGATGGCCCCGGCGAATCGTTCGCGGGGCGTCTTGATGCCGGCGATGACCGGTATGGCCAGCACATCTACCATGAACGCCCGGTACACGTCATGGAGGATCTGGAGCACGTAGGCCCGGGCCTCATCTTCCCTTGCATGGGCCGTGTGACCCTCCTGCCACAGGAACTCGGTAGTCCGTAGGAAGACCCGGGGCCTCAGCTCCCAGCGCACGACGTTCGACCACTGGTTGACCAACAAGGGAAGGTCCCGATAACTCTGAATCCACTTCGAGAGGTAGCTGTTGATGATCGTCTCGCTGGTCGGGCGGACCACCACTGGTTCCTCGAGGTCGCGACCGCCAGCGTGGGTGACAACGGCCAACTCGGGCGTGAAGCCCTCGACGTGCTCGGCCTCCCTCCTCAAGAGCTCCTCGGGGATAAGCAGCGGGAAGTAGGCGTTGCTCGCGCCAGCTGCCTTGATGCGGAGGTCTACCTCGGCCTGCATTCGCTCCCAGATCCCGTAGCCGTAAGGCCTGATCACCATGGTTCCGCGAACCGGACCGTTCTCAGCGAGTTCGGCTTTGGTGAGGACGTCCTGGTACCAGCGGGGGAAATCGACCGCTTGTGGGGTGATGACCTGTGCCTTCGCCATTCCCAGCGATGGTACCCAGCCGGGTCTCCGGCAACGGGTGTCAACCAACTCACTTGCAGGTTGTAGTCAGCTACATACCGGTCACGCTGTCCACCAGTCCAGACCCACACATAGCGGCATATGGGCGGCTACTCGGCGTCGAAGGGGTGCTTGTGCCCCTGGCCAGTGGGTGGAGGGCTAGGGGGAGCCGTGGCCTCCCTCGGACGTGAGCCTTCGGATGGTTTCTTCGATCCGGCTAGCGCGGGTCGCGGGCCGTTTGG
>CAZCBO010000105.1:0-9363 GCA_964496825.1 uncultured Acidimicrobiaceae bacterium
GCGCCGATCAGCCCGCCGGGGAACTCGAGGAGCTCGGAGGCCATCGCCCCCGGCAGCCCGGAGACCGTGGCGACCCCGTCGCCGACGGCGGTGACGTAGCCGACGGTCTCGGCCTCGACCGACGGCTCCCACCCCTCGAGGTTCTTGCGGAGCGCTGCGGTGACGTCCGCCGGGTCGAGTCTCAGTTCTGTCATGTGCCTAACCCCACTGCTCTCGGAGGTCGTCGAACCGGCTCCTCACCGATCCGTCGAAAACGGTATCTCCAACCTGGGCCACGATCCCGCCGATGACCTCGGGGTCGGTGACCGCCTTGACCTGGACCTGCTTGCCCGTGGCTCTCGAGAGCGCGGCGGCGATTCGCTCCTGCTGCTTCTCATCGAGGGGCGTGGCCGAACGGACCTCGGCGACGACCTGGCCCTCCTCGGAGGCGGCGAGCTCTGCGGCCCTCGAGGCGATCCCCTCGAGGTGCTTGCCCTGGCCTGCGGCGATGAGGAACTCGAGTGCTGCCACCACGACCGCGTCGGCGCGTGGGCCGAGCAGGTCGCCGACCACACCCTGCTTCCGATCCGCAGGGATCTTCGGGTCGGCGAGGGTGTCGCGCAGCGACCTGTTGCCCACCAGGCTCATCGCCGCGGCGTAGAACTCATCGATGAACGCGGCCGGGTCCGGCTGGGCCGCAGCGATCCCGTGGAGGGCGGCGGCAAAGCCGTCGAGGCGCTCGGGGTGGGCGGTCGTGACCATCGGTTAGCTGACGCCTCCCAGCTCGTCGATGTACCGGTCGACCAGCTCGCGCTGGGACTCCTCGTCGAGGCTGAGCCCGACGACCCGCTCGGCGACATCGAGCGAGAGGTCGGCGACCTGGCGGCGCAGCTCACCGGCGACCCGCTCCCGCTCGGCCTCGAGCTCGTCCTGGGCGCGCTCGCGCAGCTGATCGGCCTCGGCCTCGGCCCGTTCGATGATGCCGGCCTTGACCTGATCGGCGGCTTCGCGTGCCTCGTCGGCGATGCGGGCCGCCTCGCTCCTGGCATCGGCCAGCTGGCGCTCGTAATCGGAGAGCAGGCTCTCGGCCTCCTGCTTGGCCGCCTCTGCGGCGGCGAGTTCGGCGTTGATCGCCTCCTGACGGGCCGTCAGCGTCTTGTTCAACGCCGGGATCGCCCACTTCCACACGAAGAAGAAGACGATGGAGAAGGCGATGACGCCGGCGATCAGCTCTTCGGTCGCGGGCAGCAGGAGCCCGGCGCTCGAGTCCTCTCCACCCTCGGCGGCCGGTTCGACCTCTTGCAGGAAGAGCGCGATCGTGGTGAGCACGGTGTACATCGCTACGCCAGGAAGAACAGCACGAACCCGATGAGGGCCAGCGCCTCGGTGAAGGCGATGCCGAGGAACATCGTGGTTCTGACCATGCCGGCGGCCTCGGGCTGTCGGGCCATCGCCTGGACCGCGTTGCCGGCGATGATGCCGATGCCCACCCCGGGGCCGATGGCGGCGAGTCCGTAGCCGATGAGGGCCAGGGATCCCTGAATCGCTTCCATTGTTTCCCTTTCTCGTGGATGACTAATGCTGCGGGTGCACCGACGTCTCGATGTACACCGCAGAAAGGAGCGTGAAGATGTATGCCTGCAGGATGATGACCACCACCTCGAAGAGATAGATCGCCAGGCCGAGCAGCCACCACGCGATCCCGAAGGCACCGGTCAGGAGGCCGTGGTCGCCGATGGCGATCAGCGAGACAACGCCGGTGACGAGCAGCACCGTGAGCATGACGTGGCCGGCGACCAGGTTGGCGAAGAGCCGGACGGCCAGCGAGAAGGGCCGGATGAAGAAGATCGAGAAGAACTCGATGATGCCGACGAGCGGCTTGAGGGCGACGGGCACACCGGGCGGCCAGACGATGTCGAGGATGTAGTGGTAGCCCTGCGCCTTCAACCCCGCGGCGATGAAGATCACGTAGGTGACGAGCGCCAGGAAGAGCGGGATCGCCATGCGCGACGTGATGGGGAAGTTGATGAACGGCGTCACTTCGAAGGCGTTGCCGATGAGGATGAAGAGGAACAGGGCCAGCAGGTACGGGTAGTACCGCACCCCGTGGGGACCGATGATCCCGACCGCGACCTCGTCACGGACGAATCCCATCAGCCCCTCGATCGCCACCTGGAACTTGCTGGGCCGGATCGCCTTCTTGCGCAGTCCGAAGAAGAGCAGCCCGATGACGACGGCGGCGGCGATGAAGATGAGGATCACGGTCTTGGTGATCGGGTAGCCGAAGATCTCGAACAGCGGCTCGCGGAATTCGAAGAGTTCGGTGACTTCGGCGGGGGCACAGACCGAGCTCTCGGTGAGGTCGCACTCCTCGCTGGCGAGGATCATCAGTTGCTCCACTCGAGGTCCCTTTCCGCTCCGTTGACGATCGCCACCGCCTCCCAGGACAGCAGCACCAGGTAGCTCACCACCACCGATATGCCCAGCGCCGACCGGTCGAGGTCGGTTGCGCCCGCGATGAGGAACAGCGAGACGGTGATGAGGCCGAGCCGGATCAGGAATCCGAACAGGGCGACGGCATGATACAGGCCGAGGGAGAGGCGGGCCGCGTAGGAGAGGACGTAGCCGCCGAGGACGAAGTTCACCACCACGATGCCGACCCCGACGACTGCGGCGGCGGCTCCCTCCCAACCCTCGAGGAGGCCGAAGACGAGGGCGAGGATCGGGGCGACGACGATCGCCCGCCTGGCGATGTGGGTGCCGATGATCGCCTCGACCGGCCGCTGGTCGGGGGCCGGGGCGTAGGTGGCAACCGGGTCAGACGCCATGGCTGCGCCGCCTGCCTTCCTCGTCCAGATGTTCGGAGCGCTGCCACATCCGGTAGAAGCCGACGCCCACGCCGGCGAGCAGCCACAGGATGGTCATGACCGGCGCGATGCCGAGGACCCAATCGAGGAACAGCCCGATCAGCAGCCCGGTGACGATGTAGGAGATGAAGTCGGCCCCACTGGAGAAACCGCCGGTGACCGCCTCCTTGGGCGGGACGAAGCGGCTTCGATCCATGCGGTTGTGCCTCCCGGGGTGGGTCGTCATCGGCTGCCCTCGAGGTCGGCCGGAGGATACCGACGGGCCTGGTTCTACTGAAATCTGGTTACCCCCTCCGGCCCAGGGCCGGCAGGGGGACATATGACACTCATGGCCCGCGGAATGGCGGCACTGGGACGTTGCCCTCCGGCGGAGGGCCAAACGATTGCGAGACGACGCCTACCCGTCCGCCGCCGTGTGGCTCGTCATCCGGGCCGGGCCGTCGACGACGATCCCGATCCCCTTGGCGAAGACCTTGGTATCGCCCCCGCCGCCCTCGAGCGGGTTGATCTCGCGCAGGGTGACGGTGTCGTCGAAGGTTCCTCCGGGCACCGTCGTGGTCTCACCGATGGCGAGCACCTTGGCCTGGTCCTCGGCGATCCCCGGTGCCACCTCGGTCTGGAAGGCGTCGCCGACCGCGAGGCTCCCGGGCATGATGATCCCGGGACGGTTCGTCTCACCGTCGGCTCGCCACCCGCCGGCGTGGCCGACGACGTTGCCGTTCGCGTCGTAGTCGTCGACCTCCTCCCCGAAGTAGCACACGGTTCCGTTCTGGTTCTGGGCGAAGAAGTTCCTGGAGATCTCAACGAGACGGCCCCCCTCCTCCTCGTACTCCTCCACGACCCTGGTCTCGACCCCGGCGACGGTTTCGGTCTCGTCGAGCACGGTGATGCGAACCAGCACCGGCCGGCCTCCCTCGGTTCCCTCCAAGACGATCTGGTGCCCAACGGGAAGCGGGTGGTACGGGTTGTCGATGTCGAGGTTGAACGTCGCCCCGGCCGGGTCGCACTCCCCCACATCCGCGAGGTTCTCGAAGGACGTCTCCCCGCACGCCGACACGGCGAGGACGAGCGCGACCGAGAAGCCGACGACGAAGGGACGGCTCATTCCCTGCATCGCGGAACTGTATCAACCCGCACCCCTGCGCGTTTCCCTTGCGTCACCTCGATCCCGTCGGTAGGTTCCGTGCAGGGGAAGAGGTTCGGCAACCTCGGGACTCGGGTCCGAGCGGCAACGCGGACGGGGGCGCGAGACCCAAGCACCGGGAGGTCGCGTGCGAACCGGGAGGAAACGGGGACGGCGCCTGTACGGCAACGTCAGGTGGGGGGCATTCGCATGCGCTGGCTGATCCAGTCGGGCAAACGGTTCCAGGGACTCATCGTCGCCGCCGCCATCGGACTGGTCGTCCTCGGGATCGTGTTGCTTCCCGATACTCCGGTCGACACCCTGCCCGAGTTCAAGCCCACCGTCGTGGAGGTGCAGACCGAAGCCCTCGGCCTCTCCGCCGAGGAGGTCGAACAGCTCATCACCGTGCCGCTGGAGCAGGATCTGCTCAACGGCGTCGCCTTCCTCGACACGATCGAGTCGACGTCGATGCCGGGGCTGTCATCGGTCGTCCTCACCTTCGAACCCGGAACCGACCTGCTCGATGCTCGCCAGGTGGTGGCGGAGCGATTGGCCCAGGCCGTCGGCGTGGCGGGCCTGCCGGAGGTGGCGCGGCCACCGCAGATGCTCCAGCCGCTTTCCGCGGCGAGCCGTGCCGCGATGGTGAAGCTGACCTCCCAGGAGCTCTCGCCGATCGAGATGTCGGTGCTCTCCCGCTGGGTCATCGGCCCCCGGCTCCTCGGACTTCCCGGTGTGGCGAATGTGACGATCTGGGGCCAGCGCGAGCGGCAGCTCCAGGTGCTCGTCGACCCCGAGGTTCTCCGCGCCCGGGGCGTAACCCTCCAGGACGTGATCAGCTCCACCGGCAACGCCCTCGAGGTTTCGCCGCTCAGCTACCTCGAGGCCTCGAGCCCCGGCACCGGCGGCTTCATCGATACGTTCAACCAGCGCCTCCAGGTGTTCCACGAACAGGCGATCACCAGCGAGGAGGAGCTCGCGCTCGTCACCCTCGAGGACGAGCAAGGAGACCCGATCGTCGCAGAGGGAAGCCTGATGACGCTCGCCGACGTTGCCGTCGTCGTCGAGGATCATCAACCGCTCATCGGGGATGCGATCTGTTCGGACGGCGACTGTCTGCTGCTGATCGTCGACAAGTTTCCGGGAGCCAACACCGCCGACGTGGCTGCCGAGGTAGAGCAGGCGCTCGAAGCCATGCGGCCCGGCCTGACCGGGATGACGCTCGACACGTCGATCTACCGCCCGGCCGAGTTCGTCGACGCTGCGATCGTGAGTACGAGAAACGCCGCGATCGTCGGCGCAGTGCTGGCCCTACTCGTGCTCGCCGCCTTCACGTTTTCGTGGCGCCGGGTCATGGTCGTGGGTGCCGCGACCCTCACGTCGCTGGCGGCCGCAGGGGTGGTGCTGCGCCTGGCCGGCGGCACCGTCAACCTGATGATGGTCGCCGGACTGGTGCTCGGACTGGTCGTGCTCATCGACGACGCCCTGGTCGACGCCGATAACAGCGCGCGCCGCCTCCCGGCCCAACATCCACCGCGCTCGGTCCCGGTCCGCCAGATCGTCGTCGACGCCGCCATGGAGGTCCGTCGGCCACTCCTGTGGGCATCGCTGATCATCGGCGTCGCGACCGTCCCGGTGTTCTTCGGCTGGGGGGTCCCGGGTGCGTTCCTGCCGCCGCTGTTCCAGGCCTTCCTGCTTGCGCTTGCTGCCTCGCTGCTGGTTGCGCTGACCCTCACCCCGGCGCTGAGCCGCCTCGTGCTCGCAGGCGAGCGGCCGAGGGGTCCCGCACCACTCACCGGATGGCTCATCGCCGCCTACGACCGTGTCTCGGGCGCAGCAGTGGGTGCCATCGTCCCTGCGGCCGTCGTCTTCGGCGTCGTCCTCGTCGCCGGTCTGGCGGCACTCCCCTTCCTCGAGCGATCGCTGGCCCCGACCTTCGAGGAGCGAGACCTGCTGATCGAAGTCGAGGCGGCGCCGGGGACGTCGCTGGTGCGGATGGACGAGCTGATCGGCGACGCGGTGACATCCCTCTCTGCCGTACCTGGGGTGCGTGCCGTCACCGGCCAGGCCGGGCGGGCGCTGTTCTCCGACCGGGTGGCCAACGTCGACGCGGGGCGGATCTGGGTGAACCTCGACCCCGGTGCCGACTACCCCGCCACGGTCTCGGCCGTCACCGGGTTGATAGCCGTCTATCCGGAGCTGACGACCAACGTGCTCACCTATTCGGAGCAGCGGATAGACGCCGTATTGGGAACGCCCGGTGACGACCTCGTGGTGCGGATCTACGGCGAGAACTCCGAGGTCCTTGCGAACAAAGCCGAGGAGATCCAAACGTTGATGACCGGTGTCGATGGCATCATCGACCCGCGCATCGACGCCCCGCCCGCCCAGCCCACCGTCCAGGTCCAGGTCGACCTGGAACGGGCGGCAGCGCGAGGCGTCAAGCCGGGGGACGTCCGGCGCGCCGCCGCGGTGCTGATGAGCGGCATCACGGTCGGCCACCTGTTCGAAGAGCAGAAGGTGTTCGACGTCGTCGTCTGGGGGTCGCCCGAGCTTCGCGACGAGGCCCAGGACATCCCCAACCTCCTCATCGACAAGCCCGGAGGCGGCCATGTGGTGCTCGGTGAGGTCGCCGACGTCGCTGTGGTGAACGGTCCCTCCGTCATCCGGCACGATGCGGTGCGCAGCTACATCGATGTCACCGCGGGGGTGGCAGGCGCTGACGTCGGAGCGACCGCGGCAGCCGTCGACCGGCTCCTCGAGTCCGTGACGTTCCCCGCCGAGCACCACGCCGAGATCCTGCAGGGCTTCGCCCAGGAGCGGAGCAGGTGGCTGACCTTCCTCGGCGTGGCCGTGGGAGCCGGCGTCTTCATCTACCTCCTGCTCCAAGCCGCCTTCAGGAGCTGGCGGCTCTCGACCCTGGTGTTCGCCACCCTGCCGATGGTCCTCTCGGGGGGCGTGCTGGCCGTGCTGCTCACCGGAGGAACGGTCGGCCTCGGCTCGGTTGCCGGGCTCTTCGGCGTGTTCGCCGTCGCGGTGCGCCAGGCGGTGG
The DNA here is from genome assembly GCA_964496825.1 of uncultured Acidimicrobiaceae bacterium. Lineage (GTDB taxonomy): Bacteria > Actinomycetota > Acidimicrobiia > Spongiisociales > UBA5794 > JACZST01. The sequence goes on from CAZCBO010000105.1 coordinate 7,019, forward strand.
TCTTGGTCCAGCACTATCGCGACCTCGAAATGGTCGAGGGCCTCCCGTTCGACGATCAGCTCGTCAGGGACGGGACGAGGGACCGTCTCGTCCCGATCGTCACCAGCGCCGCAGCCATCGCAGCGATGTTCCTCCCCTTCTCGCTCGCCGTGGGCGCGGTCGGCTTCGCCGTCGTTCAGCCACTGGCCGTCGTCGTGCTCGGCGGGCTCCCCGCGGTCCTCCTCCTCGTGCTGTTCGTCCTGCCGGCCGGGTACGCGCGGTTCGGCTACGTGGAGGAGAAGGAGCGGTGGGTCGACGAGCTCCTTGCCGAGGCCGGCGTCGATACGGTTACGACGGGAGGTTGACCGTGCGGCACCGTCGACATCTCGTCGCCATCGCTGCGCTGCTCCTCGCCTTCTTCGCCACCGGGTGCAGCGACAGACTCGCCGCCGACACAGCCGACAACGAGCCCGCTGTTGTCGAAGCGATCGAAGGATCGGATCTGGCCCGAGTCGTGCTCACCGAGCGCGCCGCCGAGCGCCTCGGCATCGAGACGACCGAGGTGCAGCTCAACACAGCACGGCTCGCGGTGCCCAGCTCGGCGCTCTGGATCGATCCGAAGGGCAGCTTCTGGGTATACACGAACCCGGAGCCGCTCGTCTACCTGCGCCACCAGGTCGTTGTCGAGGACGACGATGGGAAGACGGCGCTCCTCTCCGAGGGACCGCCGGAGGGGACGCGCGTCGTGTCCGTCGGGGTCTCAGAGCTCTACGGCACCGAGGTCGGAGTCGGGAAGTAGGGGGCGCCGATGCTCAAGCACGTCATCGGCTCCAGCCTCAAGTACCGGTTCATCGTCGTGTTCCTGGCGATCGGCATGATGGCGGTGGGGGTCTCCCAGCTGCGACAGGCTCCCATCGACGTGTTCCCCGAGTTCGCCCCGCCGCGGGTCGAGGTTCAGACCCCAGCCCTCGGGCTCTCCGCCTCCGAAGTCGAGTCGCTCGTGACCGTTCCCCTCGAGCACACCCTCAACGGCATTCCCGACCTCGATGTGATCCGGTCGCGGTCCATCGAGCAGATGTCTCAGATCGAGTTGATCTTCGAGCCGGGTACGGACCTGTTCACCGCCCGCCAGCTCGTCGCCGAACGAATCGCGACGATCATCCCCACGCTCCCCAGCTGGGCGAGCCCGCCGTTCATGATCCAGCCGCTCTCCGCCACCAGCCGCACGATGAAGATCGGCCTCACCTCGGATGAGTACTCGATGATGGACCTGTCGATGATCGCGTACTGGACGATCCGGGCTCGGCTGCTGCGGGTACCCGGCGTCGCCAACGTCCCCATCTGGGGCGAACGACTGAAGATGCTCCAGGTCCAGGTCGATCCGGAGAACCTCTACGCCAACGGAGTCACCCTCGACGAGGTGATGAGGTCCACCTCGGATGCCCTCGACGCCGGCCTGCTCCAGTACACGACGGGGGCATTCATCGGCTCGGGCGGATGGGTTGAGGGCGGCGCCGCCCGCATCGGCATCGAACACCGGCTCCCCATCGTCGAGCCGGACGATCTCGCCAAGGTGCCGGTCCAGTCGGCCAATGCAACGAGGGCGGTGCGGCTCGGCGACATCGCCGAGCTCACGACCGACCACCAGCTGCTGATCGGCGATGCCGTCATCAACGACGGGCCTGGGCTCATGCTGATCGTGGAGAAGCTGCCCTGGGCCAACACCCTCGACGTCACGCGAGGAGTTGAGGAAGCGCTCGCCGAACTCGAGCCGGCGCTGGAGGGCATCGAGGTCGACCCGGAGATCTTCCGCCCCGCCACGTTCATCGAGCAGTCGATCTCCAACCTGACCACGTCGATCTACATCGGGGCGATGCTGATGATCTTCATGCTTGCCCTCTTCCTGTTCGAGTGGCGGACTGCGCTCATCAGCGTGGTGGCGATTCCGCTGTCGCTGATCGCCGCAGGCCTCGTGCTCTACGCCATGGGGGCGACGCTCAACACGATGATCCTGGCCGGGTTCGTGATCGCCCTGGGCGACATCGTCGACGACGCCATCATCGACATCGAAAACGTGGTGCGGCGGTTGCGCGAGGCGCGCGCCAACGATGACGAGCGTTCCACGGCCCGGGTCGTGCTCGACGCTTCGCTCGAGGTCCGCAGCGCCATCGTGTACGCCACGCTGATCGAGGTCGCCGCGATCTTCCCGATCTTCATGCTCGGCGGTCTCTCGGGATCCTTCTTCAGACCGCTGGCCATCGCCTACTCCTTGGCGCTGCTGGCGTCGATGATCGTCGCCCTCACCGTCACCCCGGCGCTGAGCCTGATCTTCTTCAAGAGCCCGGATTCGTTGCGACAGACCGAGT
>CAZCBO010000106.1:0-9343 GCA_964496825.1 uncultured Acidimicrobiaceae bacterium
CGCGACCCCGAGCACAACGCGAGCGCGATTCGCGCCGTGCTCGAGAACCACGGCGTTTTTAATGATACGGCGGCCATCGAGATCTACACGCGCGGTATCGATCGGATCCAGGCGCGAGGGGGTGACTCGTCCTGGCAGCACGCCGAGCTGCTGTGGGTGCAGTGGGACATCGGCGATTGGGATGCGCTGGTTCCGACCGCAGATGGGTTGATCGATCGATGGAGCGACCGGGGATTGATGTTCGTACCGTGGGCGCAGAGCTGGAAGGCGGCGGTCCACGTCTGGCGAGGGCAGATCGCCGAGGCCGCGTCACTGCAGGCCGAGTATCTGGCGGCGCTCCGCGAGATCGGCGACCTCCAGCTGTTCAGCCCGGCGCTCGTGTTCGCGGCACGCACCGAGCTGGCGCAAGGTCGACCTGTCGAAGCCATGGCGCTGCTCGAGGAGTTCATCGGCCGCACCGAGGGCAAATCGCCGATCTACCGCGGCTGGCAGCTCCCCGACGTGGTTCGCATGCTCGTCGAACTGGGTGATGTCGAGGCGGCGGCGACGTTGGCGTCGGCTCCGCCTGCTCCGGGCAGGAAGGGTGAGATCGCCGTGCAGGCCGCCACCGCGATCCTGAGCGAGGCGGAAGCCAACTACGAGACAGCCCTCGCGCAGCACCAAGCGGTTGCCGCCGATTGGGCCGACTTCGGGTACGCGATCGAGGAGGCCCTCGCCCGCTATGGCGCCGGTCGTTGCCTCGTCGAGCTCGGACGTCCGGGAGAGGCTGAGGCGAGGTTCGCCGCCGCCAGAGCCATCTTCTCCGAGCTCGGTGCGGCGCCGATGATCGACGAGATCGATGCGATGGGGGACGAGGCGGCGGCGCTCTAGCTGCCGACGACGATCTGGTCGCAGCTCTCGCACACCCGGAACTCGCCGATCGAGCGCAACGGGCGATTGCAGGTGCTGCACCGGCTGGGGGCACCACGGCGGCCCTGCCAGGAGGCGACACCGGTGGCGGCGAGAAGCCCGACGGTGAGTACGGCGACCACGAGGGCGAGGAAGATGGCGACGGCGCCGATCGACCCGGTGACGGCGGCTCCGATGGCGAGCAGGGCGAGGAAGGTCACCCCGCCACCGACTGCCATGTGGATTCCACCCATCATTTGCTATCAGCATGACGGACACGGTGACCGTGCGCAACCGGTAATCCCTTGCCGCGGCTGCCGCCGGTTCCACAGCTGCGAAACTGATTGATTCAGGAGGATGCACATGGCGGCAACAACGCCCGGTTTGGTGTGCGCTCACCATCATCTGTACTCGGCGCTGGCCCGCGGCATGCCGGCGCCGCCGAAGACACCGACCAACTTCCAGGAGATCCTCGAGCAGATCTGGTGGCGGCTCGACAGCGCGCTCGACTTAGAGATGATCCGGTGGTCGGCCATGCTGGGCGCCATCGAAGCCCTGGAGTCGGGGACGACGGCGATCGTCGACCATCACGAGTCGCCAAACGCCATAGAAGGGAGCCTGGACGTCATCGCCGAGGCCTGCGCCGAGGTGGGGGTCAGGGTCCTCTGCGCCTACGGCATCACCGACCGACATGGCGCCGACGGCGCCAAGCGCGGTCTGGAGGAGAACGAGCGGTTCATCGAGGCCGGCGGCAACGGCTACGTCGGCATCCACGCTGCCTTCACCTGCACCGACGAGTCCCTCCGGGCCGCGGCAGGGCTCGCCGAGGAGCTCGGGGTCGGTGTCCACATCCATGTCGCCGAGGGGATCGGTGACATCGCCGCTCCGCAACGGCTCGCGGGCCTCACCACCGACGGCTGGCTCCTCGCCCACTGCGTCCATCTCCCCACCCATCACACGCTGCGGGGCACCATCCTCCACAACCCGATGTCGAATCTGAACAACCAGGTCGGCTATGCGGATCCCGCCCGGTTCAGCAACACGGTGGCGCTGGGCACCGACGGCATCGGCGGCAACATGATCGAGTCGTTCCGGCTCGCCTACGTGATGCAGCGATCGGTCGACGTGACCGCAGGTCCCGACACCGCCTGGGGATGGCTCGAGAACGGATGGCGCATCGTGCCCGAGGCCCGCAACGACGAGGTCACCTGGTCATACGATCCGATGGATCCATGGCACATCGCCTTCACACCGGGGATCCGGCCGCTCGCGGTCTCCGTCGACGGCGAGGTGGTGTTCCGCGATGGGGCGCCGACCCGGGTCGACGCCGCCGAGGTGCGGGCCAAGGCGGCGGAGCAGGCCGAGCGGCTCCACGCCAGGTTGTAGGGGGTAGAGCATGGGCGATCGCTTCCACCCGATCTCGATGGAGGACCTGACCAACTGGGTCTTCGGCGGGCTCGAGCAGAAGGACCAGCTCTTCGGGATCCCTCGGTCGGCCTTCTTCACACCCGCCCCCGACGATCCGTTCCGGATCGAGAAGTACGGGGTGACGATGGATACCCCCTTTGGTGTCGCCGCCGGGCCCCACAGCCAGATGGCGCAGAACATCATCGTCTCCTGGCTCGTCGGGGCGCGTTTCCTCGAGCTGAAGACCGTCCAGACCCTCGACGAGCTCGACATCAACAAGCCCTGCATCGACTGCCAGGACGAGGGCTACAACGTCGAGTGGTCCCAGGAGCTCAAGGTCCACGAGTCCTTCGACGAGTACCTGCGGGCCTGGGTGCTCATCTACGCCCTCCACCGCAAGCTCGGGTACCCGACGCCGGACCCCGGGATGATCTTCAACATGAGCGTCGGATACAACCTGGAGGGCATCCTCCAGCCGAACGTCCAGTGGTACCTCGACGTGATGCGCGACGCCTCCGAGTACCTGCCCGCCTACATCGACATCGTGGCCAAGCGCTTCCCCGAGATCCACGACATCGACATCCCGGCCGAGGTCTCCAACACGATCACGCTGTCGACCATGCACGGCTGCCCGCCCGACGAGATCGAGCGGATCATGACGTATCTGCTCACCGAGCGGGGCCTGCACGCGTCGGTGAAATGCAACCCCACACTGCTCGGCGCCGATCGGGTCCGCGCCGTCGTCAACGACGACCTCGGATTCGACGACGTCCCGATCCCGGACGAGGCCTTCGGCCACGACCTGATGTACGTGGATGCGGTCCCGATGTTCCACAACCTCCGGCGCCTCGCCGCCGAACGCGGACTGACCTTCGGGCTGAAGCTGACCAACACCCTCGAGGTGAACAACTGGCGCACGGTGTTCGAGGACGACGAGATGATGTACATGTCGGGTCGGGCGCTCCACCCGGTCACGACGAACCTGGCGTCGCTGCTGTCGGAGGAGTTCCGCGGCGATCTTCTGCTCTCCTTCGCCGGCGGCGCCGACGCCTTCAACGTCGCCGACCTGCTGGCCTCGGGGATGAAGACCGTCACCACCTGCTCCGACCTGCTCAAGTCGGGCGGCTACCTGCGGATGATCCAGTACGTGGAAGAGACGCGGGCCGCCATGGACAAGGTGGGGGCCGCAGGCATGGAGGACTTCATCGCCAGGACCGCGGTCACGGGTGACCGCTTCGATGAGTTCGCTCCGGTGCTCCGCTTCGCCGCGCTCACCGGCAGCGGGCTCAGCCTCGACCTCGACGCCGCATCACGGCTCGCCGACACGCTGCAGACGCGGGCAAACGGCGAGCCGCCTGCGGGGGTCATCGCGTCCTGGGCAGCGGAGGAGGGCTTCGACGAGGCTCGCACCGCTGGACTCGTCGCCCTCGCCCTGAAGGTGATGGCGCGCCTCAACCTGCGGGCCTACGCCGATGCGGTGCGCACCGATTGGCGCTACCAGAAGCACTCGTTCCGGATGGACCGCTCCAAGACCGACCGGGAGCTCCACCTGTTCGACTGCATCGAGGCGCCGTGCGTCGATGAGTGCCCGGTCGACCAGCACGTCCCCGCCTATATGCGTGCGGTCCGGGAGGGCAATGTTGCCGAGGCGATCGGCATCACGCGCAGGGACAACCCGCTGCCCGCCATCCTCGGGCGGGTGTGCGACCACCTGTGCGAGAACACCTGCGTCCGAACCCACTTCGATCAGCCCCTGGCCATCCGGCACATCAAGCGCTACATCATGGACCGCGAAGAGACGCCGGTGATGTTCCCGGTCGTGGGTCCGGTCGCCAGGAAGGTGGCGGTCATCGGCGCCGGCCCGGCCGGTCTGTCGGCCGCCCAGGAGCTCGGCTACGCAGGGGTCGACGTCACGATCTTCGAGGCCCATGCGTACCCCGGCGGCATGGTCGGCGGTGCGATCCCGAAGTACCGCCTCCCGGATGCCCAGATCGATCAGGACATGGCCATCCTCGAGGAGCTCGGTGTGGAGGTCCGCTACGGCCAGACTGCTGGCGTCGACTTCACGCTCACCGATCTGGCGGGCTACGACGCCGTCTTCATCGCCGTGGGAGCCCAGCTGGCCAAGCAGCTCGGCATGGAGGGGGAGGAGAGCGACGACGTGGTCGCAGGGATCACGTTCCTGCGCACCGTTCGTGAAGGACACCCGATGCCCATCGGCGACCGGGTGGGCGTCATCGGCGCCGGGGACACCGCCATGGACTGCGCCCGCTCGGCGTTGCGGGTCGGCGCCCCGGAGGTGTCGATCATCTACCGGCGGACGATCGACCAGATGCCGGCCGATCCCGAGGAGATCCACGCCTGTCTCGAGGAGGGGATCATGGTCGTCGAGCTGGCCAAGCCGTCCGCTCTGGTCGTGTCCGACGATGGCGAGCTCGAGGGAATCGTGTGCACCAGAACCGAGTACACCGGGGAGCGCGATGCCTCGGGCCGCAAGATCCCGGTCGACGTGCCCGGCTCGGAATTCGAGATCCCCCTCGACACGCTGCTGCTCGCTATCAGCCAGCACTCGATCCTCGACTTCTTCGGCGACGCCATCCCCGAGCTCACCGACCGCGGTTACATCGCCACCGATCCGGTGACCTTCGAGACGTCGATCCCCGGCGTTTACGCCGGGGGCGACGTCGCGGCACACGGCCCGTCGTCGATCGTCAAGGCGGCTGCCGACGGCAAGGTCGTGGCGGCCTCGATCATCGCCGCAATGGAGCCCGCCGGCGAGCCACCTCCGGCACCCGAGGCGGATCTCCACGAACTCGTCGTGCGCCGCTCCCGCCGGCAATACCGGGTACCAATCGATCACGTGCCCGTCGAGGAGCGGGAAGGGATGGCCGCGACCGTGCTCGGCTACACCGACGACCAGGCCCGCGCCGAAGCGAGCCGGTGCATCGACTGCGACGTGATCTGCAGCCTGTGCGTCGGGGTCTGTCCGAACATGGCGCTGATGACATACGAGCTGGAGCCACTGAACGGCGAGCTCGCGCTGGTGGACCCGGAGGGTGCGAGCCTCGGCGCGGCACCGCTGCACGTCGCCCAGCAGTATCAGATCGCGGTGCTGACCGACTTCTGCAACGAGTGTGGCAACTGCGTGACCGCCTGCCCGACCTCGGGTGTCCCCTATCAGGACAAGCCGCGCCTGTACCTGAACCGAGACGAGTTCGAGGCCGAGGACGACAACGCCTTCATGCTGTTCGAGGACGGGAGCATCGAGGCCCGCTTCGGCGGCGAGACCCACCGGCTGCGGATCGACGGGACCGTCGAGTACACCGGGCCGGCGGATGGCTCGCTGGAACCCGCCGCGGCGATGTACGCCGTGCTGCGGGGCGTCACCGGGTCGATGGGTCACGTCCCCCGGATGCCGGTGGGGGCGCCGAGCGGGACCTTCATCACCGATCCGGGGTTCTGAGCGCGACCTGTGGGCCGGGAGGCGCCACCCTGCGAGCGCTGGGCTCGTAGGGTGGGACCATGACGACCGGGTTCCTGGGCACGCCGTTCAGTCGCAAACTGGGCATCGCGCCGGGCGATCGCGTGGGGACCTTTGGAGCGCCGGAGGCGTTTGCCGGGCTCCTCGGATCGTTACCCGACGGCGCCTCGCTGGTCCGGTCGCCGCGCGCCCCGTGTCGGGTGCTGGTCGTGTTCGCCGGCTCGCGGCGCGAGCTCGAGTCCCGCTTCGGCAGCGCGGTCGCGCTGTTGCCCGCCGACGGCGGGTTGTGGGTGGCTTGGCCGAAGCAGGCATCCGGGATCGTCACCGACCTCGACTTCGACGTGGTACAGAGCCACGGCCTCGAATCCGGCCTGGTCGACAACAAGGTGGCCGCCATCGACGACACGTGGTCGGCGCTCCGCTTCGTGGTGCGATCGGCGGATCGAAAGCGGTGGCCGCGGCGCTAGCGCCGTGGCACGACGACGACCCGGTCGATGTCGGGGTCCTTGGTGAGGAGCTGGGAGAGCCGACGGGCAGCATCCATGTCGTCGGAGCCGACCTTGTTGATCGCGACGATCACCCGGGCCGCTGCAGGAACGTCCTTGAGCCCGCCGCTCGCGCTGGTCAGCACCTTGGCGACGTCGGCAACCGTGAGCTGATGGGTCACGGGACGGCCCAGGAGCTCGGCGACGCGCTCGGGCCGGTGACAGGCGGTGGCGATGGACGACCCCACGGCGTCGATGCCCGTGACCAGGACGACCACCGACGCCCGCGAGGGAATGACGGGCTCGAAGGCAGCGGGCGCTTTGAGCGACTTGCCCCTGGCACCGTCGGCCTCGACCAGGACGTAGTGCGCCGAGCTGTCCCTGAAGAGGTTGTTGACCTCGGCCGGCTGCGGTCCGGTCACCTTCGACTCGGCATCCTGCCGGACGACGAAGAGGGGCCCGGGGCGACGGCCGAAGTTGGCCTCGACCTTCGATACCGAGTCGACGACGGGAGGCTGGACCTGCTCGGCACCGATCTTGGTGGTGGTGGTGATGACCACCCGATAGCCCGCATCGGCGAGTTCGTTGCCCAGTGCCACCATCAGCGTCGTCTTTCCGCCGGCGCCGATGAAGGCCACCAGCTCGCGTTCGCCGAGCCCAAGTCGTTGCGGCCAGTGTTCGGCTACATGAAGTCCAGACATGCCATCACCGCTTTCCAAACTCCGTCGGCGACTGCCAGGGACTTGTCCGAGATCCCGGAGACCACCGACGGGTCCCCCCGAGGATCAATATCGCCGATCTTGAGCCCCGCCTTGACCGGTCCTTCGGCGATGAGGCCGCGCACCACGCCGGCGATCGGCGCCCTCACCGTCCGGTTCTCGATGTGCCCCAGCACGGCACCGGCCTCGACGACGTCACCGAACGCGGCGTCCCAGCGGACAACTCCTCCTTTCCCGGCGCGCAGAACGCGTCGCGTCGTCTCTCCGCCGACCAATCCGGGAACCCCGGTGTCCGTTTCCGCTTGCCCTTCCCAGATGACCGCACCGAGGTTGGGTCCGCGATTGGTCTCGATCACCACGTGACAGTGGTCCCCGGCGGCGAAGCCGGGACCGAGACCGATCACCAACGGCGCCTGATTCCTGCTCGTGTCGAGGGGCCGCTTCGCCAGACGAGCGTCGACGACGATCGAAGGCGGTCGGGCGAACTCCGGGATGGTCTCGGACACGAGCACCGCCACCGCGTCGTCGGCGACGGCGACCGCGGCGTCGGGGGTCGGCACAAGAAGGGCGTCGACGTCTTCAACGGTGATCGAGCCCTCGGTCACCGCCGTGGAGAAGGCCACCGTGCGCCGGACGGTCAACGGGCGTTCGAGTTCGAGGACGATCACCGGGAAACCCTCGCGATGAAGGCGCCATGCGGTTCCGGTGCCGAGGTCCCCTCCGCCGCGAACCACTGCCAGCCGGTCTCGCATCATCGGGCCTCGCGGTTCTCCCTGATGATCTCGGAGAGGATCGACACCGCGATCTCCTCAACGGTCTCGGCCCCGAGCTCGATGCCGATCGGGACGTGGACGCGGTCGAGGTCGCTCTGCGGCGTCCCGCCCTCGACGAGCCGGCTCCTCGTAGTGGTCCAGCGGCGCCGGCTCCCCATGACGCCGATGTAACCCGCCTTGGTGCCGAGAAGGAGCGGGATCGCATCCACGTCCAAGTCGACGCTGCGGGAGACGACCACGATCGAGGTGTCGTCGGTGACCGGTTCCGCCGCCAGCGCCTCGTCCACCGATCCGGCGATCCTGGCGTCGGCGTTCGGGAGTGCCTCCTCGGTGACCTGATCGGGGCGATCGTCGACGGCGACGGTGCGGTAGCCGAGCCAGTGGGCGAGGTCGACGACGGCCCGGCCGACGTGGCCGGCGCCGACGACATACACGGTGTGTGGGGGCATGTAGGGCTCCAGGTAGATGGTCATCTCGCCGCCGCAGACGCCGGGGTCGCCGCGGTCGGGGTCGACGAGTTCGTAGGTCTCGAGGCGGGTCCTGCCGGTGGCCAGGGCCTCGAGGGCGTCGGCGATGACGCGGGCCTCGAGCTCACCACCGCCGATCGTGCCCGACTGTGCTCCTCCTTCGTAGACGAGCATCTTGGTCCCGGCGTGGCGGGGGACGGAGCGTCTGGTGGAGACCACGGTGGCCAGCACGACCGGCCGCCCGGCGGCAACCGCCTCCGCCATCTCGGCCAGGATCGCGACGGGGGAGGACATCGCGCTCACCCCGCCTGGAGTGCCCGCCACACCCGCTCAGGGGTGAGCGGGATGGCGTTGATCCTGACGCCGGTGGCGTCGGCGACGGCGTTGCGGATGGCGGGCGCAACGCCATCCTTCGGGATCTCGGCGATGGCCTTGGCGCCGAAGGGGCCGCTCTTCTCCATCGTCTGGACGAGGTAGGCCTCGATTCGGGGGATCTCGTCTGAGCGGTAGATCTTGTAGGGCCCGAAGCGGGGGTTGACCATCCGGCCCTCCTCGTCGTAGGCCATCTCCTCGCAGTGTCCGTATCCGAGGGCCTGAATCATCCCTCCCTCGACCTGGGCGGCGGCGGTGACCGGGTTGATCGGGACGCCGCAGTCGACGGCCATGATGAGCGAGTTCACCGTCACTTGGCCGGTCTCGATGTCGACTTCGACCTCGGCGAACTGCGCGGCATAGGGCGGTGGTGACTCGGGGGACACGTAGGAGGCGGTTCCCATGATCTGATGCTGATCGGTCTCGTGGAGCGTGTTGAGGGCGATCTCGCCCATCGTCACCGATCGTCCACCGGTGTCCCAGGCTCGACCGTCGCGCAGCTCGATCGCTCCCGGGGTCACCTCGAGCATTCTGGCGGCTCGCTCGACGATCTGGCCGCGCGCCTCCTCGGCGGCCCGCTTGACGGCCATCCCCGAGATGTAGGTGGTGCTCGAGGCGTAGGCCCCGGTGTCGAAGGGTGTCATGTCCGTGTCGGCGGCGTAGACCAGGATGTCGTCGAGGGCGACCCCCAGCACTTCGGCGGCGATCTGGGCGAGGACGGTGTCGGCACCGGTGCCGAGGTCGGTGGCGC
>CAZCBO010000107.1:0-9226 GCA_964496825.1 uncultured Acidimicrobiaceae bacterium
CTCGGCGCCACCGCCGGACGGACAACGCTGTTGGGTGAGGGCCTCCAGCACCAGGACGGGCACAGCCACGTGCTGGCATCGGTGGTGCCGGTGTGCGAGGCGTACGACCCCGCCTTCGCCTACGAGATGGCGACGATCATCGAGGACGGGATCCGGCGGATGCACGCCGATGAAGAGGACGTCTTCTACTACCTCACGCTCTACAACGAGAACTACCAGCAACCGCCGAAGCCGGAAGGCTCGACCGAGGGCATTCTCCAGGGTCTGTACCGCTGGTCGGAGATGCCCGGTGGCGCCGAGCACGCCGCGACGATCCTCTTCTCCGGTCCCGCACATGCCGCGGCTCGCGAGGCGCAGACCGAGCTCATCAACCAGTACGGTGTTGGCGCGCAGTTGTGGAGCGCCACCTCATACAAGAAGCTGCGCGAGGAGGCGCTGTCGGCCGAGCGATGGAACCGTCTGCACCCGACCGGGCGAAAGCGGATCCCGCTCGTCACCCAGCTCCTCGGCAACGCGCCCGGCGTGGTGGTCGCCGTCACCGACTACATGCGGATCGTGCCCGACCAGATCGCCCGCTGGGTGCCCCGCTCGTTCACCTCGCTCGGCACCGACGGCTTCGGGCGCTCCGACACCCGCGAGGCATTGCGCGGCTTCTTCGAGACCGACGGCGGCCACGTCGTGGTCGCCACCCTCGCCGCCCTCGCCCACGAGGGGAGGATCGGGCCGCGCTTGGTGGAGGACGCCATCACGCGATACGACATCGACCCCGACATCGCCGACCCCTGGACCCGGTAGTCACCGCCTCCTGGCCCACGCGCTGCGGATGTACACCTCGTACGGCTTGCCTGCGGGGGCGAGCTCGAAGACCTCCTCGAAACGGTCCGCATCTCCGGTGCGCAGCGTCAGACGAGCGCCGAGACCCTCTGGCCCGTTCTCGATCTCATCGGAGACGAACAGCAGCCCGTCCGAGTCTGACTCCAGGGCGTAGGTGATGACAAAGCCCTCCGAGTGGAACTCCCGGAACACGATCGTCGCTCGGGCGTCGTCGTGGCTGAAGATCCCCAACTCCTCATGGACCTCGCCGTCGGGGTTCAGCTCCTGCGGCTCGTACGTCGAGGTGTTGCGTACCTCGATGAACCGATCGGCAACGATGCTCCGATAGACGCGGGATCCGGTGCCGACGCCCGCCCTCCCGGTGGTGTGACCATCCCATTCCCCGAGCAAGGGCCGGAGCGCAGCGAGATACCCGCTCAAACGAGCTCCAGCGACGTTGTGATGTCGATCGAGCCCCCGATGCTCCGCGCCACGGGGCAGAACTCGGCATGGCGTTCCAGGAGCCGGGCGATCCGCTCCTGATCGGCGTCTTCGGCGCCGCTCAGCCGGTAGTGCACGTGGATGCGCTTGATCACGAGGATCTTGCCGTCGAGCTCGATCTCCCCGGTCGCCTCCGAGGTGAGGGCCCCACCACTTGCGTTGATGCCACGCGCCTCCAGCGCGCCTCCGAGGGTTCCGGTCAGTCAACCGGCCGCCGCAGCGACGACGTAGTCGAGCGTCGTCGCATCTGGCGGGTACTCCCCCAGATCGGTGCCGTAGTGCTCGGCCACCTCGTCGTGAACGCCGAAGGTGACCGCGTCCTCCTTGGCCGGCAGCCAGGCGTTGCGGAGCGGACCGCGGACCCGCTCGATCCGAACCTTCGATCGGTAGATCACAGCATCGGCCATCGGGCTCCTCTCCGGGCGTGGACCGATGCTATCCGGCTCGATCCGGCTCGATGACGAGGCTCCAGCTCAGCCGGTCGTCCACCCCTCGGCGCTGGTGGCCGCAGGTTCGACCGCCGTGATCACCGCTGCACCCGTCGATTCGACGAACGAGTCGTCGGTCCAGACGCCCGCGGCGACCGCAACGCTGAGCCGGCCATGGCCGGACGGTCCCCAGGCCACGTACCCGACGATCGCGTCCGAACTGCCGAAATCACCCGAGGTGTAGAGGCCCAGTGCCCCGCCGTCGGCGTCGAGCGATCCGAAGCGACTATCGGCGGCGTTGAACCGGACGCTCTGCCCGGGCTCGACCGGCCCGGCGAGCTGCTGGTAGGACGGTTGCTGGCAGAGCCAGTAGCCGTCGAGGCTGGCGGTCGTGCCGCTCAGGTTGGTGATTTCGACGTATCCGCCCGATCCGAAGGCGACCTCGGTGATCGCGAAGACCACACCGGGCGGAGTGCCGGAGTCCGCTGTGGTCGTCGTGGCCTCGGTGCTTGTGGTCGCTTCGGTCGTCGTCGTGGTCGCGTCCGCCGCCGTGGTCGTCGTGGTGGTTGCTTCGGTCGTCGTGGTGGTCGCGCCCGCCACCGTCGTCGTGGTGTCCTCGGAGTCCGAGGCGCAGGCGGCAGCGATCAGGGCAGAGGCGACGACGAGCAGCGTGAGGCCTGTGCAGCGGCGAGACATGGATCCTCCGTTCGGCGGCACTGAACACGCTCAACGCCGCCAGACCCGAACGCGTTCCCGGTCGCTGCAGACGCGTCGGGACCCGGCCAGGAGGCCGGGCCCCGGCGTCTCAGGTTGTTGCTTGCCGCTACTCCCTGATCCGTTACACCTCTGCCGGCGTTGCCGCCTTCTCGCCGATCGCAACGGCGACCACTTCTTCACGCCCCCTGCCGATCCAGACGAGCCCGATGCCCAGGATCACGAAGGTGAACCCGAGCCCCATGGCGATGAACGACACCGCCTGGGCGAGCTGCAGGCTGGAGGCCGTCACCGTGCCGACACCCAGGGTGCCGATCAAGGCGTGGGCCGTGCCGCTCCAGGCCTGGCCGCGGGCCGGGCCCTCGAGCGGGTGCTGCCGATCGAAGTCACTCCAGTACTTGCCCTCGACCGGGACCTCGTAGGTTCCCGCCTCGTAGAGGACGCCCTCGTACTCGACGTCCTCGTCGAGGACCACGATCTGCGTGCCGTGGAGCACGTGATAGACGATCGTGGCCATCTGGTACATGTACTCGGATGCCGTGTTCACGAGCGGGTCGTCCGCATCGAAGTGCGCGTCGGTGACCGGATAGTCCCAGCCGCCCTCCTCAGCGGGACCGGTGAGCAACGCCATGATGGCGTCGGCACCTTCGGTGGTGCCCCGGTCGACGAGCTGGCCGTCCTCGTTGTAGCTGAGGGTGACGTTCTCCGCTTCGCTGAAAGCCTGGAGGGAGTCATACCCTTCCTGGACCTGCAGGAAGGCATAGCCGCCTCCCAGCACGAAACCCAGGCCGATAACGGCAAGCACGATTCCGAGATATTGCAGTCGTTTCGACATTCACATCTCCTTTCCTGGAGGTCGTGAATCTTTTCACAACCTATGTGAATGCTTTCACAAATACCACCATATCGTGATCTGGCGATAGGTATTAGGGACCTTTGTCACTATCGGGGACCCCCGCTCCGCCGGGTTCGGCGATTGGAGACCGAAGGCCCTACGCGCCGCGCTGCCGCTCCCCGCCGACGGGGTCGAACTACGAACACCACGCGGCGGCTGCGGTGAAGGGTCGAACGGCCCGGGCGTCCGCGTACGGTCGGCGATACCGTGATGGAGAGTGACAGGAGGGACCGTGCGGGTCCATGAACTGATGAGCACCGATGTGGTGACCGCCACCCCGGACACGAGTCTGAAGGAGGTGGCCAGGCTCATGCTCGGCCACTCGGTCAGCGGAATCCCGATCGTCGATGCAGACAAGCGGCTCATCGGCATCGTCACCGAGGCCGACATCGTCCATCATGAGGCGCTGCGGGCCAGTGGGGATCGCCTCGGCATCCTGCACACGATCCTCGGCGAGGACGAGCCGGCCACGACGGCCGGTCAGGCGATGACGAGCCACGTCGTCACCACCGGCCCCGAGGAGGACCACACGGTGGCGGCGCGGCTCATGGAGACACGGGGGGTGAAACGGCTCCCCGTCGTCGATGTCGACGGCCACGTGCTGGGAGTCGTCAGCCGGTCCGACATCATGACCTCGTTTGCCAGGCCCGACGAGCTGATCGAAGACGAGATCCAGGTCGACATCCTCGACCGGATCCTCTGGCTGGAGCCCGGCACGGTGGAGGTCGAGGTCGACGAGGGCTCGGTCACGCTTCGGGGAACCGTCGACAAGAAGAGCGACGCCAGGATCCTCGAAGAGCTGACCAAGCGTCTCGACGGCGTCGTCGCCGTCGACATCCGCGGCCTGCATTACACCTTCGACGACACCAGAAAGGGCCAGACTCCGAGCGGGGCGCCCTTGGGATAGGGGTACGGCGATCAGCAGCACCCCCGGATCAGGGGGATGACGTTTGGCGCGACTGCGAACCCAGGGCTCGGGACCGCGCCTGGCGCGACTGCGAGCCCTGGGTTCGCAGTCGCGCTACCTCTCCCTGGGGACCAATTCCTTGATCTTGGCGGCCGGCACGCCGCCGACCACCCAGCGGTCGGGGAGATCCTTGGTGACGACGCTGTTCGCCGAGACGATCACCCGGTCCCCGATCGTCACTCCCGGCATGACCACGGCGTTGTAGCCGATGACGGTGTTCGACCCGATCGTGATCGGTGAGAAGGTCCGCCCTCCGAAGGGGAGGGGCTTGGAGAAGTCGTCGAGAATGTGGCCGTGCGTGGTCAGGATCGCCCCGGCGGCGATCATGGTGTGGTCGCCGACGATGATCGGCCCGCGATCGTCGATGGTGGCCCCGCGGTTGACGAAGACTCCGTTCCCCAGCTCGGTGTTCCTCCCCGAGAGGATGTAGACGTCGTGGTGGAAGATCACGCCGTCCCCGACGCTCTTGAAGACCTTCGGGGCGAGGATTCGCCGGACCTTGATGGCGAAGTCGGCGAGCATCGAAGCAGGCGTCCGGTCGAAGATCCGCCACAGCATCAGGTAGTAGCCGTGCTCGTCTTCGAGGAGCGATGCGTCGGCACCACCGAACGGATCCGCGGCGACCCCGAACGTGCCCGTGGCCAAGAATCCATCGACGAGACCGTTGGCCTCGGCGAGGAACTCCCGGCCGTGGCCGATCAGGTCGCCGCCGGCCACCCGTGCTTCGAGCTCGTCGAGGATCTGTGTCTCCGTGCTCCCGGCCATCACACCTCCCGGCTACGCGATGCTCTCGACCCAATCGACGAACCGATCGCCGAGCCGCTCCTCGTCGAACCGTTCCTCGGCCCTCCGACGCGCCGCTGCGCTCATCACAGCTCGACGGTCGGGATCCTCGAGCAACACGCGGATCGCCTCGCCGAGGGCTTCGGGTCGGCGTTCCGTCAGCATCCCCACTTCCACATCGATGATCGAGCCCACGCCTCCGCCCTCGTAGGCGACCGGCACCGTACCGGCGGCCAGGGCCTCGGCGTACACCATCCCGTAGTGCTCGAGCTTCTCCGGCGCAGCCGCCAGCAGAGAGGCCGCGCTGATCAGCGCCTGTTTGTCGGCCTCGGAGACAAAGCCGAGGAACCGCCCGCGGTCGCCGAGCTCGATCTCGAGCGTCTCCCGGAGGTCGCCGTCGCCGAGAAAGATCGTCGGCGCCAGATCGGCGTACTCGACGCTCGCCGCAACGACGTTCTGCGGTCCCTTGATCCGCGTGACCGCTCCGGCAGAGATCACGTACGTCTCCGGCAGGTGATACCGGCGCCGCACCGCATCGCCGGTCCCCGGCCGGTACGCTGCGAGGTCGACGCCGCCGGGAATGATCACAAAGCGGTCCCCGGCGATATCGACCAGCGAGCGCACCAGTGCGTCGCGGACGTATTCGGTGGTGACGATGATGCCGGCAGCGCCCTTGAGTGCCTCCTCGATCTGCAGCCACACCGCATCGTCATAGCCGTCGTGGTACCGGGGCTCGATGCCGGTGCCGTGGACGAAGAGCACATACGGGATCCCGAGTCGCTCAGCGGCGCGCTGGGTGGCGACGGCGGGGAGGTTGGCGTGGTGGCCGATGATCAGGTCGGGCGGCGGGTCGAGGGTCTGCATGGCGGCATCGAAGTCGCCGACGTACCAGTCGGCCATCTCGGCGTCCATCGTCGACACCGGCTGCTGCCGGTCGTGTTCGCTGGGGAGGTACTCGTGAACCGGGATCACCTCCAGCGAGAGCGGCACCTCGTGGAAGGGCAGGTCACCCGTCGAAGCCCCGGCATGGACGAGGTAGGCGTCGTGTCCCCTGCGGAGCAGGGCGCGCACCTGATGGCGAGCGACGACCCCGCTCCCCCGGCCGCGATTCAGCGTGACGATGGCGATGTTCATTGGGGATGGTGACCCTACCGGTCCCGGTCACGCAGATTGACTACTCCAGGTCCGCAGGAAACGGCAACCTCGTCGTATTCGACGGTGACCTCAGTGCTCAGCGGACGGTCACCACCGTCTGGTCGGCCAGGTGGGCGACCTTGTGCGAGACGCTGCCGAGGAGGAGTCCGGTGACGTTGCCGAGGCCGCGACGTCCAATGCAGATCACGTCGGCGCCGAGCTCCGCCGCATGCTCGACGATGTGCGTGGCGGGATCGCCGCTCTCGACGGCCACCGTGGCCTCGACGTTTGCCTGCCAGGCCTTCTCCTTTGCCTGCGCCAGGTACTGGTCGGCGCGCGTGCGCAGGCTGTCCTCGAGTCGCCCGTACTCGAAGCTGTCGGGACCGCTCATTCCGAACGGGACCATCGTGGTCAACGAGACGATGTGCACGATCTCGAGCGGCGCCTTGTAGGCCGACGCGAGCACGGCGGCGAGTTCGACAGCGCGCAGGGCATGCTCCGATCCGTCGACCGCAACGAGGATTCGTTCGATCCCCTCGCGATCGTCGTCACGAACCGTGACGACCGTTCGGTCGGTGAGATGACTCACCTTCGTCGAGACGCTTCCCAGCAGCAATCCGCCGACGTTTCCGGTTCCCCTGCGCCCCATCACGATGGCGTCGGCACGGTGCGCGTCGGCCACCGTCACGATGGTGCGGGCCGGATCGCCGATTTCGACCGATGCGACGACCTCGCCGCTGCCGCTGCGCTTGACCAGGGATTCCGCCTCGGCGGCGACGCGCCTCGCCTCCTCGATCGCCGACTCGTCGGAAAGCGCCGATGCGGGCATTTCGGGAGCCAGGCCCAGCCAGGCGGCGGACACCACCGAGTGCTCGGGCACGACCGAGAGCGTCTTCACGCTGCCTCCCGTACGCGACGCCAGCCGGCCCGCGAACAGCGCCGCCTGTTCGGCGGCGGACGAGCCATCGGTGGCGACGAGCAATCGGCGCAAGCTCACCATCTCGGCCCTTCAGACGTCGTCGGCTGTGCGATCGATCTTCTCGTGGATCTGTTCCATCAGGTTGTGCTGCAACCGGCTGAGGGCTCGCGAGACCGCGAGCTCGAACTCGATGTGCGCATCGGGTTCGCGATGGCTTCGAGGTGCCTCGGCACTGGCCTCGTATCCGGAACCGAGCCCATCGAGCGTCACCGTGGCCTTCACCGAGTCCGGGTCCGTCTCGAGGGCCACGTTCATTCCGACGTACGGCGGTTGCTGGGTCGTCACATTGGCTCCCTTGGTGCTCTTGCTCATCGTGGCCCGTGTGGCGGGTCGGGGGCAGGGGAAAAGGGCCTTATCATCAGGGATCCGAGGTGGTGGTCCCCGCTCCCCGGTCGACCCGTCCGAAGGCCACGCACATCAGCCGTCTCCGAGCTCGGAGTCGATCTCGCTCACTACCCTCTCGACGGCCTCGGCAACCTCGTCGCTGAGGTGCGATCCCACGTCGACGGCGGACGCCTCGATGCCGTAGATCGTGAGCTGCTGCGGCAGCTTGCCCATCGCCCGAGCCAGCTCGACGGTCTCAGCCACCCCGAAGGCGTGGGTCGTGGGAAAGGTGTGCGCCGGAAGGTGCTCGGAGAGAGCGTCGAAGCGGCGGATGGTCCCGGGTGGCAGTCCGCTGCGCATCGCATCGACGACGATGACGTGGTCGGCGCTGTTCCACAGCTCGATCAACACCGAGCAGTCCGACCACTCGATCGCCCGGCCACCGTGCACCCTCCTGGCCACGAGCACGCCGGCGGCGTCGTCGCCGCGGTCCGGATTGCCGATCCCGATGACGAGACGTTCCGGCATCAGTGACGCTCCACCGACAGATCGAGGAAGTGCGTCGCGCAGGAGATGCACGGGTCGTAGTTGCGGATCGCCTGTTCGAGCTTCCACTGCAGCTCGTCGTCCGGCAGGTGAACCCGACCCGGCACGAACGCTCGAAGATCCTCCTCGATGCTCAGCTGGTTCTGCGATGTCGGCGGAACGATGTGCGCGTCGGCAATCGACCCCTCGGCGTCGATCGTATAGCGGTGGTAGAGCAGCCCCCGCGGAGCCTCTGAGACGCCGTGTCCCGTCGCCTCCGCCGGGGCGACCTCGACGAACGGCGCGGCGGGCCGGTCGTAGTGATCGATGATCCGGAGGGCCTCCTCGCAGGCGAAGACCAACTCGATCCCGCGCACCACGATGCTCATGAACGGGTTGGTGACCGCCTCGCCGAGACCGGCCCGGTTGGCCTCTTCCCGTGCCCGGCCGTTGAGCTGGCCGCCGTTGAGGGTGTAACGGGCCATCGGGCCCACGTGGTACGACCGGTCGTCGCGGGTCCTGGCGTGCAGGGCATTGGACCACTCCACCTGCTCCTCGTGGAACCACTGTGGCCATTCATCGGCGGCGATATCGAGCCCTCCGCTGGAGACGATGCGCCCACGGTGGATCGCGTATTCGTCCGGGTGATGGCAAGCGACGAACTCGTAGTCACGCTCGAAATCCGGGAACGGGAAACTCGAGACCCACCGCGTGGTCTCGATGGCGATTTCCAGCGCCTGCTCGAGGTCGGGCACCAGGGTCGCGAGCTCCGACCGGGTCGGTACCCGATAGAACCCGCCGACCCGGAAGTTGACCGGGTGGATCTCCCTGCCTCCGAGCAACGTCACGAGGGCGTTGCCGGTCTTCTTGAGCTGGAGTCCGGCCTCGATCCGCTCGGGAAAGAACTCGGCCATCGCGATCCCGCTCGCAAAACCGAGGAAATCCGGGGCGTGGAGGAAGTACACGTGGAGGCCGTGGCTCTCGATCCACTCGCCGCAATAGATCAGACGGCGCAGCGCCTGGAGGTCCTCGGGCACGGTCACCCCGGCGGCGTTCTCCATCGCGTTGCACGAGCTGGTCTGGTATGCGATCGGACAGATGCCACAGATTGCTTGTGCTCGTAGACCAGCTGCAACCCCAGCTCATTTTCCAGCTGGTTGTCC
>CAZCBO010000108.1:0-8864 GCA_964496825.1 uncultured Acidimicrobiaceae bacterium
ATCGCGGTGTTCTTGGGGTAGCTCATCTGCAGGTGCAGCACGAGGGCGAACGAGATCGCCCACATGATGCCGAAGTAGGCGAGGAGGGGGAGGGCGATGCGGGCGACGTCGAGGGGTTGGCTGGTGATGGTTTCTCCTTGGAGGGCGAAGAGGATGACGACGGTGAACAGCAGCCCGTAGAGGGCCCAGGGGACGAGTCGGGGGAGGAAGTTGGTCTCGTACCATTCGACGCCGTGGGTGCGTTCGCCCCATCGTCGGGTGAGGTAACCGGCGGCGAGGGGGATCCCTAAGAAGACGAGGACGATCTTGGCGATCTCCCACATGGTGACGTCGAGGCTTGTGGTGTCGAGGCCGAGCCAGCCGGGTAGCAGCTCCAGGTAGAAGTAGCCGAGGACGGCGTAGGCGAGGATCTGGAACACCGAGTTGAGGGCGACGAGAACGGCGGCGGCTTCGCGGTCGCCGCAGGCGAGGTCGTTCCAGATGAGGACCATCGCGATACAGCGGGCCAGGCCGATGATGATGAGGCCGGTGCGGTATTCGGGGAGGTCGGGGAGGAACAGCCAGGCGAGGGTGAACATGAGGGCGGGGCCGACGATCCAGTTGAGGACGAGCGAGCTGACCATCAGGGTGCGGTCGGTGGTGATCTCGTCGAGCTGGGAGTAGCGGACCTTGGCCAGGACGGGGTACATCATCGCCAACAGGCCCAGGGCGATGGGAAGCGACACGTTGCCGATCTTGACAGTGTCGAGCCAGTCGTTGAGGTCGGGGATGAAACGACCCAGCAGGAGCCCGCCAACCATGGCCGCACCGATCCAGAGGGGAAGCAGCCGGTCCAGGGACGAGAGCCGGTTGAGGACCGGCGCCCCGGTGGCGGATGCCGGATCCGTCACGGCCGCGCTCCGGTCAGCAATCGGCGCATGTCTTCGATTTTCTGGACCCGCACCACCAGGTGGAGCCTGCGGCGTCTGGCGGGGAAAGGTCGGTCTGCATCGTCGCTGCGTCACCCGTCGGTCAGATCCGCTGGCAACGCGTCGCTGATGTCTCGAGCCGCGCTGTCGGCCGTCCGGTAGTCGACCCACCTGCCGCGACGGGTCGCCTCCACCAGACCCGCCTCTCGGAGCACGCGCAGGTGATACGACAACAGGTTCGGGGCCACATCGAGGGCCTCTTGTAGGTCACAGACGCACCGCTGCTCGCCGCCGAGTTCGTCGAGGATCGACAGCCGGATCGGATCGGACAGGGCCGCGAACGTCGCGGCTCTCGCTTCAAGTGATGTTGCATCAAGATTCTTTGAAACCACGGTTCCAGTGTGACCCGGTGAGCTGTCATCAGACAGAGGCGAAGGTCCCTCCGGGGTTCCGGCGCGGATGGGCTCGGTAGCGGGCTGTCAGCCGCCTGAACCGGGGAAGGCCCGAATGAGCACCAGAAATCCCAGGATGAGGAGAAAGCCACCGAGTCCGGCTATTGAATCTGCGTTGAACACGAGGCCGCCGAGTAGAAGCATCCCTCCGAGGCCCATGGCGGCGAGGGAGATCCGATCCAGGGTGTTGAAACCGCGGTAGCCCCGATAGTGGTAAGCGTTCTCCCGCAGCCGGTCCCGCACCATCTCAGGGGAAGGATATCGAGCGACGCAGTCCCGTGCCGTGGCAGGACCAGGCAAAGCGGGTCATGCCCAGCCATAGAAGCAGAGTGCCGGTCAGCGGATTGCTACGGCCGGAAACCCCGGAGGCCCGTACCCAGCGCAGGTGGCCAAGCCCGGCGGCAACCAGCACCACCACCATGGCCGATGAGCGCCTGCTCGCCGCCTGACGGCGGGGTCGTCGTTTCGCCACGGTCGAGATGATGAGGCGGTTCTTCGTGTTTGCTGTTGGGGCGTTGCTCCTCACCGCCTGTGGCTCGTCAACTGTGGGAACGACGACGGTGGACCGGGACGAGCTGGTCCTCATCGGGATGTGTGCCTTCTGGGAAGCAACGATCAGTGACGACAACGCCACTGATGAGGAGCGGAGCTCCGCGCAGGACAGTTTCCGCGAGAACGATTGCACCCCTGCGGAAGAGATCATTGGCCGCCCCATCGAGTCGCTGTTAGAGGACGTTGAGTCTCCGTCCACCAGCTCACCTGCCTCTTATGACCAAACCGTCACGGGTGCCCTCGCCTTCGTAGCTGACCCTGTCAATGTGATCGTGTTCCAGGAGATGTGGGGGTTCCCTTCCCGGCCACCGCTGGTGGCGTTGGAGGGCCGATTGGATGGAGACTGCGCGGCGGTGACTTTCGAGTCCGATGAACTCAAGCAGTACGCCGCCGACGCGGGCGACCCGTTTGAACCGTGGACAATCTTCCTCCGGTGGACAGACGGAGCGTGGGAACCGGTCTCAATCACCGGGATCCCAGACGCAATATCACTGGTCGATCGCTCATCGGACATCTGCGTCGGCTGAGTCCGTGGCCCCGCAACGCCTGGACCCTGAAGGGTCCCCACCAGACCTACACCGCAGCGTCGTCACCCGGTAGGGTTCCCCGCGGCCTCCCCAGCGACATCCGGTTCCACGATTTGCGGCACAGCCACGCCTCCATCCTCATCGCGCAAGGAGAACATGTGAAGCTCATCTCGAGCCGGCTAGGACACAGCAAGCCGAACGTGACGATGAACGTCTACGGGCACCTCATCGACGGAATCGACGAACAAGCCGCTGACGCCCTCGACGCCGTGTTTCAACAGGCCGCCGTGCCATATTCGTGCCACCCCGACACCGGCGACGTCGTCGAACTTCCCGGCGCATGAACGAAACCCCCTGCCCAGTAGGGGGTTTCAACGGTGGGCGCTACTGGGATTGAACCAGTGACCTCTGCCGTGTCGAGGCAGCGCTCTGCCGCTGAGCTAAGCGCCCGTGGTGCGATTGTATCGCAGGCCCACGACAGACGTTCTGCCCGGCAAGGCGATCGGCGAGGCGGCAACGACGGCCGGATCACTGTCCGGGTGTGGCCTCAGACCTCTCGACGACCGAACGCCGAGGGACACAGAGGTGGCGGCACACCGGCCACCGCCGCGACCCCGATCGGTCGCACCGGAGCGAGGGTCCACGACACGAATGCCTCGAGGACGGCTCCATCCACACCGATCTCGGTGGGGCGCAGGTCCGTTGCCAGGCGCGAAGCGACGAACGAGAGAATGAACAGAGCCACGAGCAGCGGTACCGCGATCGCGGGCAACGCTCGGCCCGACGATCCAAGATGCTCACCACGCCGGGCCAGCGGTACGAAGAGCCCAAAGACGACGAATCATTGATCAGATCGGGTGGCTCACCACTACTGCCTCCATCCACCGTTCGAGCTCGCCGGCGATCGCCGGCAGCTGCTCATCGAACCACGGCCGGGTCATGCGCTCGAACACGAGCCGCATCTGGTCGGAGAAGACCGGAGCGTTGCGGCGCTCAGTCGGCGGCGAGACGCGCCCTCAGGTCCCGGACTACCTCGAGGTAGCGGTCGATCTGGTCGACGAAAGTTTTGGAGTCGGCCTTGAGGCCCGGATCGAGATCCTTGTGCCGGAAGCCGAAGGCTGCCACGGCGAAGCGTGCGCCCCGCAGGTAGTAGGGCAAGCCGTCGAGCGGCATTGCCCGCTCCCCCGGCTCAGGCGTCCCCGGCTTCGGAGTGGGCTGCGTTGCCGGTCCCAGGCCGAGCATACGGACCTGCTCCAGCACCGTCTCCTCCGGCAGTCGGTCGGCGTAGTCGCGCGACTCGAAGCGGAACGCCTCGTTACCTTCGGGGTCGATCAGGATCATCGCCGCCAGGGCGATCTCGCGCCGATCGACG
Organism: uncultured Acidimicrobiaceae bacterium; assembly: GCA_964496825.1. Taxonomy (GTDB): domain Bacteria; phylum Actinomycetota; class Acidimicrobiia; order Spongiisociales; family UBA5794; genus JACZST01. Next base: position 3,812 of record CAZCBO010000108.1, read on the forward strand.
GGATCAGCGACGCCGAGCGGCCCGACCGCCAGCGACCGATCAGGGTCCGACAGCAACGGGAACGGCAGATCGTACATGTCGACGACGGCGGCCTGCTGACCAACCGAATCGACCGAGATGCCGACGATCCGCGCCCCGGCCTCGAGGAACTCCCCGTGACGCGCCGCCAGGCTGACCAGCTGGCCGAGGCAGTACGGTCACCAATCTCCGCGATTGAAGACGAGCAGCGTTGCCGCGTCCCCCTGTTCCGAAAGCGTCCAGGGGTCGCCGGCCTGGTCGGACAGCGTGAAGTCGGGCACAGGCACCGGCGGCAGCGTAGACCATCAGGAACGTGAGAACAGCCGGCTGATCCGATCACCGACTGCTCCGAGCCCACGTTCCAACACCCGGCCGGCCACCGAGTCGGCTGCGTTCAGCAGCAGGTGGATGAGCGTGATACCGGTGACGACGCCGACGGCGGCAATCACGACGGTCTCCAGACTGGGGAAGGCGAGCTCGAAGAACTCACGCGTCGAGGGCAACAGCAGGACGAGGGCAAACACGACCAGCATCGCAGTCACAAGGGTGAACCGGCGCGGGGTGAGCGGCCGGGCCACCTCGACGAGGATCCACAAACCGAGGGCGAGCATGGTGACGGTCGCCGCCGTCCTTGCCTCGACGAGCTCCTCGGCGATGTAGGACGACCGGGCGATCCCGTAGACGAGGAACGTGGCCGTCGCCGCGGCGACGCCGGCCGGGATCGCAAACCGAAACACCCGCTGCAGGAAGCCGGGCCGTACCGGCTGTTCGGTGGGCTCCAGGGAGAGGAAGAAGGCGGGCACCCCGATGGTGAGGGTGCCGATCAGCGTCAGATGCCGGGGCAGGAACGGAAACGGCAGGCCGGCGAAGCCGATGAGCACCGCCAGCAGCGTGGCGTAGACGGTCTTGGTGAAGAACAGCTGGGCTACCCGCTCCATGTTGCCGATGATCCGTCGTCCCTCCGCCACCACCGCGGGGAGCGTGGCGAACTGGTCGTCGAGCAGGATCAGCTGCGCCACGGCGCGTGTGGCGGAAGCGCCGCTTCCCATCGCGATGCCGATGTCGGCGGTCTTCAGGGCGAGGACGTCATTGACCCCGTCGCCGGTCATGGCGACGGTGTGGTATTCGGCCTGCAGGGCCATGACCATGTCGCGTTTCTGGTCGGGAACGACCCTGCCGAAGGCGGTGTGGTCGTTGACGGCGTCGATGAATTCCTCGCTGCCGGGATCGGGCAGCCCTCTGGCATCGATCGCGGGTTCGGCGTCTGGAACTCCGGCGGCGGCTGCGATGGCGCCGACCGTGCTCGGGTTGTCCCCCGATATCACCTTCGGCGTGACGTGCTGTTCGACAAAGTAACCGATGGTGTCCCGGGCATCGGGCCGGAGTGCCTCGGTGAGCGTCACGTAGCCGGCGGCGTCTAGGGATTCCGGGAGCTGGTGGTCGTCGATCTCTTCCTCGGAGTGCGCAAGGGCCAGCACCCGTCGCCCCGTGGCCGCCAGCTCCATGATCTCGGCCGGGACGGTGCCGAGCACGACCTCCGGGGCTCCCAAGACCCACGTTCCCTCGTTGGCGAACGACACCGCCGACCATTTCCGCGCCGATGAGAACGGGACGCGCCCACGTATCTCCCACTCCGGCGGCTCTGGGTTTGCGGTCACGATCGCGGCGGCGGTCGGGTTGGGGCTCGTCTCGGCAGCGGAGACGGCAGCGATGGCCGCTGCAACTTCATCGGCGTCGTGGCCGGGGAGGGCCACGGTGCGTTCGTGGACGATGGATCCGCCGGTCAGCGTTCCGGTCTTATCGGCGCACACCGTGTCGACCCGCGCCAGCGTCTCGACTGCGGGCAGCTCCTGGATCAGCGCATTCTTCTTTCCCAGCCGGATCACGGCGACGGCGAACGCCACCGACAGCAAGAGCACCAGGCCCTGGGGAACCATCGCCACCACACCCGCCACCGTCGACGTCAGAGCGTCGGCGATCGAGTCACCCGCCTCCCACTGGCGCCACAGCAACAGCGCAGCGGTGGGGATCAGCAGCCAGGTGACGATCTCGAGGATCCGGTTGACGCTGTTCAGCAGGTCCGATTGGGCCAGGGCGAACTCTCTGGCCTCCTCTGCCAGCGAGTTGGCGTAGGCATCCTCGCCGACCGCCGTGGCGACGATCGCGCCGGAGCCGGCCACGACGAAGCTTCCCGACAGGGTCTTCGCCCCGACCGTCTTGTCAACCGGGTCGGCCTCTCCCGTGAGCAGCGACTCGTCGACCTGGAACCCGTCGGTGTGGATCACCTCGCCGTCGACCGGGACCTGGTCGCCTGGATGCAGGATCACCACATCGTCGAGCACCAGATCGTCGATCGCCACCGGTGTCTCGAGGCCGTCGCGCATCGCGATCACGACCGGGGTGGCGAGGACGGTGAGCCGGTCGAGGGTCCGCTTCGCCCTGAGCTCCTGCACGATGCCGATCCCGCTGTTGACGACCATCACGATGCCGAAGAGGCCGTCGCGGAGGTCGCCGAAGACGACGATGACGGCCAGCAGCGCCGAGATGATCGCGTTGAAGCGGGTCAGGATGTTCGACCGCAGGATGCTGGCGATCGATCGCGACGCGTGGAGTTCGACCCGATTGACCCGACCGGCGGCGACCCGCGCCTCGACCTCGCGAGTGGTGAGGCCCGTGATCGCTTCGCCCGCCGGCAGCATTAGCGGCGACGCAGGGAGTCGAACCCAGAAGGCTCAGTACCGTCTTGTGGTGTCGCGTGCCGAGAAGTCAATGCCCACAACGATACTGCGGCCGCGCACCGCTGCCTTCGTGCCGCCATGGAGTAGTCAACGGCGGGTGACTATCGCGCCAAGGCGTCCACCACCCGACCTACGGCACCGGCGTTCGACATCACGTAGAAGTGCAGCGAGGGCGCCCCGCGATCGAGCAGGTCCCGGCTCTGTTCGATCGCCCACGCCACGCCGACGTCGGTGACCTGGTCGGCGTCCGCCGCTACAACCTCGTCGGCGAGCGCCGGTGGGATGTCGCAGTGGAACGAGGAGGGCAGGCTGGTGAGGTGGCGCTTGGTCGTGAGGATCTTGAGCCCGGGGATGATCGGCACGGCAACGCCTTGCCGTCGGCACTCGGCGACGAACCGGACGTAGTGGTCGTTGTCGAAGAACATCTGGGTGACGATGTACTCGGCCCCGGCGTCGACTTTGTGCTTGACCCACCGGACGTCGGTCTGGAGGTTGGGTGCCTCGACGTGCTTCTCCGGGTATCCGGCGGCGCCGATGCAGAACTCCGTTGCTGCGGCGTCGAGGAGATCCTCGAGGTAGACGCCCTTGTTCATGTCGGCGATCTGAGAAACGAGGTCGCTGGCGTGGTCGTTGACGGTGCGCCCGTTGAGTGGTTTGTGTAGACCGACCCGGTCTCCCCGGATGGCCAGGACGTTGTCGATCCCGAGGTAGTGCAATTCGATGAGGAAGTCCTCGGTCTCCTCCTTCGTGAAACCCTCACAGAGCACGTGCGGGACGGCGTCGATGTAGAACTTGTTCTGGATCAGCGCGCACAGTCCCAGCGTTCCCGGTCGCTTTCGCTTCACCCGCTTCATGACACCGGTCGGCGTCTCCTCGTAGGTGACCTCTGCGGCGTGGCTGGTGATGTCGATGAACGGCGGGCGATGGCGACTCAGATCTTGGATCAGGGCGAGCAGCGATTCGAGATCCCCGCCGCGCCGCGGCGGGATGATCTCGAAGCTGATCGGCGGCGCCTTTGCCCGGTCGAGGTGCTCGGTGACCCGCATCAGCCGACCTCGGCTTCACGCGGTTTGCGGGCGATGAAGTACTTCGCCTGCGGATGGTGGCAGATCAGCGCCGACGTCGTCTGTTCGGGCTGGTACTGGAAGGCGGTCTCGGCCGACACGTCGATGTCGATTCGGGCGGCGTCGAGCAGCCGGGCCACCGTGACGTTGTCCTCCAGATCGGGACACGCCGGGTAACCCCACGAGTAGCGCCCCCCGCGGTACTGCTGGCGGAACAGGCCGGCCAGGGTCGGTCCGTCCTCGTCGACGAATCCCCACTCGGTGCGAATCCGGTGGTGCCAGTACTCGGCGAGGGCCTCGGCCATCTCGACGCCGAGCCCGTGGAGGTGGAGGTACTCGGTGTACCGGTCCGCGGCGAACAGCGCAGCGGTGTGCTCGGAGACCCGTGGCCCCATCGTGACGATGTGGAAGGCCGCATAGTCGACCTCGTCGCCGTCGACGGGCCGGAAGAAGTCGGCGATGCACAACCACGGCTCCTCGCGCTGGCGTGGGAACGAAAGCCGAATCCGCTCACGGCGGCGGGATTCGTCCTCCCAGATGATGAGATCGTCACCGTCCCCGTTCGCCGGGAAGTAGCCGTACACCACCTGCGGAACGAGAAGGTCCTGGGTCCTGGCCCTGCGCAACTGGTCGGCCAGCACGGGCCGCAGCCGCTCCAGGAACTCGGCATGATTCTCGCCCTTCTCCGGTCGGTACTGCCACTGATTCCGGTACAGGGCGGTGAGATTGAGGTAGGGAGCGATCTCGTCGACCGGCACTCCCTTGATGACCCTAGAGCCGATGAACGGCGGCTCGAAGACCGGGTTGTCGGTCGTCACCGACGAGCCGCGAGCCACGTGGAGCGTTGCGGGTGCCGCCGCCCGGACGGTTCGGTCTCTCGGCTTCCTCGCAGGAGGGGCCTCGACGTCGCCGGCCGCGGTGATCAGCGCCATCGCCTCCAGACCGGCGAAGGCGTCCTTGCCGTAGAACAGCGGTCCGGCGTACTGGGCGCGCAGGTCCTCCTCGACGTAGCGCCGGGTGAGGGCGGCTCCACCCAGGATCACCGGGACGCCGTCGAGCCCACGCCGGGTGAGCTCCGCCAGGTTGTCGCGCATGATCAGCGTCGACTTGACGAGGAGGCCGCTCATGCCGATGGCATCGGCCCCGGTCTCCTGGAAGCGGTCGATCAGCGAATCGACGGGGACCTTGATCCCGAGGTTGTGCACCCGGTAGCCGTTGTTGGTGAGGATGATG
>CAZCBO010000108.1:8876-9185 GCA_964496825.1 uncultured Acidimicrobiaceae bacterium
TCGACGAGGTTCTTGCCGATGGCGTGGACGTCACCCTGCACGGTGCAGAGCACGATCGACCCGCGATCGGTCGTGTCGGCTTTGTCCATGTGCGGCTCCAGGTAGGCGACGGCCGCCTTCATCGTCTCGGCGCTTCTGAGCACGAAGGGCAATTGCATGTCGCCGGAAGCGAACAGGTCACCGACGGTCTTCATGCCGGTGAGGAGGATGTCGTTGATGATCTCGAGCGCCGTGTGGCCGCCCGCCATAGCGAGGTCGAGGTCCTCCTCCAGGCCGACCCGGTTGCCGTCGACGATGCGGCGCTCGAGC
>CAZCBO010000109.1:0-9132 GCA_964496825.1 uncultured Acidimicrobiaceae bacterium
GGGTGGAGGCGTGGACCTTGGACCACAGGTCGATGACCAGCTCGGTCGTGTCCGGATGGATGACGTGCATCTGCACCGTCCGCCCCGCCCCGGCACACTGCCGGAAGATCGCTTCGGCCCGGGAGACGTTCTCCGGCGTGATCGTCGGCGGGCGCGCCACATGGTCATGCAGCGGCCAGAGCATGACCTCACCCACCCCGAGGGCCGACAGTTGGTCGTCGCCGACTCGTGCGGGGATGAACCGCAGGTAGCCCCCGATCTCGGCCTCTTCGGCGCCCGGGCCGCTGGAATGCATCGTGAGCCGAACCCTGGGGATCAACTGCCCGCGTCGCCAGACTTCGAACAGCGGGCCGTAGACGTCGGGGCCGGTGTTGACGCCACCGCCATCGATCACCCCGGTGATCCCGAATCGGGCGAACTCCCGGCCGGCGGCGATGGTCGACTGGACCTGGTCTTCGAAGGAGGGCACCGGGAGCTGCGCATAGAGCCACTTCAGGGAATGCTGCGATCGGACCACACCGGTCGGCGCACCATCGTCGTCGTAGTCGATGGTGTCCGGGTCGACGCCTTCCGCGGGGGCCCGTTCCAGCGGGACGAGCTCCTTGCCCAGAGTGTTCAGCATGCCGTATTCGTAGAGGAACTGGACCAGCACCGGATGATCGGGAGCGACCTTGTCCAGGTCCTCGATCGTCGGGTGCTGGTTCTCGGCGAATTGGAACGGATGCCACCCGCCGATCACCGTGATCCACTCGCCGGGGGGCACGGAACGCGCCCGATCGGCGATCAGATCCAAGCCCTCGGCAAGACTCGTGACCGTTCCCCAGCGCACCTCGTCATCCCAGGTGAAGCCGGCCCGTGCGAAGTGCACGTGGGCGTCGATGAGGCCGGGAACCACCGTCCGTCCCGCGACGTCGATGACTCGCGTCTCCTCATCGATCATGCCACCGATCGCAGCGGCCGAGCCAACCGCGGCCACGCGATCCCCGGAGATGGCGAGGGCTTCTGCGTCGTTGGTCTCGTCGCTCCGCATGGTGGTGATCCGCCCGCCGACGATCACGGAATCTGCCGGTCGCTCAGCCACGCTCTTCTCCCTTTGGTCCGGGGGTTCTGGGCCGTCCGCGGTGAAGCATCACCCTACGCCGTGCGATCCCGTCGATCCTGCGGTTTCCCGACTCGAGTTCACCCTGGATCCGCTGAATGGGCAATCCGATCAGCAGCGCGGGATCCCGGCCTCAATGGGCCGATACCCGCGTCGTTGATGGAGCACGGTCATTCCGCCCCCACCCGACCCCGATCTCGTGGGATGGACATCACGAACTCCGCAGACGGCGTGCCTCGCGCTCGAAGGACTCGGCGAGCGCCGGGAGCTCTCGAAGGAGTCCGTCGGACACCGCGATCTTGCCAGCCCGCTGCCCAATGGTCTGCCAATCGATGCGGTCGTACGCGGCGACCGCGAGCTGGAGTGCCTCGTCGTTGGTTACCGGTGTGCCGTCCGTCGCCTGGATGAGACGATCCATCATCAGGTCGTTGACCGCGATCACCGACACCACCCGGTCGGCGACGGTGATGCGCTCGGGTGGCTCGACACCGAAGGATCGCTCCGCCGGGACCTCAATGGCGAGCAGGCCGGCGTCGTCCTCCAGCACCCAGTGTCGCCCATCCCTGACGAACCCGGCGGCGCCGAGCCGCGCCGCATCCGCCTCGCTGATCGAGGCGGTAACGTCGATGTCGGTGAGTCGTGAGATTCCGGTGTGCGTGACCTGCGCAGCGCCGCCGACGAGCACGACCTCGCCTTCGACGAGGGCGTTGAATCCAGCGGTGGCGTAGAGAATCCGCTCCGCGGAGTCGGGCGGCGCCGCCAACGCCGCGGCGAAGAGCTCAGCGGCTTCCATCGGCCGCGCCAATCACGCGCCGCTCGACCCACGTGTCCAGTCCCCGGGCTTCCTTGTGCGCCAGGCGGGCGTGGGCGTCGCGTTCTGCCAGACCCGCGGCCTTCAACCGGGCGGCACCCTGCGCCATTCGGTCACGGATGTCGGCGAGGCGGGCTGTTCTGACCGGGACCAACACGATCTCGAGGCCAAGGCCGCGCACTACGCGTTCGATCGTGGAGAGCCGAGGATCGACGCGTCCTTGTTCGAGGCGCGACAGGTTTGATGCGGCGATACCGGTATGGGCCGCAAGCTGCTCGAGCGTCAGACCCTGCTTTCTTCGTTCCGAGCGAATCAGCTCAATGATCATCTCTGATAATTTATCAGAAATGATAACAACGGATGAGGAGTTCGATGCGCTGGGCGTAGCACATGTGCTAGACGACCGGAAAGACCCTTCGAGAGGGCGGCCTCACGCCGGGTTGGTGACCTGGCCGAGGAAGAGGATCTCGCCGGTCGAGCCGTGCTCGATCCAGAACAGGAAGGGACGGTCCGCGGTGAAGGTCGCCGGTGTGGGAAGCGATGTGACGCCGACGACGAGGGCGGTGGCGGCCGCTGCTTCGGTCCCTTCCTCGTCGAGGCTGATGAAGGTCTTGTGGAAGGCGTCGGAGACGAAGAGCTCCCGGATCGGAGTGATCCCGGTGAGGTCGGCGCCGTCGCCGACCGGGGTTTCGAAGGCGGCTCGCATGCCGAGCGCCTGGAGCGCCGTCTTGAGACCGAGTTCGGCCTCGAACTCGAAGGACGGCAGGGTGACCTCGACCTGGTGGTCACCCCAGGCGAGGTCCAGATCCTCGGGGTCCAGGCCGGCTGCCAAATCGGCGGGGGACCCGCTCTTGGGGAGGAGTACCACCATCGCGGCGTCACCGGTGTAGGGCAGCCGGACCGCCTCGAACCGGTCGGTGTCGGCGTAGCCGGTGCGCACGCTGCCGTGCATCAGCGGGACCTCGATCTCGGAGCCGTCGAGGAGGGTGAAGGTGCCCGGGGCGGTGAGCGCGGGCTCGAAGGGGACGAGCCAGCCGGCCTTGAACCAGATGGCGTTGACCAGCGTCAACCGGGTGTCGGTGGTGACGGCACCCTGGGGGATCAGATCCTCGATGCGGTCCTCGGTGGCATCGGCGACCCAGTCGTTGATGATCGTTCTGGACCCTTCGGGGTCGCCGGCGTAGTCGAGGACCCGGAGACCTGCTCCGTAGTTCTCGGCGAGGACTGCGAGGTACGCGTCGCGGAACGGATAGCCGCCCTGGCCCCAGGCCGAGTTCGCCGGGCGAATGGTGAACGGATCCCCGTCGCTCGCGGCGGGCGGAGCGGCCAGGCTGGTGTCGATGTGGTTGCGGACGGCATGGAGGGTGGCGTCGTCGACCGCCAGGTGGAGCACGTCGGCGATCTCACCGGCGGTCGTGCCCCGCGCCCCGGGGTACAGCATCGAGAGCGCCGTGGCGATCGAGTACGGCGACAGCATGAGGTTCTCGTCGCCGGCGGTGGTGCTGAGGAGATCGAGACCGAACGCGGCATCGCCCGCAACCACCGCGGCGATGTCGGCGTCGGACACGACCGGGGTGGCGCGCGGCTGATCGACCCGAACCACCTCGCCGGGGGTGAACGCCTCGGTCTGGGTCCCCGGGTCGGCGGTGGTCGACGGCCCCGGTTCGTCGGCGGACGCGCAGGCAGTGGCGAGCACGGCCAGCGCGAGCAGAGTGGCACCGAGACGCATCTTCCTCATGTGATTATGACGATGCATCGGCCCCCTGGAGTTCCGGAGTATCGAGGGCTCCGCAACGAGCTCCAAGCCTGCCGAGAGATGGCGGACGAGGGTTCGGTCGCGATAGGGCCATTCGACCCTACTTCACCAACTCGAGGCCGGACTAGAGAAGAGCTCAAGCGGACAGAGCGTCCCAAGAAGATCCGACCTCCGCGCCGCGTCCCATCGGGCCCTCTGCCGCAGGGATGATCCGAGGCGATTCGAGTCCAGGAGGGATGACGATGAGCCAATTCGAAGTACGCGCGCAGCTGAAGGTGCGCGATGGGAAGCTGGAGGGCTTCAAGCGGGGTGCCGCTGAGATCATGCGGCAGACCAGGGAGAAGGACACGGGAACGCTTGTCTACGACTGGTACCTCAGCAAGGACGGGACCCAGTGCGAGGTCCGCGAAGCCTACGTGGACGCCGATGCGCTGGTTCAGCATGCGATGAACGTCCGCGAAGCCCGGGAGGCCCTGTTTGCCGAGTACGCCTATGACCACAAGTTGGCGGTGTACGGCGAGCCGTCGCCTCGGCTGAGCGAATTGGTCGACAGGTTTGGGGTGGACGTCACCTGGTTCTCCCCGCTCGAGGTGTCTGAGCCTTCGACCATGCGGTGACCGGAAGTTGAAACGGCCGCCGATCGCCAGCAGCGAGACGCAACGATAAGGAGTGGGTCATGCAGAATGTGAACGAGGCAGCAACGGCGTTCTTGGCGAACCAGCGCGTGGCGGTCACCGGCGTGTCCCGTGAGCCGAAGAGTCACGGTGGCAACGTCGTCTATCGACGGTTACGTCAGCGTGGCTACGAGGTGTTCGCAGTCAACCCGAACGCCGACACCGTCGAGGGCGATCCCGCGTACCATGATCTGAGATCGATCCCGGGCGGTGTCGACGCCGTGGTGATCGCAACGAAGCCGGAGCACGCCGAGGACACGATGAAGGAGTGCGTCGAGCTCGGCATCGGGTACGCGTGGATGCATTGGGGTCCGGACGGCAGCAGCGTTTCGAGCACCGCCGCCGCCTACGGCCGGAACCATGGCGTCACCGTGATCGACGGCGGGTGCCCGTTGATGTTCCCCCCGACGACCGATTTCGGGCACAGGATCATCCGGCTGGTGTTCGGGGGGCGTGTGCCGAAGCAGGTGTGAAGCAGCAGACCGCAAACCAAAGCGAGGTGACCGATGGGCGACGACAAGAGCTTCACCGATCGGGCCATGGACGAAGGTAGGTCGATGGTCGACAAGGGGAGCGCCATCGTCAAAGGAATGCAGAAAGAGGGGCCCACCGAGCTGTTCGTGGTGTCCTTCCCCGGTGCGACGCAGGCAGACGCGGTCCTGGCCGCGTTGCGCCGCCTCGACGACCAGCGCCTGCTCGCCCTGGGCGACGCCGCGGTGATCCGCCGTTCCCCCGACGGTGCCGTCGTGATCGAGGAGACCGCAGACTTCGATACCAAGGAGGGCGCCATCGCCGGCGCCGCGGCCGGTGGCCTGCTGGGGTTGCTCACCGGGAAGGGATTGCTCGGCGGTGCGCTGCTCGGCGCTGGTGGCGGTGCGCTGGCGGCGAAGGGGATCGATCTGGGGATCGACGACGGCCTCCTCGAGGAGGTCGGCGCCGGCCTCGAACCGGACAGCTCGGCGATCGTGGCGACCGTGGAGTTCACCGACGTCGACGCCTCGATGGAGGCCCTCGACGAGTTCGAGGGCGGCACGATCGTGCACACCACGTTGCCTGCGGAGGTCGTCGCCGCGCTCTCGGCAGCAGTCGAGGACTGAGCGCCGCGCCCGGACACCAGGCCGAGCGGCGAAAGGCGCGTCGAAGTCCGACGCGCAATCGAAGCCGTGTGCACGCGACACCCTCCCACGGCGCCTTCCAATCAGAGTCGTGAGAAGCCGCCTTGTCCGGTGTGGCCATTCCTGCCAGGCTGGCATCGCCGGATCGTGACCCGCACAGCGCCGGCGGACCGGGGGTTGAGGGTGGAACCCAGCCCTGCAGAGCAGCGTGAGCTCTACACCCACATGGTGCGTTCCCGCGCCTTCGAAGAGGTAGCGGGCTCGCTCGCCGCCGACGGGCAGATTCCAGGTTCCTGGCTGAGCGGGATCGGCCAGGAGGGAACGATCGGCGTGATCGCGCAGCTCCGTGCCGATGACTGGGTGACCTACACCCACCGCGGCGCGTACTGCTTCATCGCCAGGGGATCAGATCCCAGGCAGCTCCTCGCCGAACTCTGCGGGAAGCGAACCGGGTACGGCAGAGGGAAGGGTGGTCGGCACATCGCCGACTTGGAGCATGGCCTGTTCGGCAAGAGCGGGACGGTGGGCGGTCATGCTCCGATCGCGGTGGGGGCGGCTACGGCGATCCGGATTCGGGGTGGTGACCAGGTCGTGGTCTCGCTCTTCGGCGAGGGCACCAGCAACCGCGGCACTACCCACTCGAGCATGAACGCGGCCGCCGTTTGGGCCCTCCCCATCGTGTGGGTCTGCGAGAACAACGGCTACATGGGCAACGTGCCGGCCTCGGACTACACAGCGACTCGCGATATCGCCGACCTGGCCTCCGGGTACGGGATGCCGGGAGCGGTGGTCGACGGCAACGACGTGCTGGCGGTCTACACGGCGGCCCACCGGGCCATCGAGAGGGCCCGCGCCGGTGACGGCCCTTGGTTGCTCGAGCTGAAGACCTACCGGATCCGACCCTTCGGGGAGAACGCCACCGACCTCCGCGACCCCCAGGAGATCGCGGCCTGGCGGTCGCGGGATCCCATCGAACGGCTTCGGAAGAGCTTGCTCGACACCGGGGTGCTGTCGGAGGCGGACGTCCGCCATATCGGAGAGTCGGCCGACCGGGAAATGCAGGAAGCGCGCGCCTTCGCCGCCGAGAGCCCCTATCCCGATCCTGCCGAGGCCTTCGCCGACCTCTACGCCTGATGCGCTCGCTGACCATGGCACGAGCGATGAACGAGGCTCTTCGCGAGGAGATGCACCGCGACCCGTCGGTCTACGTGACGGGGCTCGGTCTCCACCCGAGTACCGGTGAAGGCGCCACCGTCGGGCTGGTCGAGGAGTTCGGTGAGCAACGGGTGCGGTCCGCCCCGATGAGTGAGACCGTGATCGCCGGTTCCTGCATCGGCGCCGCCCTGGTCGGGATGCGGCCGGTGGCCGAGCTGCATCTCGCCGACTTCGCCTTCTGTGCCCTCGACGAGATCCTCTCCAAGGCGGGGAAGTGGCGCTACGTCCACGGCGCCAACGGGGGCATGACGCTGCCGATCGTGTTCCTGGAGGGTATCGGTGGATATGTAGCTGCAGCCGCGGAGCACTCACAGTCACCGCTGGCGCTCTACTGGCACGCCCCCGGTCTGAAGATCGCCGTGCCGACGACACCGCACGATGCCAAGGGACTGCTCAAGACCGCGGTACGGGACGACAACCCGGTGCTCTTCTTCACCCACAAGCTCCTCCTCGGAGAGGAGGGACCGGTACCGGAGGAGGAATACGTGGTCCCGTTCGGGATCGCCGAGATCCGCCGGGCGGGAGCAGATGTCACCGTGGTCGCCACCTCCTATATGGTCAACCTGGCGCTCGAGGCCGCCGAGAGCCTGGCGAGCCGCGGGGTGGACGTCGAGGTCGTCGACCCCCGCACCCTGGAGCCCCTCGACATCGGGGCCATTGTCGACTCCGTTCGCAAGACCGGCCGGCTCGTCGTCGTCGACGAGGACACCGAGCGCTGCGGGGTCGCTGCCGAGATCGGGGCGCAGGTGATGGAACGCGCCTTCGAGTCGATGCGGGGGCCGGTGGGGCGCGTGGGCAATCCCAACCTCCCGGTCCCCTACAGCCCGCCCCTCGAGGAGGCGGTACTGCCTTCGGCAGCGACGATCGAGGCGGCAGTCCTTGCCACGCTGCCGGGCTGATCTCTGAGCCCGGGTCCTCGAGCTCCACCTGCTGTCTGTCCCGGCCAACGGCATGGAACTGCCGCTAATAGGGTCTTCCGACCCTGGCCGGATGACCGGCTCGTCCTACGTCGAGCGGCAAGTAGGGCCTTTTGGCCCTGGCGCCGCGCCGGCGAGGGCGTAGTCCTTGATCTACCGGTACCCGTGACCGGATGGTCTGAAAGGGACCGAGATGAGGATGTACCCCGTGCCGTTCCGCCTGGCGGCCCTCGGATTCGTCATCGCGCTGCTGGGCCTGTTCGTCGTCGGTGCCCTGTCGCCAAGCCGAAACTCCGATGTCTTGCCGGTCGTCGGCGTGATCATCGCGGCGGTGGTTGTCGTCGCGCTCGTTCTCTGGATGCGCCGGGCGCAGCGCCGAGATGAGCGTGCTCGGATCAGACGGACCCGGACAATCATCGACGGGCAGCTCGGTGCCGTTGCCACCGACATCCTCGAGCTCGAGGAGGGAGTCCGGGCTGTCGGCAATGATGAAGCGCTGAGGCACTTCCGACGGGCCAACACCACGTATACCGAGGTCTCGAAGGAGCTCGCCACCGCAGCCACCGCAGCCGAGCTCGGCGGCCTGGCCGCCCGCCTCGACGAGGCCATCTGGCAGCTAGACGCAACCGAGGCCCTCCTCGAGGGGAGCCCGCCGCCGCCGCGACCGCAGATCGGAACGCTTTCCACCCCGGCGACGCCGGAGCCCGTGTATCGACGCCGTCCCGGTCGAAGGAGCTGCATGGGGGTCTCGAACCTCATCGCCGCCGTGCTCGAAGAGGACGCCGCGCTCCCCAACCGCGGCACCGTCCCCTGGGACCGGCACACCGCCGGAGATGGGCGCGTCCTCGAGTTGCGGAGACGGTATGCGGCGGGCGAGATCACCACCGAGGAGTTCGAGATGGAGCGCCACCGTCTCGGAGGTCGGCAGGCATGAGCGGGCGCATTCGCGTTGGAACACAGTAGTTGGAACACAGTAGAGGAGGTGTGGTATGGATTGGTGGGACGGGTGGTGGATGGGCGGAATGATGCTCTGGATGGTGCTCTTCTGGGGCGCGGTCATCCTCGGAGGCATCTGGCTCATCCGCGGCAACACCGAAAGACGGCCACGAAGACGGGATGACGCCATCGACATCCTCGATCGCCGCTTCGCCGAGGGCGCGATCACCTTCGACGAATATCGCGAGAAGAGAGCGACCCTGATCGGCGAGTAGCCCATATCGGGAATCTCTCGACGCACGCGCACCGTGTCGTGATCACGGCCGAGAGTCTGCTGGCGACGGACCGCCGAACACAGCGAGGTGACCGCAGTGCTCGCCGCGCAGGTCGGGGACCGAACGCTCCGCAGCGGCTGGTGGTTGCCTAGCGCTGTTCGACCAGGTCGGGTTGTGGCTCCACGGCCTCCGCTACGTCGGGGGTGCCCTCGATGTGGATCTTGGGCAGCCACTGGAGCCAACTGGGGAAGTACCAGTTGGCGTCGCCGAGCAGCTTCATCGCCGAGGGCACGAGGAGCGATCGGACGATGGTGGCGTCCAGGATGACGGCCAC
>CAZCBO010000110.1:0-9051 GCA_964496825.1 uncultured Acidimicrobiaceae bacterium
TCGACCACGACATCCTCGATGGTGATCTCTTCTCCGGCGACGTTCAGGCGGGTGCCGTCGAGGAGCGCAGCGATCGCGCCGTGATCGAGGTCGGCGATGGCGGAGGCGACCTCCTTCGTCTTCCCTCCGAGGCGGGGTCCGAGGCGCTTGAAATCCGCCTTGGCCGACAACTCCACGAGATCGGACTCGTCGTCGCGCACCTCGACCTCGTGAACGTTGAGCTCCTCTTCGATGAGCCCCCGATGTGAGGCGACGGCGTCGCGAACCGATGCATCTCTGGCGACGACCGTCACCACGCCGAGCGGCTGACGAACCCGCAGTTCGTTCTTCTTGCGCAGCCCGCGGCCCAGGGTGACCACGGATCGGACGACGGCCATCGCCTCCTCGAGGCCGGTATCGATGACGCCGGCGTCGGCGGTCGGATAGTCGACATGGTGGACGCTGACCGGGGCTTCGTCGTGGTGGGCGGCGACCAGCCCCTGGTAGATCTCCTCGGTGATGAAGGGCAACACCGGCGCCGCCACCAGCGAGAAGGTGGTGAGGACCTCGTACAGGGTGGCGAAGGCTGCCAGTTTGTCGGCTTCGTCCTCGCCGCCCCGGTGCGCCCAGAAGCGCCGTCGGGATCGTCGGATGTACCAGTTGGTCAGGGAGTCGACGAAGCCGATGACGGGCGGGATCACCGCATACAACCGGTAGGCCTCCATCTCCCGGTTGACGTCGGCGATCAGGCTCTGGAGGACCGAGAGGATCCAGCGATCGATCTCGGGGCGATCGGCGACGGGCGGCGCGCCGGCCAGGTCCTCATCGCTGATCCCGTCGGCCTCTGCGTAGGTGGTGAAGAACGAGTAGGCGTTCCACAGGGGTAGCAGCACCGTACGCACCACCTCCCTGACGCCGTTCTCCCTGAACCGGAGCGGGTCGGCGCGCAGGACCGGCGAATTGATGAGGTAGGCCCGCATGGCGTCGGCTCCGTACCGGTCGAGGATCGAGGCCGGGTCGGGGAAGTTGCCCAGGCTCTTGGACATCTTTCTCCCATCCTCGGCGAGGATCAGCCCCGTCACGACGCAGTTCTGGAACGGAGCGGTGTCGAAGATTCCGGTGGAGAGGACGAGCAGGGTGTAGAACCATCCCCGGGTTTGGTCGAGCCCTTCTGCGATGAAGTTGGCGGGGAAGGTGGCCTCGAACCGCTCCCGGTTGGCGAAGGGGTAGTGCACCTGCGAGTAGGGCATCGATCCCGAGTCGAACCAGGTGTCGAGCACCTCGGGGACGCGATGCATCGTGCCTTCGCAGGCGGAGCATGTCCACGTGATCGTGTCGAGGACGTCCTTGTGCAGATCGTCGGGCCGCGTTCCCGCGAGTGCCTCGAGCTCGTCGAGCGACCCGAGGCACACCTGCTCGTCACAGCCGTCGCATTCCCAGACCGGGATCGTCGTTCCCCAGAACCGGTTGCGCGAGATCGCCCAGTCCCTGGCGTCCTCGAGCCAATTACCGAAGCGGGCGGTGCCGACGTAGTCGGGCACCCAGTGGATCTGCCGGTTCAGCTCCACCATGCGGTCCTTGATCTGCTCCACTGCGACGTACCAGCTCGGGATGGCCTTGTAGATCAGCGGCGTGTCGGTCCGCCAGCAGAACGGGTAGGCGTGGGTGATGCGGCCCTCGTGGAAGATCTGCCCGCGGTCGCGCAGCAGCCTGAGCAGCACAGGGTCGGCTTCCTTGACGTTGAGGCCGGCGACATCGGGCACGGCATCGGTGAACCGGGCGACGAGATCCACCGGGTCGACGAAGGCCTCGATGCCGGCATCCTGGAGTGCGGCGAAGTCGGCCTCGCCGTAGGCGGGTGCCATGTGGACGAGGCCCGTGCCTTCGTCGGTCGTCACCGAGTCGGATGCGATGATCCGAAAGGCCCCCGCAGCGTGCTGGTCGGCGAAGTAGGGGAACGGCGGGTGATAGGTGACGCCGAGGAGCTCGGGCCCCGGAGCGGTGACGACGATCTCTGGCGGGTCGTCGGGCCACAGGGCGCCGATACGTTCGGTCGCCACCCAGAAATGGTCGTCACCGTCGGCCACCCTGGCGTACTCGATCTGCTCGCCGACGGCTACCGCCAGGTTTCCCGGCAGGGTCCACGGTGTGGTCGTCCACACGAGCAGCTCGTCTCCCTCGGCAACGGCGTCGTTGCCTTCGGCGACCGCGAGCCTGACGGTCACGGAGGGGTCGTCGACGTCTCTGTAGCCGCCGAGGTTGACCTCGAAGTTCGAGAGCGGCGTGGCGGCTCCCCACGAATAGGGGACGACCTTGAAGGTCTTGTAGACGAGCCCCCGGTCCCACAGCTGCTTGAAGCCCCACCAGACCGACTCCATGAACGTGACATCCATGGTCTTGTAGTCGTTGTCGAAGTCGACCCAGCGCCCGATCCGTGTGGTGATCTCGTACCAGTCGCCGGTGACGTCCCGCACCAACTCGCGGGCTGCCTCGTTGAAGGTGTCGATGCCGAGCTCCTCCACTTCTGCAGGGCTCGACACGCCGAGGCGCTTCTGCACCTCCATCTCCACCGGGAGACCGTGGGTGTCCCAGCCGAACCGGCGCTCGACCCGGTGTCCCCGCATCGTCCAGTAGCGGGGAACGATGTCCTTGACCACGCCCTGGAGGATGTGCCCGTAGTGGGGGGTGCCGGTGGCGAAGGGCGGTCCGTCGTAGAACGTGTACTCGGACTCCGGAGGACGCATCTCGACCGAGGTCGCGAAGGCGTCGACGTCCTTCCAGAACGACAGGATCCTGGCATCGAGCTCGCGCAGGTCGATGCTGGAATCGACCCTGGAGAAGCTGGAAGCGGTTCGGCTGTCGGTCACGGGCCCTCCCGGTCTCTGGGCCGGGACGGGGGTGGACCCGCGGTACCACCCGGCTTGCCGATCTGCCTTCTGTGAGCAGACGACCACTCGGTCGAGGGCTCCTCGACCCCCGTGCCCCATATCGGCGGGCTCCCGTCGAGATCTACTGACGGCCGCAGCCGCGTTCTGCTCGCCGCTCGGAGGTGATGTCCCGTTGCCGGGGGTCCTCGTCGTCGCGTTGGCCGCAAGCGTACCGTGTTCTGGCCGGTTGGCGGTAGCGTCCCACGATGCCCTGGATTCGAGACCATCCTGAGGGAGCGACGGTCACGGTGTGGGCCGTCCCCGGCGCTTCGCGCACCGAGATCCAGGGCCTCCACGGTGAGGCCCTGCGGGTGAGGATCGCCGCACCACCGGAAGGGGGCAAGGCCAACCAGGAGCTGCTGAAGCTGCTCAAGTCCGTGACCGGAGCGAACGATGTCACCATCCTCCGGGGTGGCTCGTCGCGACGAAAGACCGTGCTATTGAAGGGCATCGACGCCGCCAGGTGCCGAACACAGCTCGGTGGGGACGTCCCGTGACTTGCTGTGCCCCGGTGCTATCGTCCCCGCCTCGGACCGGAGGGTCAATGGCTAGGAAGCTGGCGAAATCCACGCTCGATCGCCTCGCCAAGAAGCTCGACGCAGAGCGCGAGCGCCTCGAAGCGATCCTCGATGAGGTGGAGCGCCAGCGCGAGGCCGGCCGTCTTGCCGAGTCCGCATCGGAGCACAACGCCGATCCCGGCAACGCCGATGGGGGATCGCTCGCCTTCGAGATGGAGATGGACATCTCCGTCGAGCAGAACGCCAAGGAGTTGCTCGAGAAGGTCCTCCACGCCCAGGATCGCATGGAGAAGGGCCTGTACGGCATATGCGAAGTGACGGGGAAGCCGATTCCGCTGGCGAGGCTGGAAGCCCTTCCGTACGCGACGACGACGGTGGAGGCGGCCGCCCGGGCCTGAACCTGCGGCTGCTGGCGCTGATCGTCGCGGCGATCGTTCTGGTCATCGATCATGTCTCCAAGGCCTGGGCGCTCGAGGCCCTGGCCGACGCGCCGATCGTGATCGTGGACGGCTTTCTCCAGCTCCGGCTCACCTCCAACACCGGTGCCGCCTTCTCGCTGTTCGCCAAGAGCGGCCCGGTGCTCGGCCTGGTGGTCATCGGCGTCATCGTGCTGATCTTCGTCTCGCTCAGGGAGGCGGGAAACATCGGCGAGGCGATCGGCCTCGGCATGGTGCTCGGCGGCGCCCTCGGCAACCTCGGCGATCGCATCTTCCGCGGCGACGGGCTGATCGACGGAGCCGTGGTCGATTTCATCGACTTCTCGTTCTTCGCCACCTTCAATGTGGCCGACGCCGCCGTCACCGTTGGCGTGATCGTGCTGCTGATCAGCACCTTCTTCCTACGGCGATGAAGATCGTCGTCCCCGAGGACCTCGATGGGACGAGGGCCGACCGCGCCATCGCCGCATTGTTCGACGTGAGCCGGTCGGTGGCGCGCCGCACGATCGACGCCGGAGGGGCTACCCGCGATGGAGAGCCCCTGAGCCCGGCCGGTCCGGTAGCGGCCGGAGACGAGCTGACGGTGACGATCGTCGCGGAGGAGACCGAACTCCTGCCGGAGGACGTCGAGTTCGGGATCGCCTACGAGGACGACGCCGTCGTGGTGGTCGACAAGCCCGCCGGTCTCGTGGTCCACCCGGGTGCGGGGACCACCGGCGGGACGTTGGCCAACGGCCTGCTCGCCCGGTTCGAGTCGTCGCGGGCCCTGGGACCGGAACGCCGCTGGGGCATCGTGCACCGGCTGGACCGGGATACCTCCGGGCTCCTCGTGGTCGCCAAGACCCCGGACGTGTTCGATCTCCTCCAGGACGCCCTGCGGCGGCGTGAGGTGACGCGCCGGTACCTGGCCCTGGTCGACGGCGCGATGCCCAGCGCCACGGGCACGATCGAGGCCCCGATCGGGCGCGATCCGGCGAATCCGACGCGGATGGCCGTCACCGGTGCCGGTCGTCCGGCCCGCACCCACTACCGGAGGCAGGCGCGGTGGGACGATCACGACGTCAGCCTGCTCGCGGTCGAGCTCGAGACCGGCAGGACGCACCAGATCCGCGTCCACCTCCACGCCATCGATCACCCGATCGTCGGCGATCCCGTGTACCGGCCACCGCGAGCGGCTCCCGGTGACCCCGGTCGCACCTGGCTCCACGCCGCCGAGTTGTCCCTCGAGATCCCTGCTGGGCCCGTCGCGGTTCGCTCGCCGCTGCCCGCGGACCTGTCGGCGTCACTCGAGCGGCTCGGCCCTCCGTCTAGCGGGTCGTTGCCGGGTTAAATAGGTGCTATGTCGGTTCACTACGTACGGCTGTCGCACCTCGACAAGTCGTTCCTCGCCCTCGAGACGCGCTCGACCCACATGCACGTCGGTGCGGTGGCGATCTTCGACTCGGGGTCGTTCGCAACCGACGATGGCGGCATCGACGTGGACCTGCTCAGGGCTTTCGTCGAATCGAAGCTCCACTACGTCCCCCGGTACCGGCAGCGCCTGGCCTGGGTGCCGATCGAGGGACGTCCGGTGTGGGTCGACGACGAGTTCTTCAATATCGAGCGCCACGTGAGGAACATCGCCCTGCCCAGGCCGGGCACCGAGGACCAGCTCAAGCGCATCGCCGGGCGCCTGATGTCACAGCCGATGGACCGTTCCAAGCCGCTGTGGGAGATGGTCGTCGTCGAAGGGCTCGAGGGGGATCGCTTCGCCCTCGTGACCAAGTTCCACCACTCCATGATCGACGGTGTGGCCGGTGTCGACCTGATGGCGTCGCTGATGAGCATGGAACCGACCAACGAGATCGTCCCTGGTCCTGCTTACGCGCCCCGTCCCATCCCGAACGGCACCGAGCTGGCGGTCAGGGAGACGACCCGGCGCATCTCCGGTGCGATCAGCTCGGTGCGCGGGTTGCGCGAGCTCGTCGACGACGCTGCAGAGATCACCGCGGGGGTGATGAAGCGAATCAACGCCATCGGCGCTTCCCTCCAGAGTGGTTGGCTCACGCCGACCGGCTCCACGCCGATCAACGGGCGGGTTACCCCGGACCGCCGAGTCGACTGGTTCAGCGTTCCGCTGGACGAGGTGAAGGAGGTGAAGAACCTCCTCGGTGGCACGGTCAACGACGTCATCCTCTCGACCGTTTCGGGCGGCGTGCGCCGCTTCCTGCTCGAGCAGCGCGACGTCGACGAAGACCTCCTCCACCAGACCGAGTTCCGGGTGATGGCACCGGTGAGCGTGCGCAACACCGACGACAGGATCTCGCTGGGCAATCAGTTGGCGATGTGGCTGGTGACCCTGCCGATCGACGAGTCCGACCCGATCAGACAGCACGCCTTCGTCGTCGAGGAGACGGCGAGGCTGAAGGAGACGAACCAGGCCCTCGGTGCGTCGACCCTGGTGGAGATCTCGGCTGGGGCACCTTCCACCCTCGTATCCCTCGGTGTCCGGTTGGCAGCGAATGTCCGCCCGTTCAACATGACGGTGACCAACGTCCCGGGGCCGCAGTTCCCGCTGTATCTCTACGACGCCCGGCTGCTCGCCACGTATCCGTTCGTCCCCCTGTGGGAGAGCCACGGGGTGGGGATCGCCCTCTTCAGCTACAGCGGTTCGGTCGACTGGGGCCTCAACGGCGACTACGGGCTGATGTACGACATCGACGAGTTCGCCGCCGACCTCTACGAGGCGTTCGTCGACCTGCTCAAGGCGGCCCGCGAGGCCCTCTGAAAGGGGTTGAACGACCCTGGTTGGCCGGGGTGCCGTCTCCTACGGTGATGGCATGAAGACCTTCACGCGTATCGTCTTCGCCCTCGGTGTTCTCGGCGGCATCGCCTGGCTGTTCTATCGCTTCGGACCGGAGATGATGGAGCGCTGCCAGGGGATGATGAAGGAACGCGAGACCTTCGGGGACGAGGTCACCGAGGCCATCGAGGAGGAGCTCGCCGAAGCCCAGTTGTAGGGCGGACAGGCAGAAGTGCTGAAATGGGCGGGGCCGTTGGCCCCTATCCCGCGTGGCGTTGGAGAGTGATCCTGGCGTTGGAGGCTACGCGTCATGCGAACGTCGCGGGTGACGCTGGTGGCTGCGCTCACCTTGGTCGGCGCATGCACTACGAGCGGGAACACGGAGGGAGTCTCGAGGGCACCAGGAACGGCCGTATCTACCTTCCCAACCACAGAAGCGACGAGCACCTCAACGACCACAACCACAAATACTCCCTCGTCGATCATTTCGACCACGACAGCTGTTGCGTCGAGTACGTCGACAACGGAGGTCCCGAAAGATTCGGAACTGGAGGAGCTGGTACTCCGGGGAGATGGACTCGGCGTCGTCTCCATTGATGATCCGATGGACGAAGCCGTAGCCACGCTGACTGACCTTCTGGGAGGCGCGTCGGGAGACTGGGAAACGAAAGCGCCCTTCGGTGAGGAGGGCAAAATGGGCGGTGGGTTGATGGCGTGTTGGACCTGGACCGGCACGACGTGCATTGACTATCTCCGGGTGGTGAGCTGGGACGCCATTGGGCTGTCCGCCTTGTTCAGTGACTGGACCCGATCCGCTCCGCGTACCGAGGACTGGGAGCCGGTGTCGGCTCAGCCGAACCTACGCGGCTACGCCTACCGGGGAGGATCAGGCCAGCTGGTTCTCTCCACTGGTGACGGTGTGACCGTCGGCTCTACGGTCGAGGGTCTTGTCGAGACGTACGGCAGCCTTCTGCGGTTCTCGTACGATGAATGCGCCTTCGACCTGGCCGGGTTCCAGGTGGTCGATCCCGCCGACGACTCCGCCAGCGACGGGCGCAATGCCGGTGTCAATTGGGGGCTCTGGGGAGAGCTCAGCGACTTGCCCGACTCGTCAGGGACGGTCGTTATCTCCGTTGGTGCGGGCTCACTGCTCGGGCACTGCTAGCGCATAGCTTCAACCGGCGCGGCATCCGCGCGCGGTTAAGCATCCGACGGGCGTCGGTGGCAGAAAGACTGGTCCTTGTGGTCGAACGAGGAGGGCCGGTAGAAGGGGCGATGCCTAGGGCGGGTCGTGGCTCCGGGGCCGGATGAGGCGTCGTCGTTGGGGTGGGCTGTTGGGGTCGATGCGGAAGCCAAGGCCGTGAATGGCGACGTGGTGGTGGTACCAGCACAGGGTGGTGAGGTTGTCCGGGTCGTGGCTGCCGCCGTTTGCGCGGTGTTGGATGTGGTGAGGTTGGAGCCGGTAGCGGCTGGTGCACCCGTCGATGACACAGCCTCCGTCGCGGTGGGCGACGAAACGGCGCACCGCCGGTGGGATGGCTTTGGCCGCATCCGAGGTGACCACTGGGCGACCGTTCTGGAGGCCGATGACATGGACCGAGCCGACACAGAGGAGTTCGGTGAGGGTGTTGGGACCGACCCGTATTCGACCTCGGCGCCGACCTCACCACCGGTACCGTTGGTTTCATCGAGGTCGACGAGAACCGCCACCGTGTTGCCGTTGCCCTCGCTGGTGTCATCGCTTCGGTCGAGGGAATCCTGCGCCATCGCCACCAGCGCATATGCCTGCCGCTGCGTGCGGGTTGAGGCCTCGCCGTGAGGCAGGTCGCGGAACTCGTCGGCGCGTTCCAGCAGCGCCTTCTCGAAGAGGTGGCCGTCGCTGCCGACGAAGAGGCCGTGCACCCGGCGGGTGTACTCATCCAGTGAGGGCTGAACCACGAAGTACTGCTCGGCAAACTCCTGCCGTTCGTCGTCACTGCTGAGGTGCCGTTGCCGGGCACAGAGGCGCCGGATCCCGGCGAGGTCATATCCCGCAAGATCGTCGATCGAATGGTCGCGCAGCAGCGGAGCAATCGCGACAGCGCGATCCCACGTGACCCGGCCCTCGCGGAGCGCTTCTTCCAGCTCGGGATGCTCCTCGGCAATGCGCGCCAACTTCACCATCGCGGCAGCGGTCTCCAAGGACACATCTCCCCGGCTCGCCACCCACTCGTTGAGATTGCGGCACCCGTCGGCCAGCGGCATCTGCTGGCGATCAGCAGACCGAGTGAGGACGGCCTGATCGGCTCGAGCCCAGGCCACGATGGCCTCGCGCAGCTGCCATTGCTGCTCGATCTCGTCCGGCGTCAGGGCGTCGGCCTGTTCATCATTCATGGGGCCACCGTATCAAGAGGGTGTGACAGATTTCG
>CAZCBO010000111.1:0-8965 GCA_964496825.1 uncultured Acidimicrobiaceae bacterium
GCGAGGACTCGACGCTGCCGGTCGATGGTGTGTTCGTCGCCATCGGGCACGACCCGAATACCAGTATTTTCCAGGGACAGCTCGAGCTCGACAAGGCCGGGTACGTCATCACGAAGCCGCCGACGACGGCGACCTCCGTGGATGGGGTGTTCGCCGCAGGTGATGTGGTCGACCATGTCTACCAGCAGGCGGTCACGGCCGCGGGCCAGGGGTGCCAGGCGGCGCTCGACGCCGAGCGGTGGTTGGAGTCCCGGGAAGGCTGATGGGCCAGAAGCGGTTGCCCTAGGGCACGCACAGAATCGCAAGGAGGAAGCATGGGACAGAACACGACCGACGCCACCGACGCCACCTTCGCTGAGCTGGTTGGGGATGCCACACCGACGCTCGTCGACTTCTGGGCCGAGTGGTGTGGTCCGTGCAAGATGATGGAGGGGCCGCTCGACGAGCTGGCCGGCGAACAAACCGGGAAGCTCAACGTGGTCAAGCTCAACGTCGACGAGAACCAGGCGACGGCCATGCAGTACGGCGTGATGAGCATCCCCACCATGATCGTGTTCCAGGAGGGCCAGGAGAAGAAGCGGCTCGTCGGGGCCAGGAGCCGCGCCCAGCTCGAGGCGGAGCTGTCCGAATTCGTTAGCTAACTTCCATGGTGTGAGGCAGTACCACACCGGGGATCACGGGGAACCGGTTCGCGACATCCAGCGTCGTCTCCGTCAGCTCGGGTTCCCTACGGATCCCGATCCGCTGGGGACGTATGGAAAGCCCACCGCGACCGCGGTCGCTCGGTTTCAGCGATCGCGCGGGCTGCCCACCGACGGCATCGTGGGACGGCTCACCTGGCAATCTCTCGTCGACGCCGGTTTTCGCCTCGGCGACCGAATGGTCTACCGCCGGGTGCCGATGATGCGGGGGGACGACATCGCCAACCTCCAGCAAGCCCTCAATTCCTTGGGGTTCGACGCCGGCAAGGTAGACGGACTCTTTGGTCCCGAGACCCTCGCCGCGGTGCTGGACTTCCAACACAACCGCGGAATGGTAGAAGACGGCATCGTGGGAGCCGCCGTCGCCCACGAGCTGGCCCTGATGCAACGCGAGACCTCCAAGCGGGGCCGTGAGGCGGTGCGCGAGCAAGCCTGGGTCGCCTCGCTCCCTCAGCCGATCACCGGCGCCCGCATCTACATCGATCCCTCGTGTGAGGACGAGAAGACGGCCGACCTGACGTGGCAGGCGGCGATGGGCGCGGTCGCGACGCTGCGCGAGGCAGGCGCTGCGCCCCTCCTGTCACGAAGCATCGACACCCTCCCCGACGAGCACATCCGGGCCCGGCGGGCCAACCGGCTCAACGCCGACCTCGTCATCTCGTTCGCCCCTGCGGTCGGCGATGCCCGCGGCTCGTTCTACTTCGGGACTGCGCTCTCCTCGAGCCCGGCAGGCAGGGTCCTGGCCGAGACCATCGCGCACGCGCTGACCCTTCCGGTCGAGCCCAGGGCGACCCCGATGCTGCGCGAGACTCGATCCCCTGCCGTGATCGTCGCCTCGCCAACGCTGACCGGCGAGATCGGCGCCCGGGTCGCTCTCCTGATCATCGAGCTCTACCTGCGCGGCGTGCCTCAGGAGAACAGCGCCCGGTAGATCTGCTCGAGATCATCGAGTGAGCTGTAGCGAATGATGAGCCGGCCTCCCTCACCCCTGGGCCGAATCGAGACCGCGGTTCCGAGGCGCTCGGTGAGCCGTTCCTCGAGCTCGATGATCGCTGCCGGACGTAACGCACGCGGGCGCCGCGGCGAGGGCGCATCGTCGGCTCGCTCTCGAGCCGCTTCCTCGATCTGCCGGACCGACCACCCCTCGTCCACCGCCCGTCGGGCGATGTGCAGGGCATAGGCCGGATCCTCGACCGACAGCAGTGCCCTGGCATGACCCGCCGAGAGCTCCCCCCGATCCAGCATGCCCTGGATCGCCGGGGGCAACTGCAGGAGCCGCAGGGTGTTCGTGACCGTACTCCGGCTCTTCCCGACCCTTTCGGCAACACCCTCGTGGGTCATTCCAAAATCTTCCAGGAGATTGCGGTACGCCGCGGCCTCCTCGAGGGGAGACAGGTCGGTGCGCTGGACGTTCTCGATCAACGCCTCGGTGAGGTTTCCGGCATCCCCCGTCGAGGATCGGATCATGGCGGGGATCCGGCGGAGGCCGGCGAGCTCGGCGGCACGCATGCGACGCTCGCCGGCGATGAGGACGTAGGTCCCCTCTTCGTCGCCGGCGCGAACGACGATCGGCTGCAACACCCCGACCTCCCGAATCGAGGCGGCCAGCTCCTCCAGCGCCTCGTCGTCGAACCGTCGGCGCGGCTGTTGGGGGTTGGGCGCCACGGCCTCCAGCTCGACCTCGGCGAATCCGCCCACCGGATGCTCGACCGGGATCAGCGCATCGAGGCCGCGGCCGAGCCCGCTCTTACGAGCGGCCATGACGTCTCCTGAACTCGCTCGCCAGCTCTCGATAGGCGATCGCACCGCGGTTCATCCGATCGTAGGTCTCGATCGGTTCGCCGTGCGACGGCGCCTCCGAGAGCCGCACCGTGCGCGGGATGATCGTCTTGTACGCGGTCTTGCCGAAGTGCTCCCGCACCTCCGCCGTCACCTGCTTGGACAACGTGGTGCGGCCGTCGTACATCGTGAGCACCACACCCTCCACATCTAGTTGAGGGTTAAGGCTGGTTTGCACCAGCTGTATGTTGCGCATCAGCTGCCCTACCCCCTCGAGCGCGTAGTACTCGCACTGGATCGGAATCATGACCTCGTTCGCGGCCGTCAGCCCGTTGATGGTCAGCAAACCCAGGGATGGCGGGCAGTCGACGAGGATGAAGTCGTACTCGTCCACCACCGACTTGAGGGCATTGGCGAGCTGGTGTTCCCGGGAGAACATCGAAACGAGCTCGATCTCCGCCCCGGCGAGCTCGATCGTGGCCGGGACGACAAGCAGCCCGCCGACGGACGAGGGTTCGACCACGTCCTCGGTGGCCACATCCCCCACCATGAGGTCGTAGGTCGAGTAGTCGATGGCGCTCCGATCGACCCCGAGTCCGCTCGTGGTGTTGCCCTGCGGATCGAGATCCACCAGCAGGACACGCTCGCCCTGGAGGGCGAGACCTGCACCGAGGTTGATCGCCGTCGTCGATTTGCCGACACCGCCCTTCTGGTTGGCGATGGCGACGATTGTGGCAGCGGGCATCGGAGTGTCAGAACCCTTTCAAGTTGCCGTCATCCTAAGGATCCAGGCGGGGGAGTCAAGCACTCCATCGGGCGTTTCGAGCACCGCGACGTCCACTCCGGGACCGGTCTCCGGCACCGCGTCGGGCCGGTCACCGCGACTGAGTCCGATCACCGCCGTTCCCCCCGGCACGAGCAGCCGACGAGCGGCCGCGACCGCCACCGCCGGCTTGAGGGAACCGCGAAAGGTTGCCCCGTCGTACCGATGCGGGTGGCCCTCGATCTCGCCCCGGACCGCTTCGACGTTCGACAGACCGAGGATCCGGGAAGCCCGCGCCGCAAGGTCGATGCGCCGCTGTGACCGATCGAGCAGCCGGACCGACGCCTCCGGAAAGGCGATGGCCAAAGGAATTCCGGGCAACCCGACCCCGGAGCCCACGTCGATCAGCGCCTCGGGGTGACCCCCTGCCCAGCCGACGGCGAACACCAGGGAGTCGGCCACATGACGATCGACGATGCGATCGGTCTCCTCGGGGCCGACTCCGCCCGCCGGCAGCGCCTCGACAATGAGCCAATCGGCATAGGTAGTCAACCGGTCGAGCTGTTCGGGTGCCAGTCTCAGCCCCGCCCACCCGGCGGCACGTTGCAGGGCCTCCTCGACATGTTTCACGGGAAACATTCTGCCGGGTCCGGGTCGCCCATGGGACCGGAGACCCGGTTCAGTCGGCGGCGCTCTGGGCCGGTGCGATGACCACGGCCCGATGGGGGTCCTCGCCCTCGGAATGGGTACGCACGCCGTCGATCTCTGCGGCCGCGTCGTGCACGACCTTGCGATCGGCAGCGCTCATCGGCTCGAGCATGATTTCCCCACCCTCGGCCAGCACCTGGTCGGCCAGCTTCCTCGTGTAGATCGCCAGGGCCTCCCGACGGCGAGCACCGTAGCCGGCAATGTCGATTCGCATCCGCGGCGCACCGTAGGTCTTGCGTTGCACGGTGGTTCGGGTCAGCTCCAGCACCGAGTACATCGTGGTGCCCTTCGGACCAACGAGCGCCTCGGTTTGCTCCCCGATCACATCGAGGAACAGCACATCGTCCTCGATGCGCGACTCGGTCGTCCCCTCCAGGCCGAAGGCCTCGAGCAGCCCCTCGAGGAAGGCGGTTGCAACCTCGGCCTGCTCCTCGATCGGTGCGGGCTCGGGCCGTTCCTTCTTGCTATCGGGTTGTGACTCCATGGTCCGACGCTCCCCATCCTGCCGTTTCGCCTGATTCTTGGCCTTCGACTGGCTTTGTGCTGCCTTCTGCGGCGTCTGCTTCTTGCGCGCTCCGGATCGGCGGCCCCTCCGGCTCCGCTTCGGCGGAGCCTTGACGACCTTGACGATCGCCGGCTTCCCGCCGACGCCGAGGAATCCGCCGGTTGCCTCCTGCAGCACCTCCACCTCGGCGTCCTCGACCGAGTCGAGCCCGAGCTCCTGGAGGGCCGCCGCCACCGCGACCTCGACGGTGCTCCCGCTCACTTCCACCCATTCCATCGGTCCTACTTCCTCCTCCGTCTCTTCTTCTTCTTGCTGGTGTGGGGTGACGGACCCTTTGGCGGTGGTTCCTCCGGCTGGGGAGGAACGTCGGGTTCGGTTGCGGCTTGACGGAATCGACCCCGGAGGACGGCGCCGAGACTCTCCTCGTCCATGCGGAAGATCAACCACTGCTGGCCGATGCGGAAGAGGCTCGACGTGGCGAAGTAGACGCCGAGCCCGGCGGTGAGCGACCAGGTGATGAATCCGAAGAACAGGGGCATGATCTTCATCGCCGTCTGCATGGACTGCTGCTGGGGGGTCTTCTCGCCGTCGTCATTGCGCATCTGCGTCGTCTGGTACTGCTGGTAAAATCCGGCAGCCACGATGAAGATCAGCATGACGATGTAGGGGATGGCGGCCAGGATGTCGCCGCTGCTGAAGGCCTCCGGTATGGCCTCGCTCGGCCGAGCGGTGAGATCCATGCCGAGGAACGAGGTGTTGATCGACTCTCCGGGGGCGGTGTGGATGTAGGTCTCGGTCGCCCGCAGCACGCGGAACAGGGCGAACCAGATCGGCATCTGGATCAGCAATGGCAGACACCCGGCGGCCGGGTTCACCCCCCGTTCCTGGTACAACGCCATCAGTTGCTTGTTCAGCTCCTCTCGATCCCCCTTCAGCTCCTTCTGCAGCCGCTTCACTTCGGGTTGGATCTCCTGCATCGCCCGCATCGACTTCGTCTGCTTCCACGTCAGCGGGAACAGCAGCAGCGACAGCACCAGGGTCAACAGGATGATGGCGATGCCGAGATTTGGAATAATTTGGTAGAAGAAGTTGAGGGCCTCTCCGAGCAGATCGACCAGCTGATCCCATATCGGGATGGCGGCGACGACGGCGAAGAGACCGAAGCTGCTCCGGCCCGTCGACCCGTCCACCCGCGGTGGGACCGGGTCCAGACCGCCTTCGTTGAAGGGGTGGCAACGACCGATCCGTTTGATCGCCATCCACGAACCCCTTGCGGCACCGTGTACCTGGATCGCTTCGAAGCCGTAGTGCGAACACGAAGGATGGAACCGGCAGTTCCCCCCCATGATGGGGGAGAGCACCTTTTGATATGCCCGGATCCCGCCCATGAGGGTGCGCGCCGCCGGCGAGACCTTCGCTGCCTCGTGCTCCGTCATCTGCTGACTTCCTCGTTCTCTGCTACCGCCGCTGCCAGCCGCTCGACCAGCACGTCGAAGCGCAACGCGCCGACCTCCGGTGAGGCAACCACGACGTATGCCGTGTCCGGTCGCAGCTCGACCCGGCCCATCGCCTCCCTGAGCCTTCGCTTGACGCGATTCCTTCGAACCGCGTTGCCCACCACGCGTCCCGCCACGATACCCACTTGCGGCGGACCCGGTTTCCCCGGGGACGTGATCACCAGGAGCCCGTCCTGTTGGGATC
This sequence comes from uncultured Acidimicrobiaceae bacterium, assembly GCA_964496825.1. Taxonomy (GTDB): domain Bacteria; phylum Actinomycetota; class Acidimicrobiia; order Spongiisociales; family UBA5794; genus JACZST01. The sequence goes on from CAZCBO010000111.1 coordinate 6,158, forward strand.
GATGGCCCGTTCGGTAGACCGTTCGAAATCGCGACGAGGCCAGGGAGACGAACGGACGGCCGCCAGACACCTTAGGCGGTGAGTCGCCGGCGACCCTTGAGTCGGCGGTTCTTGACGACGGCACGCCCGGCACGGGTGCGCATCCGGGCGCGATAACCGTGTTTGCGCTTGCGGCGCCGGACATTGGGTTGGTAGGTACGCTTCATGGTGCGGCGGCGGGAGTGTACCGCGCTCATCCTGATACCCGTCCGGAGGGCCGCTGCGCGAAAACTCCGCTTCGGTCGCGAAACAACGCACAGTGGGCTTTGGCACCGTTCCGCATCCAAAGCGCGAAAAGCAACGGTCGGCGGAGCTGCTCATAATGCTTGGTGCACAAGGGTTATCGCCGATCAGCGCCGGTGGTGAGTCGAGCCCTAGAGGTGGATTTGGCGCTCTTGCCGCCGTCTCTGGATTCGCCATATACTCGCCGCCGCTCTCAGCGACCGTCGCTGCTTCCTCGGGGAGACCGAATCCCCGGCACCGGCCCCTGGGGCGGCCAGGAAGGCGAGAAGAGGTTCTCCACAACCTGTGGACAGGTGTGTGGACAGGGGATCGTGGTGCAGAAGGAGTTGGGAACAGTGGGGGAACCCCAGTCAACGACGACTGATTGGGACACCTTCCACAAGGAGCTGCGCCAGCGAATCCCCGCCGCCGCTTGGCAGACATGGATCGAGCCCCTCGAGTCCTCGAGCGAGTCGGGCAGGCTCAGGGTCACCGCTCCGACCGAGTTCCACTACCGCTGGGTCGGAGACCGCTATCTCGCGGTGCTGCAGGAGACGGCCCAGGAAGTCCTCGGTGTCGAAGTCATCCTCGACTTCCGCGAGGTGGCGCCCGACCCCGCCCCCATCACACCCAAACGAGCCTCACAGTCGAGCCTGCCGATCGAGACCCCCTCCCCACCGCGCGCCGCCGATCCTCGTCTCGTCCCTAAATACACCTTCGACAACTTCGTCGTCGGCCAGTCCAATCGGTTCGCCCACGCCGCCTCGCTCGCCGTAGCCGAGCAGCCGGGCAGCCATTACAACCCGCTCTTCGTCTATGCCAACGCCGGACTCGGCAAGACCCATCTGCTCCACGCGGTCGGGCACCATCGCCTCGAGATCGATCACACCGCCCGGGTCCGCTACGTGTCGTCTGAGCAGTTCTTCAACCAGTTCATCAACGGCATCCGCCGCAAGCGCATGGACGAGTTCAAGGACCGCTATCGGAAGATCGACGTGCTCCTCCTCGACGATGTCCAGTTCTTCGAGGGCAAGGAACAGATCCTCGAGGAGTTCTTCCATACGTTCAACAGCCTCTACGAGGCGGGCAAGCAACTGGTCATCAGCTCCGATCGCCATCCGAAGCATCTCTCGACTCTCGAGGATCGGCTGCGAAGCCGCTTCGAATGGGGGCTCTTGACCGACATCCAGATCCCCGACGTCGAAACCCGTCTTGCCATTCTCAGAAAGAATGCTGACTTCGCCCCGACCCCGGTCCCCCGTGACGTTCTCACCTACATCGCTGAGAACGTCCATCAGAACATCAGAGAACTCGAGGGCGCTCTCACCAGGGTGACCGCCTACGCCGCGCTGACCAATGAGAAGGTCACGCTGGCGATGGCTCAGGACGTGCTCTCCGATGTGATCCGCCACCACGACGCCGCCCCCCTCACCGCTGAGCGCATCATTGCGGTGACCGCATCCCATTTCCACACCACCCCCGACGATCTCGTCGGCCCGAGCCGCAAACAGCCCCTCGCCCGATCTCGTCAGATCGCCATGTACCTCTGTCGAGAGAACACCAACCTCTCCCTACCCAAGATCGGCGAGGCATTTGGCGGCAGAGACCACACCACGGTCATCCATGCCGTCGACAAGATCAAGACACTCATGGGCAGCGACAAGCAGGTCTTCGAGGAGGTGACCACGCTCGGACAGAAGCTGAGGACAACGTGACACTTCTCCCCATTCCCGCAGAGGCTTCGCCCTCGGCTGGGGATGGTCTGGCACCTATCCACACAGCCTGTGGACACTCACCTCGGTACTCCACAAGGGGTTTCTCGACTTCTCCCCAATCCACACGGCCTACTACTACCGCTAACGTTTCAATTCCCTAAGAAAGTAGAGACAGACTGTGCGCATCCGAGCCGAACGTGACGACCTCGCAGATGTCCTGACCCGAGCCGGCAGGGCGGTTGGCACACGATCACCTCTGCCCATCCTTCAAGGCATCTTGTGTGAGGTCCAGGGCAGACGGCTACAGGTGACGGGCACGGACAACGAGGTGACGGTGCGGTCGTTCCTCGAGGTGGAAGGGCTGGAGGATGGGGCGACGGTGGTGCAGGCCAGGCTGGCTGCAGATGCCGTACGGAAGCTGCCGCAGGGAGCCGTGTCGATGTCGGCGGCGGACGGTGAGGTGGAGATCACCGGGAATGGTCCGCGGTTCCGGTTGCGGGAGATGAGCGTGGATGACTTCCCTGCGGTGGCTGAGCGTGCCGAGGGGGAAAGCGTCGAAGTCGACGGCAAGGAGTTGATCAATGCGCTCAATCAGGTGGGGGTCGCTGCTTCAACCGATGAGGCGCGCCCGACGCTGACCGGAGTGCTGTTCGAGGAAAACGAAGGAACACTGCGGCTGGTAGCGACGGATTCCTATCGTCTCGCCGTGCGCGATGTGCCTTCGATCGGGACGAGCGGGTCGCGTCTCGTTCCCTATCGAGCCCTGCGTGAACTCGGGAGGACTGTGGGGGACGGCACGATGACGGTGACCCTCGGCGAGCGGGAAGCGATG
>CAZCBO010000112.1:0-3760 GCA_964496825.1 uncultured Acidimicrobiaceae bacterium
CGCCAAGCCGTGGTGGAAACGCCGGGCGTTGCGGATGTTCCGGGATGAGGCGTCGTTGGCGGCGAACCCGCACCTGTGGTCCTCGATCACCGCGGCGCTCGACCAATCCGAGTGGTTCGTCCTCCTGCTCTCACCAGAGGCGGCTGAATCCAACGGGGTGAACCGGGAAGTCGAGTACTGGGTGGAGCACCAGGACCCGGAGCGGATCATCCCGGTGGTCACCGATGGGGAGTTCCGCTGGACCGAGACCGACATCGATGTGGAGTCGGTTGCGGGCAACCCAGACGAGTGCAGGGGGTACTTCCGGGAGCCCTGTCTGGCGGCATAGCCCGACGCTTCTGTGCAGTTGCGTCTTTCGAGCCAGGCGTCCAGAACGTCAGCTCGCCGGAGCCGACCGCGGTGACTCGACGGTCGCGAGTGGCGACGCGGCAACACCCTCTGCCACCAGGAAGCCAAGAGCTGACCCACCGACGACGTCCACGGGGAGGTGGGCCCCGACATAGATGCGGCACAACCCGACCAGGATCGCCGCCGCGTACACCGTGGCGGCGAGCGGCGCCGACACGTGGGGCCTGACGATCCCGGCGATGGCGAACGCGACCGCGGCGTGTCCAGAGACGAAGCCGAGGCTGCCGTCGATCTCGGTGCCGAGGCGGAGTTGGGTGCTCGGATCGAAGTCGTGCGGTCGTCCCCGTCCCACGACCTTCTTGACACCTTTTGCGGCGAGCCAGGCGGTGAAGCCGGCCGCGGCGATCGACACGGCCGGATTGGTGTTCCTGGTTCGCCAGTAAGTGAGCGCCCCGATGACGAACGGAGCAGGGAAGCTGCCGAGCTGCATCGGCGGCCAGGCGTAGGGAGCCAGTGCGTCGGGGAGGTCGTTGATGGCATCGTTCATCGACCGTTCCCATCGGGGCACCCCGTTGGTGGCGATACGTCCGGTGACGGAGAGGACCACAGCCGCTACCCCCGCCGAGAGGAGCCTCCGATTCACGACGAACTCACCGTCACGCCTCCAGGTGGTCGGTCACCGGGATGGTGAGGGTGCAGCGACCACGGTGCGAGCACGGCACGGAGTCTATGTGCACGGACCGGTGCTCGATCCCGGCACACGAGCGGTCAGGCGGCCGGTGCTGCCCAGATGTGCATGGCCGCATACCCTCGCCAGGGGTGCCAGTCCTCAGCGACAGACGGTGCGATCCTCGACACGAAACCGCGCACACGGGCATCGGCTCGCGGGAAGGCGTCGGGGTCCCGCAGTGCTCGGACGGCGATGATCGTGGCGGTGTGCGCGCCGACGCCGGGGACGGCCAGCAGTTGCTCCATCGCTACAGCCGGGTCGACCGAACCGTCGATGGTGAGTGTCCCCGATTCCACGGCTGTGGCGAGCGCCGTCACCGTGGCCGCCTTCTTCCTCGAGATCCCGACGCCCTCGAGGTTGGCTCCAGCAAGCCGGCCCGGCCTCGGGAACAGGTGGGTGATGGGGGAAGATGGTTCGACGAGCGGCGTCCCGAACCGAGCCGCGAGGCGGCCGGCCGAAACCGCCGCCGCCGATGGCGTCGTTCCCTGTTGAAGGACGGCGTGGACGGCGACCTCGAAGGGGTCGTACGCGCCGGCGAGGCGGAGCCCCGGTCTGCTGCTCACCATCACCCGCAGTTCGGGAGACAAGGCGAGCTGCCCGTCGATCACCTCCGGGTCGGCGTCGAGGTCGAGGAGCTGGCGAGACCGCTGGACGACCGGTGCCAGCTGGTCGATCTCACCCGACTCGACGGTGAGGAGCACCGCATCCGACGTCGGCCTCAGCTCGAGGACGGCACCGTTGTCGCCGAAGGGGATGGAGCGTCGGTACCGGTCACCGGTGACCTCCTCGATCCCGGGAACGGCACGCTCGCGGAGGAACGCAAGGAGCGCTTCGTGGGCGAACGGTGGCCGATACTGCAGCTCGAGGCTGAGGTACCCGTTCGCCGATGCCCGTCCCCGCCGGAGCTCGGTCGGCGTCACCTCGTAGATCCGCTGGATGGTCTCGTTGAAGGCCCTGACGCTGGCGAAGCCTGCGGTGTAGGCGACGCGGGTGATCGGCATCGCCGTCTCGGTCAGGAGCTGGCGGGCGAGACGGGCACGGCGGGACCGGGCGATGACCCCGGGCGTGGTGCCCACCTCGGCGGTGAACACCCGCTGCAGGTGGCGCTCCGACACACCGAGCCGCCCCGCCAGTCCCGCTACGCCTACTTCGTCGGCCACACCCTCGGCGATCAGGCGGAGGCCTCGCCCGATCAGGTCGGCCCTGGTGTCCCACTCCGCCGTGTCCGGGCTCACCTCGGGCCGGCAGCGGCGGCAGGGGCGGAACCCGGCGAGTTCGGCGACGGCCGCATACCGGTAGAAGCGGGTGTTCTGCCGCTTCGGGGTCGGTGCCGGGCAGATGGGCCGGCAGTAGATCCCGGTGCTGACCACGGCGACGAAGAACCGACCGTCGAAGCGGCGGTCCCTGCTGTCCATCGCCCGATACATGACCTCGAAGTCCACGCGGGAGGACGGTAGCGAGTGAGAGGGTGCCGACTAGCGGAAAACCGACGTCATCGTCGTGTCGGGAACCCGCCAGCGAACCGTGGCGTCCCTCCGCATACTCGCCGGCATGACGGAGCAGCCTCGCACACCGCTCGGTCGTCGGTTCTGGAAGGTCTGGACCGCCGCCACCGCCTCTAACGTCGGGGACGGCATCGTCGTCGCCGCCCTCCCGCTCCTCGCCGCCAGCCTCACCAGGGAACCCGTCGGGGTTGCCGCCACCACGATCGCCGTCCGATTGCCATGGCTCGTCTTTGGCTTGTTTGCCGGGGTCATCGTCGATCGGACCGACCGGCTCCGGTTGATGACGGTGACGGACCTCGGCCGTGCCGCTGCCTTCGGCGCTCTCACCCTCCTCATCGCGACCGGCCGGGTGACGCTGCCGATCCTCTATCTCGCCATCTTCGGTGTCGGTGTGCTCGAAACCCTCTTCGACACGGCGGCGATGAGCATGACGCCGGCCCTCGTCGCACGCGACCAGCTGGAGCGGGCCAACGCCCGGATCAACGGGGCCTACATCGCCGCCAACGAGTTCGTCGGCCCGTTGCTCGGCGCCGTCCTCTTCGCCTTCGCTGCCGCGGCACCCTTCGGCGTCAATGCGGCGACCTTTGCCGTCAGCGTCGCGATCCTGACGACCGTGGGCGGTTCGTACCGACCGGAGCGCCGCGACGAGCGGTCGGTGATCGGTGACATCAGGGTCGGATTCCGCTTCGTCTGGCGGGAGCCGTTGATCCGTGCCTTCGCCATCGGGGCCGGAACCATCAACCTCGGTTTCACGGCTGCCGCGGCAGTGCTCGTGCTGCACGCCCAGGACAATCTCGACCTGGGCGAGGTCGGCTTCGGGCTGCTGCTCGCCTCGGGCGCGGTCGGTGGTGTCGTCGGCGCCCAACTCGCCCCGCGCACGATCACCCGCTTCGGTCGCCGTGCCAGCGTCCTCGGCTCGGTCGTCGTCCTCAGCGGGACGGTGGCCGTCATGGGAGCGTCCCGCGAGCCATGGACTGCCGCCGTCGCCTTTGCCGGTTTCGGCTTTGCGGGGGAGATCTGGAACGTCGTTTCGGTCACGTACCGGCAGTCGGTGACACCGGACGATCTGCTCGGCCGGGTCATGAGCGGGTTCCGGGTCATCGCCTACGGCACCTTCCCGATCGGTGCGGCGCTGGGTGGCGTGATCGCCACCGCCACCGGGCTGCGCTCGACGTTC
>CAZCBO010000112.1:3770-8957 GCA_964496825.1 uncultured Acidimicrobiaceae bacterium
GGGCTACATTTTCCCTGCATTTCACACAAGCCAGCGCCCCATGAGCGAGAATACGATCAACGCCGCATTTCGGCGTATGGGGTTCACCAAAGACGAAGTGACCGCCCACGGGCTGCGCTCGACGTTCTTCTTTGGTGCGGCGCTCATCGCGGCGTTGCTTCCCTACCTGGCGGTAGCGACGACCAGACACAGCCTTCGGCCGGCCGCCACGCTCTGAGGTCTTCTCTCCGGCCCGGCCTGGGATAATGACGGCATGACCGACGCGTACTCCGAGGCCAGGGAGGCGCTGGCCGCCTGGCGGGAGTCGGTGCCCACCGACCCCTACGACCCCCACCTCGACCTCGTCAACGCCCGCTACCTGACCGGCGACCGCCTCGCCGCACTCCGTGAGTCCGGCACCGCCTTCGGGCAGGTCGTGCGCGAGGAGCTCGGCCCCGTCGTCGAGTCGTATCAGGGCATCGATCCCGAGCTCGACCGGTTCGACGCCCTCGGCACCCGCACCGAGGGGATCCGGTTCGACCCGGCCTATCACCACGCCGGCCGCCTGGTCTGGGCATCGGGCCTGCTCTCCGCCTCCGCCTCTCCCGGAGCTTCCTTCGAGGTCGCCACCATGGGTTACCTGGCCTCGTTGGAGGGCGAGGCGGGGCACATGTGCGCCGCCACCTGTACCACCGGGATGATCCGGGCGTTGCGCCGCTTCGGCGACGGCGACCTCGTCGACCGGTTCGTCCCGGCCTTGACCACCGCCGACTACGACGCCGCCCTGCGTGGTTCCCAGTTTCTCACCGAGATCCAGGGCGGATCCGACGTGGGAGCGGTTGCGTCGGTGGCCACCGACCAGGGCGACGGGAGCTGGCGGATCACGGGGGAGAAGTGGTTCTGCTCGGTTGCCGACGCCGATCTGTTCCTCGTCCTGGCCAGGCCCGAGGGCGCGTCCGGCGGCACCGCCGGCCTCGGCTGCTTCCTCGTGCCCCGATTCGTCGACGGTACGCCGAACGGGTTCACGATCGGACGGTTGAAGGACAAGCTCGGCACCCGGTCGATGGCGTCCGGCGAGATCGAATTCATCGACGCCCTCGCCTCTCCCGTCGGGCCGATCGACGCCGGGTTCAAGATCATGGCCACCGCGATGCTCAACACCTCCCGGTGGATGAACGCCATCGGCGACGTGGGGATCATGGGTCGCGCCTACGCCGAGGCCGCCGCCTACGCCCGGCACCGCCAGGCCTTCGGCCAACGCATCGGCGACTTCCCCCTCGTGCGCCGTCAGCTTGCGGATCTCAAAGCCGACTGGCTCGCCGCCCTCCACTCCACCTGGCACCTGACCGCCCTCGACGAGGCGGTCGACCGCGAAATAGCCGCCGAGGCCGACGCCGGCTTCTACCGGTATCTGGTCAATGCCAACAAGCTGAGCTGCTCGCTCGCCGCCACCGCCGTGGTCCGTGGTGCGATCGAGATCCTCGGTGGCAACGGCGCCATCGAGACCTTCTCGGTGTTGCCACGGCTGCTGCGCGATGCCATCGTCTACGAACAGTGGGAGGGCACCCACAACGTGCTCACCGCCCAGGTCTTCCGCGATCTGGATCGGCTCGACCTCACCGGTTCGGTCCTCGATCAGACCGGCACGCTCCTCAAGGGCATCACCGATCCCGAGCTCGGTGCCACCGCCGGGCGGGCGCTCGCCGGCTTCGAGGAGATCACCGCCGAGATCCGTCGGTGCATTGAGGACCCACTCCATGGAGCACTCCACGGCCGAGCGCAGCTGGAGCGGCTCGTGGCCGCCCATCAGGTCGGCCTCCTGCTCGACGCCGCCTCCGACGCTGGGGCGCTTGGGCCCCAGCTGGCGGCTGCGGCCCGGCTCCTGACCGGTCGGAGCCTCGACCGAACCTACCGTCCCGAGGACGATCCCGAGTTCGGGGCGACCCTCGAGGCTCTGGTTGGGGCCGACGTGGTCGGCGGCACCTAACCCTGCACTACGCCGACGAGCTGTGGACCAGGAACGCGCTCACCAGACGAGCGAACACCTGGGGCGCATCGACCCACGGGATATGGGCCGACTCCGCGATGTTCTCGTGACGGGCGTGGGAAAAGCACTCCGCCCAGGCGGCCCCGGCGTTCACTCCGACCGAGGCGTCGAGGCCGCCGGTGAGAACCAGGACCGGGGCTTCGACACCGCCAAGCCGTGCCCGCACGTCGTCGCCATCGACATCCGACTGCCAGAAGAAGCGGGTCGCGTCCCAGCTCGCCGGCTGCATCGAGGCGGCATGCTCCCGTTCTCGTTCCCCCCATCCTGCGTAGGACGCAGGGGCGAGGGCGGCGAGGAGCTCCAGGGCCTCGTCCTTCCCGGGTCCCTCCGCCAGACGGGCCTGCGCCGCGGTCACCGCCGGGTGCCAGACCTCACCGGCTCGAAGGCCGAGGATCTCGGCAGTGTCGTCTGCGACGTCGTCGAGCAGGATCCGGCTCGGGGCCACCAGGATCAGTGATCGCAGTCGATCCGGGTGTCGCGCCCCATAGACGAGCGCCGTCGTGCACGCCGCCGAGTGGGCGAGGAGCGACAATCGCCCCAGACGCAGATGGTCCCGAAAGGCCTCGACGTCATCCGCCAGTCGATCGAAGGCGTAACCGGCATCCGATGCGGCAGGCGCGGATCCCCCGGTGCCGCGCATGTCGGGGATGAGGAGCTCGAAGCGGGCATCGAGGCCGCCGAGGTCTTCGAGGTATTCGGCGTCGGCACCCGGCCCGCCGGCGAGACAAACGACGGGCGCCCCGTGACCGAGACGTCGGTAGGTCATCGTCCGACCGTCGGCGCGCGGCAGCCCACCGTCCCGTCCGGGCCGGGTCGAGCTCAATAGGGCCGGCTCAGGGCTCCGGCGAGCAGGACCGAGGCAAGGATGCCCAGGGGCAAAGTGCCCCAATACGAGAGCTCCATCCCGATGTTCCCGAAGAAGAGCATCAGCAGCCAGGTCGCCGGAAAGGTGAAGATCAGAAAGGCGATGACTGCAACGACGAGCGCCCTGACGAAATCACCCACTTCAACCTCCTTCGGGTGACACGTTACCCAAGAGCTGCTTGACCATCACATCGATGCTCATCGCGGCGCCGCGACGCCTCGCATCTTCGAACGTCTCGCGATCGAGCTTCCCTTCGAGGTCGGCGAGGGCCTGTGTCGCTGCTCCGCGCATCCCGACCGGCTCGAAGGGAAGCTGGTTTGCGCTGATCGGGTCGGCGATCACCGAGGCCAGGATCTCCACCGCATGCTCGGTTTCACCGGTCGCGGCGGCGATCTGAGCCAGCAAGAGCGTCGCGGCGGCCTTGTCAATGACGAGCCCGAGCTGGTCGAACAGACGGGTGCTCTCCAAGGCCGCGGCGCGAGCGGGATCGAAGTCGGTCTTTGCAGCCAGCACGTCGCCGACCCCCTGCAATCCCAAGGCCTCCACGCGGGTGTACCCCACCTCCCGCCCCAGATCGACCTGGCGGTGGCGGATCTCGAGCGCATCGTCGAGGCGGCCCTGCACTATGGCGATCGTGGCCTGCATCTCGAGATTCCAGGGTCTCATGAAGTGTTCGCCGAGTCGGGAGAGGACATCGTCTCCCTCGCGCAGAGCCCGAGTCGCAGCTTCGAGATCGCCCAGCTGGAAGTGCGCCCCGGCCACGTAGTTCTTCATCCCTGCCGACCACACCGCGAGGCCGGCAGCGTCGGCCACGCCGATGGCTTCGTCACTCAGGGCGAGCACCGTCTGGAGGTCCCCGGCGTAGATCGTGATCTCGCTGAGCGCCTCCAGCGCTCCGACCAGCGCCAGCGGATCGGCATGCTCCCGCAGGGTCACCACCGCCGCTTGGGCCAGTGGCAACGCTTCATCGAGATGGCCGAGGTTGGCCAGGAACTTGCCCTCGAGCGCGCGGGCAACGGCTGCGACGACCTCGCCGCGATCGGTCGGATCGGACTCGAAGGCGGCGCGCACCTCGGCGAACAGCTCGGCTCCGGTGGTGACCCAGCCCCTGGTCTCGTACAGCCAGATGAGTGCGGCGACGAAGGGGAACGTGGCGTCGGCATCACCCGCTGCCAGCGTCCTGCGCAACGCCAGCCTGATGTTGTCGACGTCGCGGTCGAGCATCTCGAGGGCCTCGCCTTGCTCGTGGACATCGACGATGAGTGCATCGGCCGCGGCTTGGGCAGCGTCTGCAAAGAACGCAGTGTGCGCCGCGATCACCTTCTCGCTGAGCGCCTCGTCACGCCACAGCTCCTCCTCGGCGTACTGGCGGAGCAGCTCGTGGAGCGCATACCGCCCGAGGTCGCGATCGGACACGACCAGGGACTTGGAGACGAGGTTGGACAACGCACGCAGCGACGCCCCCGCGACCTGCTCTGCGGCATCCCTGGTGAATCCTCCGCGAAACGCCGACAAGGCGGCATACGTCCGCCGCTCGTCCTCGCCGAGCAGCGACCACGAGTAGTCGAACGCCGCTCGCATGCTGCGATGACGATCCGGAACGTCCCGCATCTCGGTCGCGAGGAAGTCCGCGTTGCGGGCGATCTCGCCGGCGATCTCGGCAACGGGGAGCGTGTCCACCCAGGCGGCGGCGAGGAGGATCGCGAGCGGCATGCCGTCGACCAGCCGCAGGATCCTTCCCAGCGGTTCGAGGTCGTCGATCTGAAGGGAGAACGACGCGTCGGCACGCTTTGCCGCATCGATGAACAGGTGAACGCCGCTGGTACGGAACGCCTCCTCGGGCTCCTCCCAGTCGACGTCGAGGCCCGGCAGCATGAAGACGGTCTCGCCGGTGATGTCGAGCCGGGAGCGGCTGGTGGCGATCACCTTGACATCGGGCGCCGCGGCGAGGATCTCCGAGACGAGGCCCGCTCCTTCGCCGACGTGCTCGAAGTTGTCGAAGATCAGCAGCCGGCGCTCGTTGGCCAGATGCGCGAGCAGCTGGGTCTGCAGGTCTTCGTCGGTCACCAGAGCGATGCCGATCGCTTCGGCGGTGGCCTGGGCGATTTGACCCGGATCGCTGAGCGGGGCGAGGTCGACGAAGAACACCCCGTCGGGGAAGTCGGAGCTGAGGTCGGCGGCGGCCTGGATCGCCGAACGGGTCTTGCCGGCGCCGCCCGGTGCCAGGACCGTGAGCATTCGCGTCTCGCCGATCAGCTGCTTGATCTCCTCGACCTCGGGCCGTCCCACGAAGTCG
>CAZCBO010000113.1:0-8929 GCA_964496825.1 uncultured Acidimicrobiaceae bacterium
GCGGGCTCGGTGGTTGGCTGGTCGCCCGGCTCGGTGCCGGAGACGGTGCAGTCGATTGTGCCCCAAGCTTCGTTGATGTCGCAGCCTTCACCTGCCGCCGCTGGACCAGCAAGGAACAGTGCTGCTACGACTCCAACGGATGCGGCCCAACGCAGAGCCATCCTTCACCCCCAAAGGCGTAGCCCCAACCCCCATCCGGCAGTGGCTCAAGCACCATCAGAATCGAACCCGCCTCGACGCCATCGACCGTTCCCCGAATCCAAGCAGCGAGGCACACATCCTCGTCAGTCACGACCTCCAGGACGTCAACAGTGACGGTCGGTGGGCCGTCGAAACTCATGACATCGAATGCGGCCAGGCTCTCCTCCAGATACGACTCGTTTGCGAATAGCGAGGCAAACGCTTCCGTGTCACCACGGAAGAGCGCGTCAAGGCGCTTTTCATCCAAGTCCTGGTAGATCGCTTCGATCTCGGCGAGGCGGTCCAGGGTGGTCGTTACCTCCACCGTCGTCGTGGTCGTCGTTGTCGTTGGCACCGTCGACGGAGCGGTGGCGGGCGTCGACGAACCCGTGCAGCCGGCGACGAACGCGCCCGCCGCCAAGAGACGCACCCAGCGCATGGCTCCACCCTACGGAACCCGCTTCTGACGACAAGGGCCATGTCAAGACAGGTTTTCGCGTGAACCCGCGTGGAGCACCAACTCCAGCACTCCGCCGGGATCGTTCCTCAATGCCCGGTACGTGAAGCGCATCACTCGGTACCCATGAGCGACGGCGAGATTGTCTCGCTGCCGGTCCCTTTCGAAATCCGCTCGCTTGGTGTGATAGGTCCGACCGTCCGCCTCGAGTATCAGCCGCCACTCCTCGATGACCGCATCCACCCGATGTAGCAGTACCGGCCACCACGAGAGCCTGGCCTGCCGTTCGGCCGGTGGAACCCGAGGGTCGTCGATCGCCCGCAGCAGCATGCGCTCCAGCTCGCTCTCGGTAGGTACGTACTCGGCAGTCAGGTCGGCGAGGACTTCGCGGAAGGCCCTGGTTCCCTGCACCCGGGATGCCGAGACGCGCTCCCGGACCGCCCTGAGGTCGGGGAGATCGACGGCGCGGCGTACCAGGCATTCGTCGACGGCGCCCTCGAGCTGTACCGGAGTCAGCACCCGCGACAAGTCGAGGAGCGTCTCGGCAACCGACGTCACCGGGATCCGGCCTACGCGCACCTTCCTGATGCCATCGAAGTCGGATCGCCGACGGACGGTGGCAATGGCGCTCCTCGTACCGCCCGACCGCGGCACCGAGATCTCCACCCGTCCGGGTCGACAGCCGGGGATGTCATGGAGCACCCCGGCCGAGATTCCCGAGACGATTGCCCGGCTCTTGCTGAGAACTGCCGCCATCACCTGGCGACGCCAGATGGCCGGCGCCGAGGAGAGCGCGTACACACCCGAGTCGAGGGCGATCCATTGGCCGCTCTCGAGACGGTGCGCCACCTGGCGCTCGGAGCCACCAGCGGCGAGTACCTGCCGGCGGTTGAAGGTTCCGTACTGGGCGCGGGCGAAGGCGGAAAGAGCGAGGTCGAGGTCAGGCACGGTGTCACCGTGCCACGACTCCCGGCCACGGTGAAGGGGGTCGATCGCGGCGAGGAACCATACGTGAGAGGTGGGTTTCTTCGCCGCTATAGCTCCAATCGATCGGCAGCGAAGCGGGCAATGGGGTCGAGGACCTCACCGGTGTAGCCGTTGGAGTGGACCCAGAAGGCGACCGACCCGAACTGGCACACCGGGTCGCCGCTCAGGCACAGTTGGAGCGTCCGTTCGGCGATCGGCCCGTCGAGCCAGGCCTGGCGGATGATCCCGCCCTTGTCCGGATTGAAGCCGCCGACCTTCTCGGTCGGATCGTCCGGAGCGAAGACCGGGTTCGCCAGCAGGACCACCGCATCGATGTTCCACGCCTCGAGGAATCCATGGTCGGCGACGGCGATGACGTGCGCCCCCTGCGAGTAACCGCCCAGGACGATCCGTGTCTCCGGGCACTGCGACGCGAGCATCTCGACCGCCTCGGGGAGGGCCGCGACACCGTGAGCGATACTCTCCGAGTACTGCGACGCACCCCCGGTCAGCGTTCCCTCGGCCGGGTAATCGAGGGCGTGGTAGGCCACCAACACGTCCCGGGGCGGATCCAGGGCCGCGACGAGCCGCTCGTAGACCTCACTCATCTGCGGTCCCATGCCGGGGTTTTGACCGCTGCCGCGCAGCCCGACGAACAGCACGTCGGGGCAGGGATCGCCATCGCTCCACTGACCCCGATCCGAGACCGATCCGCCCGCCGAACACCCCACGGCGAGGACCACCCCGATCAATACCACCCGGAACATCGCCCGATTCAACCACCCGTTACTCTCCTCCCATGCGCCCGTCCTGGATCGCAGTCGATCTCGACGCCATCGAGGCCAACGCAGCCGCCATCGCCGGTGCCGTCGAGCCCGCCGCCCTCTGCGCAGTGGTCAAGGCCGACGCCTACGGCCACGGCGATGTTCCCGTCGCCGAGGCCGCCCTCGCCGGCGGAGCCTCCTGGCTCGCCGTCGCCATCGTCTCGGAAGGGGTCCGGTTGCGCGAGGCCGGTATCGAGGCGCCGATCCTCGTCCTCGCCCAGCCCGAGGCGGAGGACATCGGATCCCTCATTGCCTGGAACCTCACGCCCACCGTGTACCGCCAGTCGTTCGCCACCACGCTCGGGGAAGAGGCCAATGCCGTGGTGCCCGTCCACCTCAAGGTCGACACCGGGATGCACCGGGTCGGCGCCGATCCCGACGACGCCCTCGCCATCGCCCGCCGGATCCACGAGCATCCGAACCTCCGCCTCGAGGCGATCTGGACCCACTTCCCGGTGTCCGAGGAGGATCCCGACTTCACCGCCCAGCAGATCCAGGAGTTCAACGCCTTCCGCAAGCGCCTCGACGATGAGGGGATCACTCCGGAACTGATGCACGCCGCCAACACCGCCGGCGCGCTCGACTATCCCGACGCCCGGTTCGACATGGTCCGCGTCGGCCTCGGCGTCTACGGGCTCCGGCCGGCTCCGTCGACCGGGCCCGACGTTCCGCTGCGTCCGGCGATGCGCGTGCTCTCCCGGGTGTCCCATGTCCGCCGGCTTCCGGCCGGGTCGCGCCCTTCCTACGGACGGGTCAGGCCACTCGCGGCAGACGCCACGGTGGCAACGGTGCCGATCGGGTATGCCGACGGCGTCTCCCGGCGGCTCTCCTCCACCGGGGGCGAGGTGGTGATCAACGGCAAGCGCCACCCCTTTGCCGGCACCGTGACGATGGACCAGATCGTCGTCGACGTCGGTGACGACGACGTCGAGGTCGGCGACGAGGTCGAGCTCCTCGGCGACTCGATCACGGCGGAGGAGTGGGCCGAGCGGCTCGGCACGATCAACTACGAGATCGTCTGCAACTTCGGCCCCCGCCTCCCCCGGGTCTACACCGGAGGCCGGCGTGGCCAATGAGACGATCACCGCCGTCCCCGGCGTCCGGGTCGGCCACTACACCGACCAGGTCGGGGCCACCGGCGTCACTGTCCTCACCTTCCCCGAGCCGAACGTCGCCGTGGTCGACGTTCGCGGCGGTGCCCCCGGCACCAGGGAGACCGACGCTCTCGGCGTCGCCATCAAGCCGGTGACGGTCAACGCCCTCATGTTCTCCGGGGGATCCGCCTTCGGGCTCAACGCCGCTGCTGGCATCACCGCGGAGATCGAGAAGGAGGGTCGCGGCGCACCGACCCCGGCCGGTCCGGTTCCGATCGTCCTCGCAGCCATCGTCTTCGACTTGATGACCGGCGACCCGCCCCGGCGGCCCGGGCCCGAGGATGGTGCCACCGCCTATCTCGGCCGCAGCGCCGAGCCGGTGCCGCTCGGTCGCGTCGGCGCCGGATCGGGGACGACCGTTGCCGGTTGGCGAGGATCCGATGCGATCAGATTCGGCGGGGTGGGGTCGGCGGCCATCGAGGTCGAGGGAGCCACGGTTGGTGCCCTGGTGGTGTTGAACGCCGTCGGCGACATCTTCACCCTCGAGGGCGAGTCTCTCACCGGGGGCTCCCCAGCCTCCATCGACGTACCGGTCGGGCCCACGGCACACAACACGACCCTGGTGTGTGTTGCCACCGACGCCGGCATCAGCGATCGCAACGAGCTGCGCCGGGTGGCCATCAGATCCCACGACGCCATGGGCGCCTGCATCCGGCCCGCCCACACCCGTTACGACGGTGATTCCGCCTTTGTCGTGTCGTTCGGCGAAGAGTCGGCCGACATCGACATGGTGCAGCAGGCGGCGTTCGTCGCCGTCGGGCGCGCGATCGAGTCCGCGCTATGAGGACGGAACTCGAGATCCTCGAGGCCGAAGCCCTCGTCTGCACCAAGTGTGCCCTCGCCGAACACCGCACCAACGTCGTGTTCGGGTCGGGCGATCCGCAAGCGGACGTCGTGTTCGTCGGCGAGGGTCCGGGCCAGCGCGAGGACGAGCAGGGCCTTCCTTTCGTGGGCCCTTCGGGCCGGCTGCTCGAGGAGCTGCTCGGCGAGATCGGCCTCACCCGCGCCGAGGTCTACATCGCCAATGTGGTCAAGTGCCGACCGCCGAACAACCGCGACCCGCGTGCCGAGGAGATCGACGCCTGTAAGGGTTACCTGCGCAGCCAGCTTCGGCTGATCGACCCGACCGTCGTCGTCACCCTCGGCAACTTCTCCACCAAGCTCTTGCTGAACACGGAGACCGGCATCACCCGGATGCGGGGCACCGCCTACGAGTGGTGGGGCCGGTATCTCGTCCCCACCTTCCACCCGGCGGCGGCGTTGCGGGGGAGCGCCTCGGTGCTGGAACAGATGCGGTATGACTTCTCTCTCGTCCGCCGGATCCTCGACGGTAATCTCGGCATCGAGGTCGGGTCCGACGAGGAGACCCCGATACTGGAGCCGGCCAAAGACCCGGAGCAACTCGGCCTCTTCGGCCAGTGAGGCCCCAATGATCGAGGTTCGAACCGATGCACCCAGTGAGACGCTTGCCCTGGGCCAGCGCCTGGCTTCGATCCTGCAACCGGGTGACGTGATCCTGCTCAACGGCCGCCTCGGTACCGGCAAGACCCTCCTCACCAGCGGGATCGCCGAGGGTCTGGGCATCACCGACCCGATATCGAGTCCGAGCTTCGTTCTCGCCCGTCGCTACGACGACGGGTTCCTCCCGCTGATTCACGCCGACGTGTACCGGCTCAGCTCGATCGGCGAACTGGAGGACCTGGAGCTCGAGGAGGAGGCCGAAGACGGCGTGCTCGTCATCGAGTGGGGCGAGGCCGTGGCATCGGCGATCACCGAGGACCGTCTGGAGGTCTCGATCACGATGGACGATGAGACCGGGCGCAGCTTTCGCTTCGAGCCGTACGGGTCGTGGCGCTCGCGACCGCTGGAGGAAGTCGCATGAAGGTCCTCGCCATCGAGACCGCCACCCCGGCGTCGTCGGTCGCCCTGGGCGAGGACGGCAAGCTCGTCGCCATGAACGTCCGCGTCGATCCCCGCGGTCACGTCGAGTTCCTGGTGCCGGCCATCGACTTCTGCTTCCACCATGCCGGGTGGGATCGCAGCGACATCGACGTGGTCGTCGTCGACTACGGACCCGGCCCCTTCACCGGGATCCGCGCCGGTCTCGCCACCGCCCAGGCCTTCGCCGCCGCCCTCGGCGTTCCGCTGGTCGGTGTCTCCTCGCTGACCGTGCTCGCCGTGCGCGCCGCGACCGGGCATCGCAGGATCTGGCCGGTCGTCGACATGCGACGCGGGCAGGTGGCGGTCGCCCCCTACCGGCCCCTCCCCGGTGGCGTGGCCACCGACGGCGATCCCGAGGTGGTCGATGTCGACGAGTTCAAGGCGATGCTCAACGCCGACGCCAGGGACAGCCTCGTCGTCGGCGACTGGCAGGCGCTTCCCGACTCCACCTGGTCGGGACTGCACCGGGTTCGTCGCGGCCGCCCCCGCTATCCGTCTGCCGACGTGATCTGTGAGATCGCTGCCATCCAGGCCGGTCGCGAGGACTTCGGGCACCCTTCAGAGGTCCGTCCCGCCTACATGCGCGAGCCCGACGTCCGAATCAACTGGGAGACGTTCCGTTCGGAGGGGGTGTGGTGATGATCCGCGACGCCAACTTCTCCGATCTGTCTGCCATCGTCGCCCTGGAGAGCGCGGTGTACGAGCATCCGTGGTCGGAGGCGATCATCCGCGACGAGATGGCCCAGGCCAATCGCAGCTATCTGGTTGTCGAGGAAGACGACGACATCATCGGATTCGGCGGGATCATGTTCGTCGACGAGGATGCCCACGTCACCACCCTCGGCATCGCTCCCGAGCAGCGGCGCCAGTACTTCGGCTCGCGCCTGCTGCTGGCCCTGATCGACCGGGCTCTCGAGGTCGGCGCCCGGCACCTCACCCTCGAGGTGCGGGAGAGCAACTTCGACGCCCAGCAGCTCTACGAGCAGTTCGGGTTCGTCCCGATGGGAAAGCGGCACGGCTACTACCGGGACGAGGATGCGGTGGTGATGTGGGCAACCGACATCGACGGCGACGAGTACCAGCGGCGCCTCGAAGCCATCCGCACCCGGCTCGAGGAGGCGGCATGACCGACCCCACCGTCCTCGGCATCGAGACCAGCTGTGACGAGACCGGGGTCGCCGTCGTCCGCGGCTACGAGGTGCTCTCCTCGGTGCTCGCCTCCCAGACCGACGCCCATGCCCGCTTCGGCGGGGTCGTCCCCGAGGTGGCGGCCCGGGCCCACGTCGAAGCGATCCGACCGCTGGTCCACCAGGCCCTCGGTCGTGCCGGGGTGTACTCGGATCAGCTCGATGCGGTCGCGGCGACGCGCGGCCCCGGGCTGATCGGCGCACTCATGGTCGGGTTCTCCTTCGGCAAGGCCCTGGCATGGAGTCTGGGCAAGCCGCTCTACGGCATCGATCACATGGAAGGCCACCTCTTCGCTCCCCGTCTCGAGTACGAGGACTACCAGCCGCCTGCGATCGTGCTCCTGGCTTCCGGTGGCCACAGCCAGATCGTCCATGTGAAGGCCTGGGGGGAGTACGAGACCCTCGGCACCACGATCGATGACGCCGCCGGAGAGGCCTTCGACAAGCTCGCCAGGTACATGGGGCTCGGGTATCCGGGCGGACCGGCGATCGACGCCGAATCCGACGAAGGGGATCACACCACCGTGGAGTTTCCGAGGGCGCTGGCCGATCGGCCCTTCGACTTCTCGTTCTCCGGCCTCAAGACATCGGTGGTCACCTACCTCGAGAAGGCGAGGGATGCCGGCGAGCTGCCACCGCGTGCCGACGTCGCCGCTTCGATCCAGGAAGCGATCGTCGACGTCCTGGTGGAGAAGACCTTCAACGCCGTGGAGGCCACGGGTGCCACCGCGGTGGCCGGGGGTGGGGGGGTTCTCGCCAATCGGCGTCTGCGCGAGCGGCTCGCCGAGGAAGCGGAACGACTCGGCGTGGCCGTCTTCCTGCCTTCACCGGCGCTGTGTACCGACAACGGCGCGATGGTCGCTGCCGTTGGCGTCGACCGGCTCGACCGAGAGGTCTCTCCCGACGGCCTCGACAGCGACGTCGATCCGGGGATGCGGCTCGGCGCATGAACACCGGAGTCCGGCTCGGGCACGTCGGTGGTGTCGAGATCGTCGTCGATGTGTCGGTGTTCGTGGTTGCGGTCTTGCTCGCCTGGGTCAACCACGTCGGCCTCGAGGCGACCTACGACCCGGGCACGGTCGGCACCGTATTGGCCATCGTGGTGGCGCTGGGCTATATCGGGTCGCTGCTGGTGCACGAAGGAGCCCATGCCCTCATCGCGGCGAGGCGCCAGTTGCGGGTGCGCCGCATCCGGTTACTGGTGTTCGGCGGCTATTCCGTCATCGAGGGCCGGGACCGCTCCCCGGGCGACGAGTTCTGGGTGGCATTGTCCGGGCCGGTCGGCTCGATGGCGCTCGGCGGCGTCCTCTGGGCGATCGCCGCGGTGATCGGGAACGGGCCAACGGCGGACAGCGTGTTGCTGCTCGCCGTCCTCAACCTGCTCCTCGCCGCCTTCAACCTGCTGCCCGGCATCCCCCTCGACGGGGGGAAAGCCCTGCGGGCGATCCTATGGAACTTCGGGGCCGACCGCCGGCGCGCCACGCGGACTGCGACGGTCACCGGCCGGGTGCTCGGGCTTGGCGTCGCCACCATCGGACTCGTCCTGATCGTGGCCAGGGGGGAGATCGCCGGGGCGATAGGGATCCTGCTCGGTTGGTTCCTCTACCGCGGTGCCTCCGCAGCGGGGGAGCGCGAGGAGCTGGCCGCACTGGCGGCGGGATCGACCGCCCGGGACGTGATGCATCCCACCCCCGAGGCGGTCCCGGGAACGCTCCGGGTCGCCGACGTCACCGCCCTGTTCCAGACCGGGCCGAGATTACGCACGCTTCCCGTCGAGGTCGGTGGCAGGATCACGGGGGTCATCGGCCAGGCCGAGGTCGATGATCTGGCCCCGGGCCGCCGCGAGCTGGGTCGGGCATCTTCGGTGATGACGCCGATCGGGCCCAATGACGTCGTCGACGCCGAAACCCCCTTCGAGGATCTGCTCCTCCGCTCGGCAACCGAGCCGCGGTGGGTGGTGGTCGATAGCGGAACCGTCGTCGGCATCATCGAGGCGGCTGACCTCGAGTCAGCATTCGGCTGAGGCTGCTGCTAGCACTCTCTATTCAGGAGTGCCAGAGACGTGCTATGCTTAGCACTCGCAATCCGAGACTGCTAGACCCGAGAAGGAGGGAAGCCGGATGAAGTTGAACCCCCTGGGCGACCGTATCGTCGTGAAGCCCAAGGACGAAGACGAGGCCACGACCGCCAGTGGTTTGGTCATCCCGGACACGGCCAAAT
>CAZCBO010000114.1:0-8919 GCA_964496825.1 uncultured Acidimicrobiaceae bacterium
AACCGCCGACCTCTTCCTTGTAAGGGAAGCGCTCTCCCAGCTGAGCTAAACGCCCCGGAAGCGGCATGGTACCGACGGCACCGGCGCAGTCGATAGCCTGGCGTCGACCGATCAACCAGCCAGTTCTTGGAAACCTGTCGAAGTCCGTAGGGACCCTTCGTGAGGGGATTCGAGCGGCGGGATTATCCCGCCCCGAGACGAGGAGTCGACGCCATGTCGCAGTATCTGTTGTCCGTTCACACCGTCGAGGGCGAGGACCCCGGTCCGATGACCGAGGAAGAGCGGCAGCGCTCCATGGAGGAGATGGACAAGCTCAACGCTGAGATCCGCACCACAGGGTCCTGGGTCTTCGGCGGCGCCCTTCACGCCCCCTCGAAGGCCACCGTCGTGCGCGGCTACGGGGGTGAGGTGCTCACCACCGACGGTCCTTTCGTCGAGGCGAAGGAGCACCTCGGCGGCTTCTACGTCCTCGATGTGGAGGATCTCGACACCGCAGTCGACTGGGCGGCGAAGACCTCGGCGCTGATCGGCAAACCGATCGAGGTGCGCCCCTTCATGAACGCCGAGACCTGACCGGCGCTCACCCGATCGACAAGACCGTCCCCGACGGCACGGTGCGCGGCACGTTGGTCTGCTGCGCCCAGCCGCCCCCTTCGACGAACTGGTTGGTGTTGTCGCACCCCCCGGCGTCGTAGGCCTGGTAGTTCACCTGCACCGAGGTGACCGCCATCGTCCCTCGCCGCTCCCCCACCGCCTCGAGATCCGACCAGCGCACGGTCACGGTGGGGTGCTCGCATCGGGCGAAGGCCTCGGTCCACACCACCGGGCCCCGGAGGAACTCGCCCCGGCTGAACAGCACCCGCACCACGTCGAAGCGGCCGGTCTGGAGGTCCTCGATCGCGCCCCGCCAGGCGAACAGCCCCTCAGGGACGGCGTCGACGTCGACCCGCTCGATCGCCAACCGGTACTTCCGGTGCGGTTCCCAGTCGAAATCGCGGGTGTTCTCGTCATCCGGCGTCGATGGCAGCGGCGACTCCAGCCCGGCCAGCAACCCGCCCACGTCGCGGGGTGCGTAGCCGCCGAAGTTCGCCGCACGGAAGCCTGGATGGCGGAGGTTGTGCTGGAGGCCGAGATGGGCGCCGCCGCCATCGGGCTTGACGAAGGCGGCCTGGAGCGCCCAGAAGTAGAGCCGGTCGATCACCGGGGGCTCGAGGATCTCCAGCGTCGCCGACACCGACGTCAGCAACTCCCCATAGGGCAGCGACCACCACAGGTGCATCGACGAAGCCCGGTTCGGACTCGGCGGATCCCCGGTCAGGCGCAACGGAGGCCCCGGCCTCGGCGTCAGGCCGAACAGCCCGAGCCACCGCGCCCACAAGTTGCGTAGGGCCTGCATCACCAGCATCCGGGCACCCTACCGACTCGCTGTCGGCCACCATGGTGATACGGTTTCCCGCCATGGCGATATCGAAGAACCCGATCGTGCGCGTGATCTACGTCGTGCTCGGCGTCCTCTTCCTCGGGATGGCGTTCATCGGGACCTTCCTTCCCCTGATCCCGACGACCGGACCCGTGCTGCTGGCGGCGTTCTTCTTCGCCCGGTCCTCGGAGCGCTTCGACCACTGGCTCGAGACCAACGCCCTCTTCGGTGGAATCGTGCGCGACTGGCGAACCGGAGCGGGCTTCTCGATCCGCGGCAAGGCCATCGCCGTGGCCGCCATCGCCACGACCTTCACCATCTCGGTGCTGTTCGCCACCGACTCGGCGGTGGTACGGGTGCTGCTGATCCTTCTCGGCGTCTCGATCGCCACCTACGTCGTCACCCGGCCGACCAAGCGGGCGTCGGCCGACGCCTCGGCCGCGACGTCCTAGCGATCAGACCGCGTTCGCCAGCGCCGCATCCACGGCACGCCCGACGCTGAACGGACGGCCACCGCGTACGACCGCGGCACCGGCGTAGCGCTCCCCGTGGTCGTTTTCGATCAAGACCGAGACCACGTCCACACCGGCCACAAAGCGATCCTCGACGCTCACCAGCAAGGGCACCGGTTCGATGCCCCGCAGGGTCGCCACCGCGTCGGTGACCGCAACGAGAAAGGCATCGTCCCCCTCGCCGACCAGCGCCCTGGCGCTGCGACCCGCTGCATCCGATGCCACCGCCACCACGGTGTCGCCGTTCTCCTCGATGGCGAGCTTGGCAAGACCGGTGTCTGCCGCCACCCGGTCGAAGTAATCGGCGACCTCGGGGCTGGTGCCGAGCGTCTCGGAGAACCGTTCGCGAAGCTCCGCTCCGGAGCGGGTCGCGCCGATGCCGTACCCGTGGATGGCGATCACGTCGGCGACGTCCCGCTCGATTTCGGAGTCACCCCGGCTTCCGTCGGTCCAGACGCGCACCACGGGCGTCCTGTCGTCGCGAAGGGCGACCTCGGTAGCGGAGACTCCTTGCACCGCCAGCACCGCGGCGCGGAGATCGTCTGCGGTCATCGCACTCCCCTGCTCGACCCCTGGACCGGTCAGTGTATCCGGAGCGTCAGAGGGTTGGGCCCGGGGTCAGGAGGCAGTTTTCGCGCGCGCCCGCACCATGATGCAGGCGTTGGCCAGGTACTGGAAGGGACCGTGTTCGAGTCGTTTCATCACCGCCTCGTCCTCGGCGCCCGGCTGCACCCAGATGTTCTTGATCCCGAGCTCCTCGGCCTGGTCGAGCACACGCAGTGTCCGCGGCGGAGGCACGACGATGTTGACGATGTCGGGGGTCTCGGGCAGATCGGCGAGCGTCCCGTAGGCCGGGTCATCGTCGACGGTGTCGCGGGTCGGGTTCACCGGATACACGTTGTAGCCCTTGGCCTTCAGGTCGCGGTAGATCACCGCGCCGTACTTGTTCGGGTTGTCGGTGGCCCCTACCACCGCGATCACCGGGTCGGTCTCGTTGAGCAGTGTGGTGATCGGGTCCATATGGGGGGAACGCTACCGCACCCGCCGGGATTCCGACGAGGGCCGCAAGACCCTACGCCTTCGTCTCTTCCCCCGGGTTGCGGAAGACGGTCCCGACGGTCGCCACCAGGATCCGCAGGTCGAGGCCCAGCGATCGCTCCTTGATGTAGGTCTCGTCGAGCAGGGTGCGCTCGGCCATCGAGATCGTATCTCTCCCGTGGACCTGGGCGTATCCGGTGACGCCGGGCTTGACGCTGAACCGGGGGTTGTCGAGCCCGATCAGTGCCGCCTCCTCTGGGACCAGCGGACGGGGCCCGACCAGCGACATCGAGCCCTTGAGCACATTCCACAGGTTGGGCAGCTCGTCGAGCGACCAGCGCCGCAGCCGGGAGCCGACGGCCGTCACCCGCGGGTCGGCGTCGATCTTGATCGTGTACTCCTCATCGAGGCCCGATTGCCTGATCGCCTCGAGGTGCTCGTGGAAGACGGCCGGGTCGTGGTCGATGGCCATCGTGCGCAGCTTGACCATCCAGAAGTCCCTGCCCCCTCGCCCGGTCCGTAGCTGCCGGAAGAAGGCCGGGCCCGGTGAGTCCAGCCGGACCGCAAGCGCGGCGACGGCGAGCACGGGAGACAGCAGGACCATGGCGACCAGCGCACCGGCGATGTCCATCGAGCGCTTGGCCACCACATAGCCGTGGGAGATCTCACCCTCACCGCGGTCGCGCAGCAGGGCTCCGAGCACGAGCGCACCGAGGGCCACCGCCTCCCCGACGAGGAAAGCCACGGTGACGGCCAGGATCGGGTCCTCGATCGGGATCAACAGGGCGAGGGCGGCGGCACCGAGGGCGAGGAACCAGGCGATAGCGAGGCGTGCCGGCTGGCCCCTGGCCACCAGCACCTGCCCGATGAAGAGGCCGGACGCGGCGAGCACCACCCCTGCGGCGGCGAGGCCGGCGACGAGGGAGCTCGGGCGGAAGTCCTGTCCGAAGGCGATCGCCACCAGCGTGGGGCCGATCACGGCACCGACGAACCCGCCGATCACGGCCAGCGCGACGCCGGCGATGCCGAGGCCGCGGGCCCAAGAGCGCAGCTCGCGCTCCTCCCCGGTCGCCGCCATCTCCGTGAACGGCGGCAGGACCCTGGCGATGAGGTTGTAGCCGAGGGTCAGCGGGGCCCTGGCGATGAGCAGGGTCGCGTAGGTGACCGAGAACTGCACGTCGGTGGCGCCGAGGGCCCCGGCGACGAGGGGGCCCGAGAGAAGCAGCGCCTGGGACGCCGCCGATGAGAGCACCAGACCGGAGAGGAGCCCCCGCTCCCCCATCGAGTCGACGTGCTCGGCCTCGAGCTGGCGGGTGCTCGAGATGGGCTCGGCCGGCGGGCGCAGTGGGCGCCACAGGAAGATCACCAGTGGCCCGAGCACCTGTGCCCAGGCGAACCCCTGAACGGTGGCACCGATCAGCACCACACCCACGGCGAGGGCGAGGCGAAGTAGCGAGGCCGCCGCGCTCACCTGGCCGTAGGCACGGAAGCGGCGGAAGCAGGCGAGATAGCCGCGCCCGACCGCAAAGAAGAAGTGGAACGCCACGGTGGCGACGACGAACCAGACGAAGGAGACATCGCCCTCGAAGTAGTCGTCGGCGGTCATCCACACGACGATGGCGCCGGCCACCGCCGCCGAGGCGGCGAGGGCGACGGCCCGCAGTGGCACCACCCAGCCGCGGGCGCCAAGGGTGATCCTGCGGATCACGAACTGCTCGATCGGCAGCAGGATGATGACGAAGGCGAGGAAGTGGGCGGTCAGCAGCGCCCCGATCGGGGCGAAGTCCTCGGCACCCAGGCTGTGACCCCCGAGGAACTGGTAGGCGTAGGCGCCGAGACCGGCCACGAGGCTGCCCACCACGATGTCGAGGGTCCCGTCCGAGCGCAGGTACGCATACCGGGTGGCCCCCGAGCGCTCTGCCGGGCGGTTGGTTGGATCGTCGGTCACAGCTTCACGTCTCAGGATCGCGTGAGGTTACCCCCCGATCATCGATCCTCCTGGGATGGTCGTCGAGTACCAAGTCCCCCCATTTAGCATGCGCGCCTGTGACCACCGCGGCCGGCTCTGCCTCCATCCATCCCCTCCTCGCGGCAGGAGCGTCGGCGCTGGTTCCGGGACTGGGCCAGTGGTTCGCCGGCGAGCGGCGGAAGGCCACGATCCTCTTCGTCATCGATGCGGTCACGCTCGCGATCCTGGTGATCATCTTCCGCGACAAGGTCTCCCTGGCAACGGCGTTCTTCCGTCCGTCGACCCTGGCGCTGATGATGGTCGGCAACATCGCTCTCCTCGCCTTCCGGGTATGGGCAGCAGACGACGCCTACCGGGACGCCGCCGGGGGGCGGCAGTCGGTCGGGCGCACCGCCGGGGTCGCCGCCCTCATCGGGCTCGGCTTCGTCCTCCTCGCCCCCCACGCCCTCTTCGCCCGCTACGACCTGATCCAGTACGACCTGATCACGTCGACGTTTCCCTCGGGTGAGACCTCAGCGGCTGCGGGCACCACGCCACCGACGAGCGAATCGCCCGACGTCGCCGCAGGAGAGGACGGCACGACGGCTCCCCCGACCACCACGACCACGACGGTGCCGCCCCCGCCCTGGGAGGAGCTGGAGCGCTACAACGTGCTCCTGCTCGGCGGCGACTTCGGGATCGGACGGACCGGGATCCGCACCGACACGCTCATCACCGCCAGCATCGATCCCAGGACCGGTGAGACCGCCTTCTTCCAAATCCCGCGCAACTGGACGTACTCGCCCCTCCCCGAGGGTATGGGCATCTGGGACTGCGACTGCTACCCCGAGCTGATCAACGAGCTGTGGCTCGCCGGCGAGGAGTACCCCGAGGCCTTCCCCGGACCCGGAACGCCGTCCGAGAACGCGGTGAAGGGTGTGGTCTCCGAATTCCTCGGCATCCCGATCCACAACTATGCGCTGGTCAACCTCGACGGTTTTGCCGAGCTCATCGACGCCATCGGCGGGGTCGACATCTACGTGCCGGAACGGATCGTCGACAACGAGTACCCGACCCTCGACGGCGGTTTCACCCGGCTCGTGATCGAACCCGGGCTGCAACACATGAACGGTGAGGAGGCCCTCGCCTACGCCAGGACCCGTCACCAGGACACCGACTACCACCGCATGGGCCGGCAGCGCTGCGTGATCGAGGCGGCGATGGAGCAGATGACGCCGACCGACCTCATCACGAGCTTCGACAGGATCGCCAGCGCCATCAAGAACACGGTCACCACCGACATCCCGCTGGAGCGGTTGCCGGACCTGGTCGAGCTCTACCCGAAGATCGACTTGGAGGAGGTGGTGTCGATCCGGTTCATTCCGCCGACCTATCACCTCAAGTACCGCGACGACGGCAAGCTCGGCGCCATCGCCAACATCGAACTGGTCCACGAGCACGTGCAGCTCGTCCTCGCCGACCCGGAGCGGGCGGTGATCGAGCTCGGTCTCGAGACCTCGGAGGGCTGTCCCGAGCCGCCGATCTCGGAAGAGGAGGCTGTCGGCGGCAGCGGGTGAGCTCGACCACTCTGTGGGCCGACAGCGTCATATATCACCCTGCGAGCCCTGGGCTCGGAGGGTTAGTGCAGCCGGGTGGCCCTCCGGTAGTAGGTGGAGCCGTCGAGGCGGGACTCGTCGACCCAGTCGCCGAACGTCTCGCCGACGTGCTCCTTGGCGCGGAGCGCCTCACGACGCCACGCCTCCTGGTGGTCGACGTCGGCCCTGATCGTCCCCGACGACGGGCGCTCGTCGTACTTGACGGCGTCGTCGAACATCAGCGTCAGCTGCTCGGCGTCGAGGTCGAGGGCGATCTCGAACTGCGGGTCGGCGCTCTCGCTCGGATCGTCCACCTCGGACTTCCGTTTGCGCACCAGCGGCTTCGATCGTTCGGTCCCCGCAGGGCTCGGCCCCGGCCGGAAGACCTTCCAATCTCGCATCGTGCCTGCCTGTGGATAGCCCTGTGGACAACTAATCGTACTCCCCTCTCGGCGGGATCAAAAGACCGAAGCGTTCTACGCTGGCGCCGATGGGATTCGCTCTTCGCGTCGCCGGCAATGCCGTGGCCGCCTGGCTGACGGTCTGGCTGGTGCCCGGCCTGTCCTTCGACGGCGAGTGGTGGTGGTTCGTCGTGTTCGGGCTCGTCATCGGGCTCGTCAACGGCTTCATCAAGCCGATCGCCAAGCTGATCACGTTGCCGCTGCGCATCCTCACCCTCGGGCTGTTCACCCTCGTGGTCAACGTGGCGCTCATGGCGGCGCTGATCTGGATCGGGGAATCCGCCGAGATCGGTCTCACCAGCGACGGGTTCGGCGA
The DNA here is from genome assembly GCA_964496825.1 of uncultured Acidimicrobiaceae bacterium. Lineage (GTDB taxonomy): Bacteria > Actinomycetota > Acidimicrobiia > Spongiisociales > UBA5794 > JACZST01. The sequence goes on from CAZCBO010000114.1 coordinate 7,291, forward strand.
CATCCTGCTCGGTGGCCTGGTCCTCACCGTGGTGGCGTCGATCCTCAACGCCGTACTCGACTAACTGCGAGTCGAGGCGATCGCCGACACCGCGACGCCCATCCCGAGGACCAGCACCGCACCGGGCACCACCCACCGTGACAGGTCGCCGCTGATCCAGTCTTCGACCGGAACGACCACAGCCAGGGCGACGAACAGCACGCCAAAGGCCAGCGAGAGCCAGTCGGGTCTGTGTTGGTTCATCGTTACCTCTCCCTTACGACGATGCTTCCGACGCCGGCTTCCGCGATGACGGTCATGACCGGCGGTGATCCCGTCTCGGCCGTCGATTCGACACCGATCCCGACCCGCTCGTCGCCGAAGAGATCGATGGCTCCGATACCGACCGAGCCTTCAACGACGACGGCGACGTCGTCCGGAACGTCGATGCGGACCCGTCCGGCGCCGACCCTCGCTTCGACGACGACCCCTCCGGTTTGGGGATCGAGGTCGGTGAGGTCGACATGGAGCGAACCCACCGCCTGTTCATAGGACTCGGCGATGAGCGCCGCCTCGCCCGGCCGGTAGTAGGTGTCGCCGACCTCGCTTCCGAAGTCCCAACCCGGTACGACGCTGCTGACGACGAGTAGCGGGATCAGCAAGAGTCCGGGAATGATGAGCCAGCGGGCCCGTCCGAACACGGTCCCGACCACCAGGCCGCCGCCGATGACGCCGAGGGCGACGGCAACGTAATGGACGAAGCCGGGATCGAGGACGTCGGCCACATCCAGCAGCGCAAGGCCGCCGAGGGCGATGAGCACGGCGGCGATGGTGAGCTGGCCCAGGATCGAGCGCTGCTTGGGAGCCGGTGGCGGTGGGGGTTCGGCGACCGCCGGGGCCAGCGCCTCCGGCGGATCGCCTCCTCCTTCGGGTGGTGGGATCTCCTCGTTGATCTCCTCCAGCGCTTCCTGCTGGATGGTGTCGACCATCTCTTCCTCCGGCACGGTCTCACCTCCGTCGTCGTCCGGACCGGTCGGGTTGTCCTTGCCCCCGATGTCACCCCGGTACAGCAGAACACCGATCACGAACAGCACGGCGGCGAACAGCAGGCTCCCGGAGATCAGGTCGAAGTTGACGGCCAGGATCAGCAGCGCCAGCGTGATCAGGGCGGCCCCGACCACCATCGCGGTGTTCGAGGTACTCGCGCCGGCGATCCACCGGGCCACGACCGGGTCGTCGGTGCCCTCCTCGGGGATGAGCAGCCAGCCCACGGCGTAGAGCACGAGGCCGAGCCCGCCGAAGAGCGCCAGCACGATCAGCCCGATTCTGAACCACCAGGGGTTGATCGAGAAGCGATTGCCGAGCCCCGCGGCGACGCCGGCAACGATCCGGCCCTCGATCGGTCGCCGCAGCTCGCTGGTCTGGGGGGTGGTTGATGTGTTGGTCATGGCGCGATCCTCTCGCACCCGGTCGTCGTGCGCTATCGGGTGTCTCCCTATAGAAACCCCGAGCCCTCGGGGTCATCTCAGGGTTCTCCCCGGTTGTTCACCTTCGCGGCCTGTGACAACATCGCTTCGATGAGCGAAACCGCATCAGCAGAGCCGGCCCCGGAGGTGGCACGCCACCAGTTCCTGACCGGCCGGCTCACCC
>CAZCBO010000115.1:0-4663 GCA_964496825.1 uncultured Acidimicrobiaceae bacterium
CCGCCATCGCCGCCGTGATGTTGCCGGTCCCGTATGGGCCGAGGACCAGATCCACTTCCTCTTCGGTGATCAGACGCTCGTAGAGGGCGGCCGAGGTGTCGGGTGCCGACTCGTCGTCGAGGAGCACCCACTCGACGGGACGCCCCAGCAAGCCACCCTGCTCGTTGATCCTGTCCACGAACACATCACCAACCGCGTGGTGAATGGCCGCGGTCGCGGCGAGGAATCCACTCAGGGACAGGGTGCTGCCAATACGGATTGGCTCCATGTCCCCTTCGGTCGTGTCGGGCGCTGCCGTGGTTTCCGCGGCGGCAGCAGTGGTTTCCGTACCTTCATCCGCGGCTGCAGTCGTCTCGGTTTCCTCGTCACCGCCGCATGCGGCCATGAGAAGGGCCAACACCGTGACGATTGCGAGACTTCTCCGTACCGTGTGGCGTTTCATCCTCCACTCCCTCCTCACAGGGCTCCTGCCGGTTGGCTGTGCCGTCGACATTACACGGCGAACCTCGGCGCGTGCAGCCCCACTTACCACTCTTCCTGAAGTGTCGGGCGGTCAACCGCCACGGTGGCGTCCGCTGTTCAGTGCTCGTTACCTTCGACAAGCCCAGCCGGAGGTGCTGATCGACGGACCGGCCACCACTCGATCGGCACCCTCACCTATCTCGTCATCGGCGATGCGCAGGTGACGCACACTGGGGTCTCCCGCCTCACCGACATCGACGTCACCGGCGCAATCGAGATCCGCGACCGGCCGGGACGTTTCGGGCGGGGCCTACCGGATCAGATCGGTCGTCGGGCTGACCGGGAATTCGACGGCTCTGCCGAACTCGGGCGAAACCACCAGGGCGCCGTTCCCGCCCGCAGAGAGCGCCTTTGCGATGAACTGGGCGCGAACCTGCTGCTGGCTGCCGTTGCCGGTGTACTCGATCACGGCCAGCGGCGCGAAGAACGTCCCCTCGAGGGTGAGAAGCGCCTGGCCGGCGAGCTTGACTCGTTGCGGTGAATCGCTCCAGAGGGCGAGATCATCGAAGTCGCCCTGGTCGGGTGCGATCCAACGCAGCGTGCCGCTCGATCCCCCGGAGAGGGACACCGTGGACGATTTCGACGCATAAACCGTCGTGTTGAGCAGATGGAGGGACCCCTGGCCCGCTTTCTTCAGCTCCCCGTCACGGAGCACGACCCACGCCTCGGCGCTGGAGGCGCTGTAGGTGGAGGGATCGGTGGGAATCGACGCGACGGTATTGACCGCCAAGGTGCCCGACGCCTCGATCTCAACATCGCCGTCGAACACGACGTTGCCGCCGTCGAAGATCAATGTCGAGTTGATCTTGAGGTTGGCGCAGTCCACGTGCCAATTCCCCGAGAGGACCAGCGGCGGATCCGAGGTGGAGAGATTGCACTTGTGACCAGCGCTGCTCCAGGTCTGGAACCCCGGCGGCGCCCCGCTCGGCCCCACGAAGCCGATCAGGTCGTGAACGTGAGGCGCCGTCGTTGCTGCGTCGGCACAGGGCCCGATGTCCTGCTCGTTCGCCGCCGTCAACGGGTCCGTAGCCCACGCCAGGGACGGGTTGAGCGTGGCGTAGTCCGACCGGCAGTTGAACCGGTGGTCGATCGGAGCGCGGGTGAGTCGCGCCGGCAGCGCCGTAGGCTCCGGGAGTGGGAGCTGCCCCCCTCCCCCGATGCTGCACGCCGGCACGTTGCAGCCCGGGGTGCCCGGGGCGAAGGACTGGATCCGGCCGCACCCGGCCCCGGCGGCAAACCCGGCGTAGGGGTAGTCGCTGCCGAGCTGCTCGGCGCAGCCGGCCGGTCCATCGGACTGGATGATGGAGTTGGAGCCGTCGAGGTCGATGACGCCGACGCATCCCGAGCTCGCATCGGAATCGGCCGCAGCGACCCCCGGCACCAATCCCGGGGTAAGCCCGTTGCTCGGGTCGCCGTCGAGGTCCGGGTTGACGACCGGCGCTACCAGGATGCCCCCGTTGCCCGCGGCGAGCAGTGACTGGCAGCCGGTACGGTCGAGGACCAGGAGGTTGATCGGCACGCTCTCACCGCCGGGCAGGGTCGAGCGGGCGACGGCATGCACGCCGGCATCGAGCGCCTCGACACCGGCCACACGGCCGAACACGGTGTTCCACGTGGAGGAGATCTCGACCCCGACCCGCCCGCACGGATCGTCACCGTCGGCGGCCGAGGCCGGCTGGGAGGCCGCCCCGATGGCACTCGAGCTCATCAGCGGGCTCGAGTCGGTGACGGGATAGGTGATCCGCACGGTGATGCCGTTCTGGGTGTCGGTGGCAGTCGCCACCTGGTCGGGGTCGCAGGCCGCCGAAGACCACGTCGCGCAGTCGATCCCGCTGAGGGAACCGATCGTGGTGCCGTTGATCTCCACGTAGGCCTTGGTCACCGCACACACGTCCTGGGGCACGCCGGTCTCGGCGGCGGTGAGGGCGCCCGCCGCGGCGGCGGCGTCGCTGGTCGATTGATGATCGGCGCGGAGGGTGCGCACCGCGGCGATGTCGATCACCAGGGCGGCGGCGATCAGGAGCACGACGACGAGGACCGCAAACATGATCAGAACCGCGCCACCCTCGTCATCGGCGACGCGACGGAGCCGGGCGCGGATCATCGCTCGAAACGCGTCGTGGCGTCGGCGTCGAGCTGCACCGTCGCGCTGAAGAACAGCGCCTGGATCACCGCCTCGCGTTCGACGACGATCTGGACCGCCTCATGGCCCGAGGTCGCCGGCAGGTTCGGGGCTCCGGTCGGACACCAGCTATCGGCATAGGTGCCCCCGTTGATCGGATCGCCGGATTCCACCAGATAGTGGCGGACGCTGCCGCCCTCGGTGCCCAGCGCCACGCAGATGTTGCGTGCGGCGATGCCGTCTCCGAGCGCACCGGCCGCAGCGATCTGGGCCACGGTGGCGACATCGACGAACCACTCGTCCGGGCTCGCCGCGTCCTCCTCGGGATAGGTCGCCCCGAACCGGCTCGCCTCGCGTGCGGCGCCGTTCAGCGAGATCTGGTTGAAGAACGCCAATCCCGTGGTGACCGTCCCGAGGAGCAGCATCACGAGGATCGGAAGGGCGATCGCCAGCTCGAGCGCCGTCGCCCCGCGCTCGTCGAAGGCGTCGTGTCGGTCGACGCGCCGCAGGAGGCTCATCCGACCCGCCGGCGATCCGCCGTCTCGATGTGTGCCAGGAGGGCCAGGCTGGTGAGCAGCGCCACCGCGCCCCCGATCAGCCACGGAACGGCCGCCGCCAACCCAACACCTGCCATGGCGCCGCCCCCGGCGCTCACGCCACCCACCGGGGGCGGTTGCGTCGTGGTCGTCGTGTCAACGAGCTGGCCGGCCGTGGTCGTCGTCGTCGACGGGTCCGTCGGCGATGTCGTCGTCGTCGTCGTTGTGGTCGTGGTCGACGGGTCCGTCGGCGTGGTCGTCGTCGTCGTGGTCGTGGATGACGTCGTCGTGGTCGAAGACGTGGTGGTCGAAGACGTGGTCGTCGACGACGTCGTGGTCGTCTGTTGCGGGTCCATGCACAGGATCACGTGCGATATGTCGTGCCCGTTGCTCGGGGTGTACGTCTGTCCCGGTACCGGATTCGGGAACGTCTCGTTGTCGGTAGCCGACTTGATGACGAGCAGCGTCCAGGTGTAGCCCTCCGGCGGCGCCGGCACCGTGTACGAGGGCGAGTTGATCGGTTCGATCTTGACACCCTCGTCACACCAGAACGACACTTGGTTCGAGTCGGTCGCCCGTGCTGCTTCGTTCAACAGGACGGCGATGGACAGCCCCAACAAGAGCCCCATCAGAATCGCTGCGACGCGGATGCCGCCCCTTCGCATGCCCATTGGCATAGCGCCTTCCCCCTTTTCCTACCGTGACCCGTATCGGTCCCGGCCTCCTCGGCCGGGACCCCTGGGTCTACCCTTCGTAATCGTCGCGCCACTATCCGCGCGCGCCATCGTCAAAATTGATGAATTGGTCTCAGGTAGCATCGTTTACAATTACCTAAAGTCGGCATCTCGGCGGACGTCGGTGCCACCATTGGTCGTGCGGCTTCGTCTCCTTCTCGTGCTCGATCCGGCTGGTTCCCCACTGGCGTGCCCGGACACAGCCGGACCCCGCCGACACGGTGGGAGCCGATGCCGCCGGGGTCCTGGATGGCGGGGATCCCGCGCCGCTCAGTCGCCGTTCGATCCGTGGGCCAGGTTCCTGATGCGGGAGGTGATCTCCTCGGGGTCGGCGTCCTCGAGCCGGCTGCGGCGGACTCGAATCTGGTCCAGCCGCTCCGCGACGACCTCCTCGTGACGCTCCCGCTTGATCCGCGAGTCGGGACCCTCGCGCCAGAGCGACAACCAGTCGGCCATACGCTCGATCCACCCTCGGTGGTCCATGGCGGCGCTACAGGCCGAGCAGCCCGTCGACGACGATGAACACCCCGAGCACGGTCACGCTCGCGACCAGCCCGAGGAGCAGCGCGTAGGATCGAATGGCCCTTGCATCGACGCGCCGCGTGAGCAGCGCGCGAACCTCCGTCGAGAGATCACTCATGGTTTCCTACCTCCCCCTTGTTAGCCCTAGTTGGGTATCCTCGCCCCAAGTTCATCCCACCGCAAGGATGGTTCGCCTCCGACCCGACGGGCTAGCCAGCCGCGTCGGC
>CAZCBO010000115.1:4763-8831 GCA_964496825.1 uncultured Acidimicrobiaceae bacterium
ACCCGGGCAACGTCGGAATCGGGAAGGGCGTCGATCACCGCGTCTCGTGTGGGGATACCCGTCGAGTCTCGCTCGAAGGGGATCACCGTCACCGGCGCCATCTCGAGCGCCACGAGCATTCATCGGCTCTTCCCTGGTCACTCAGCTCTCATGTGGAGGTGGCCGTGGGATGGATCAGTTACGACGCCACACGTGCACTCCGTCGGTGCCGATGATCATGATCCACGGTTTGTTGGTGCCCGGACGGATGCCGAGATGGGCCGGGCTGCCCGGGTCGGACGAGGTGAACGGATCCCGGGTGGGTTCGACGGCTGACATCGCTCCGTCGGGGTCTATCGAGACGAACCCGGCGAGCTGTCCCCCCACGCCGCTGTCGGTGCCGCCGAGGAGGTAGAGGAAGAGCGTCCCATCTTCTCCGCTCGTGGCCTCCACGCTTCCGTACGCCGGTACAGAGAGGTCTTCCGCATAGACCATCGGTAGGTCGTAGGAGGGTGCCGTCGGAGCGTCCGGGAACGCCATGGTCAAGTGGTCACCCTTGACTTCGAGACTGAATCGGGATCCCGTTCGAGTATGGAACCAATCCACGGCTTCCGCAGTACCCGAGTGGGGGTCGACCCTGGTCGGGACTCGAGCATCGTCCTCGTCCGGCTGGTGTCCGAAGCCGTACAGCCATTCCCCGTTGTCGAACCTGATGGTGAAGCCGACCGAAACGCCGACCGTCTGCAACTCACCGTCCCGGAGGAGCAGGAGTGTGGTGCTGTCCGGGCTCATCCTCTGAGCGACAAGCGTGCCATCGTCGAGTATGTGAGGAAGCTGGAACTGGAAGTACTGGCCCTGATCCAAGTACTCGGATGCCACGACCGACCCGAGGTATTCGCCGGTCTCCGAGTAATGCGCGAGCCGACGTTTCGCTGCATCCAGGAACCACCAGGTCCCATCTGGTGCCTGGGCCCCGTATTCGGGACCCAGATCCAAGTTCTCGCCGCCTGGCGCGGTACCGAGTAACTCTTCGTCGGAACCGTAACCGATGAAAAGCACCTCGGACCAAGCCGAGCCAAAGTCCGAAGCGCTCGGCAACAGCAAGACGGGGTCTGTTGGCTGCAACGTGGTGGACGGCAGGGCTGCCGTCGTCGTGGGAGAAGGAAGCGTGCTTGTCGAGGCGGATGGCTGGGACGTACCCGGCGACGCCGGCGGATCGGAAGTCCCGCAGGCCGAAACAACCAAGGCTGCACCCACGAGCGCCAAAACGCTGCTCACGGAGACCCGCCGCGGGAGATGCTTGTCCAAGATGCCTGACTCCTGTTTGCCGGGTCTTCCAAGGTCTTCTGGCCAAGGATCAGCGATGGCGATGCACCCGCGCCAGGGGCTTTCAGCCCCCTCTCGGGTCGCTTCGCCTGATCCGATTCCGGGAATACCCGCTGCCTCAGGCAGACACGACAGCGGCCCTCATAGGCCATGGGTTCTCTCGTGACGCCGGGCTGGTTATGGGTCAATGTTGAGACGCAGCTGGACGTTATGCCTGTCGAATGGCCGCGCCCGCGTAGCCATGAATGCAACGGTTCGCGGACACCCGGAACACCGGGTCGGCACGCGACGGGCGCCCCAGGCGGCACCACCCGAGCAAGCGCCTGGCTGAAGCGACCTCTGGAGCGAGCGGCGCGGCGTCAAGCGCAGCTTCGAGTGCCGATCGCCAGGCGACGGAGCGTTGCGGCTCGGGCAGCTGGGCGGCGGCGATCGCCGTTCGGAGCCGGGCGACTGCGGCGCACCCTGTTCGGTCGCCACGCGCAAACGCTTCTTCGAGATCGGCAACAGCGTCTTCGACCTTGCCGAGCTCCAGCTTGTGCGACGCAAAGGATCCCGGGTGGTGGAGCTGCGGGAATTTGAAGCGTGATCCCTTGACGGCCAGGACCGTTTGGCATGGTTCGCTGACCCGAGCGGTTTGGCGGAAACCCAATCCTGGCTTCGGGATTCCGCACATTGTCGGTTCCTCCGGTTCTGCGAAGGTTCTCGCTGTTTCGCGGTCTATTCGCGGGCGCCGCTAGCCGCTGATTGCGCTCGCGTTCGTGTCATGCCAGGTTCAGCGAGACGCGTTCGTCTAGCAGCACCGCGACCCCTCCGGTGCACCCGGTACGGTTGCCGCAAGGAATCCTGTCCACCCACCCCGAAGGCGCCGTGACTCACGAGATCATTCGGTGCGATCCTCACAGAGTCGAAGGGGGAGGGTTCCGACGCTGCCATCGAGCGATGCGCATCGCATGGCCAGCCTGATGCACGACCGGAACGGCGCGCAAGCAGGTCACCGTCTCAATCCACCCAGCGAGATCGCAGAGCGAGAGCGACCGCTTCGACCCGGCTGTGGACGTGCAGCTTGGCCAGGATGTGCTGGATGTGGTTGCGGACCGTCGCAGGCGACAAGAACAGCTGCTCCGCGATAGCCGGCCCGTCGAGGCCCTCGGAGAGCAGATCGAGCACTTCGCGTTCGCGAGGAGTGAGCACATCGAGCGGTCCCTCACCGTCTGCCGCCGCCGGCGGAGTCCGGCCCTCCACGCGTTCGGCGATGACGCGCTCCAGTTCGGGGGGAAGGGCGACTTCCCGGATCAGGTGCACCAGCCGGCACCGGTCACGAAGCTCGACGGGAGGAACGATGGTCGAGGCGCTCAGCCAGAGCGTCTTGCCTGTGGCGGACCGACCCAGGACCTCGGCCGTCTCGATCACCTGATCAGGCTCGGCCGGCAGGACCGCCGGGCAGAAGCCGCTGCACACTTGATCTCCGGTGCGATCCCGCCAGCACAGGATTTCGTGACAGGCTTGCCCGACCGCTTCATCCGGTGCGTAGCCAAGCAGTGCAGTGGCCGCTGGGTTCCAGCCGATGATCCGGTAGTCGGCATCGATGGCGACCATGGCGTCGGTGGTCCGGCCGAGGACGTCGAGTAGTTCGGCGAGCGGTCCGTCTACATCCGGTGCGAACACCGTCCCGCTGGTCATTGGCGCAACCGACTGTAGACGGAAGGCCGGTCAAGCAGCGGGTCAGGCATCGCCCTTGCTTCTGAGCACGGCGAGGATCCCGCCTGCATCGAGGATCCGGCGCATCTCCTCGGGAAGCGAATCGCCCTGGAGCACGACACCGCCCTCGTCACCTCGAACCTCGCCGGAGGCAAGGTCGATCTCGATGTGGTCACCGTCATCGAACCCGGCGTGGATTCCGGTGCACACCAGCACGGGCAGGCCCACCGCAACCGCATTGCGCATGAAGAGTCGCGAGAACGATTCGGCGGCGACACAGGCGACGCCGAGGACCTTCAGGTTCTCGGCGGCCGTCTCCCGGCTCGACCCGCACCCGAAGTTGCGTCCCGCCACGACCACGTCCCCGGGGCGCACCTGGGCAGCGAACGCCAGGTTGACGGACTCCAGGGTGTGCAGCTTGCGCTCCTCGACCGGGGCGACGGCGTAGGCGCCCGGAGAGAGCACATCCGTGCTGATGTCGTGGTCGAATCGCCACACCCGGCCCCGCAACAGGTCAGACATGAGCGGCCTCCAGCACCCGGGGATCGGCGATGCGCCCGGCCAGCGCCGACGCCGCCACGGTCGCCGGAGAGCCGAGGTAGATCTCGGCCTCGGGGCTTCCCATGCGTCCGATGAAGTTGCGGTTGTGGGTGCCGATGCAGCGCTCGCCGGGCCCGAGCAGCCCGCTGTGGCCGCCGAAGCAGGGCCCGCATCCCGGAGTCAGCACCGAGGCGCCGGCGGCGACGAGCGATGCCATCACCCCGCTGTCCATGGCATGCTGGAGAATCTGCCGCGACGCCGGTGCCACCACCAGGCGTACCCCCGGTGCGATGTGCCGTCCGTCGAGGATCCGGGCGGCGATTTGCAGGTCTTCGATTCGGCCGTTGGTGCAGGAGCCGAGAAAGGCCTGGTGGATGGCGATCCCCTCGACGTCCTCGACGGCCACCACCCGGTCTACCTCATGGGGGACCGCCACCTGCGGGGGAAGGTCGGAGAGCGACAGCTCGTGAATGGCCTCGTAGCCGGCGTCGGGATCCGGCCCGAAGGGTTCGGTCCCGCCCGCTC
>CAZCBO010000116.1:0-5179 GCA_964496825.1 uncultured Acidimicrobiaceae bacterium
GCGTCCGGTCTGCCTCCTCGAAGCTAGCGGCGTAATCCTCGACGGCGAGGCGATGTACTTCGCGGAGAATGTCTCTACCCATTGCCTCGTCGAACACAACAAACGGTTCCCGACCCAAGTGATCCTGAATCCTCGACACCTCGAAGAGGTTGAACTCGATATCTCGCAGATTCGCGCGGAAATGCGACATATAACCCCCGGCGCCATGTTGGGGTCCATCGGCACCCCGAACCCCTCACGCCTGAATCGACGCAACACCCATCCACCGCCTGTTGTCTAGAGCACTAAGCCCCATTGGCGGCGGGCACCGCGGTCCCACGCGAGCAGATTGCCGGCTATGTGCGGTCGCAGTACATCGTTCGTAGGTGGGCGGCTGAGTGACATGTGCGGCGTCGCCTGCAGTTTGAGTGACGTCGTGGCCGAACGCCTCCTTAACCCGACTTCATATCTTCCAACGTGGGACACGGATCGATACGGTACGCCTGGCACTCGGTTGGGGTGAAGGAGCGTTGGACGCGGTCGAGGGCATCCTCGACGAGTCGGGTGGGATCGAGTGAGACGATCGTCCAGGCTCCATTGCGCAGGGCGATGCCCAGTTCGGAGTCCGCGATCCAGTGCGCGTCCGATGCGATGCCGATCGGGATCTCATCGAGCAGCGGCGGCGCCTGGCTCTCGCCGGCAGTGCCGGCCCACACAGCCGTCAGATCCCAGATCCTGACCACGCCGTCTTCGCTCGTCGTCACGAGTCGCTCATCATCTGGTGAGATCGCGACGCCGCGGATCCGTGAGTTGTGGGCGTCCCAGCGTGCGACTTCACTCCAGTCCTGGGTGTCGATCACGACGGCCTGGCGGAGCCCGCCGCCGCTGTTGCCGATCACGAAGCGGCCATCGGTCGTGAGCTGACTCGTGCCATCGACCGCCGTCTCGTCGAACTCGACGATCGACGATCCGTTGCTGAGGTCATAGACAGCGGTCTCCGTCATCACCCAGGTGTCCCCGAGGACCTCGAGACCCTCGCAGCCGTCGACCGCGATCGTCGCGAACTCGTCCGTGGTTCCGACATCCCATACTCGGATCGTTTTGCTGCTGGCACCGCAGACATCTCCCTCGAGCACCCACGAGTCGGCAGCGAATTTGGAGCCGTCGGGTGAGACCTTGATCCACGGTTCACCGTAGGCGTGGATGCCAAACGCGGGTTCCCCATCGTCACAACGTGTGACCGGATCGGCCGTGTACTCGTTGGTCTGGGACAGCGGCACCGAGCACTCGGTGACCGCGGTCAGCGTGCCGTCAGCCGGGTCCCAGATGGCCAGGCCGCCCAACGTGAGTTCCGGCTGACCCGCGCTGGGGCCGGTGGCGATGGTCCCGGCGGTCGCCTGCTCGACGATGACGAACCGCCCGTCGGGGAGCGCGGCGGCGGTCGCGGCCTGGTTCGAGTCGATGGTCTCGCCGGTTGCTTCGTCGATGAGCAGCAGATGAGCGACCAGACCACCCGAGAAGGATCCAGCGTATGCGTGCACCGCTGTCACCGGTCCGTCCATGATGCGGTCTGGGTTGATGTGGATGATCGCGGTCCCGTCCATCGTGATCGGCTCTGAGGCGGAGCCGGTGAGGAGATTCCACACCTCCAGCTTGTCGTGGTCGCTGGTGACGACCGATTGCCCTTCTGGGGTGAAGGCGGCGTCGAAGGTCTGCTCGGTCGCGCCGAGTCGAGTGATCGACTTGCCGTCCGAGGAGTGGACCAGGCCCTTGCCGTCCTCAGAGAGCACCAGCAGGCTTTCACCGTCGGGGCTGAACGTCATCCCGAGGCCGCTGAGGAACAAGCCCTGGTCCTCGACCCAGCCGAGAAACTCTCCGGTATCCACATCGTGGATGCGGAGGGACGAGCTTCCTTGGCCGGAGGTGAAGGCGATCCGCTCGCCGGTCGGGCTGTACGCCGCCGCCCCCGAGAGGTACCCCTCGAACACTTGCAGGACCTCCAGGTCAGGGAAGGAGCGGACCTCGAGTCGATCGGCGCGACGATTCCAGTCGGCAAGGAGGAAATGCCCGTCGTCGGTATCGAACGAGACCGTCTCGACCATGCCGGGTACATCAAGGCGCGCCACTTCCTCCCAACTGCCTGTGTCGCGGAACGAGATCCAGGTGTTTTCCGGTTCGCTGCAGGTGCCCACGCCCGTGCTGAGCGCCAGGACGCTCCCATCCGGCGAGAACGGGCGCTTGTGAGCCCACCCTGGGAACTCGCACGCTTCGGTCAGGGTCTCGAGGACGTCACCGGTGGCGACGTCCAGAACCAGCACCGTGCCCTGGCGAGCGCCCGCATCACGCCCGGTGGCTACCGCGATCGAACCGTTCGGTGATAGGGCGAGTGATCCCGGTTCGTCGATGTCGTCTGCGACGGAGGTGCTCCATTGCATTTCTCCCGTGGCCAGGTTGAACGACGCCACCTCGAGAGCGTCCGAGAACGCGATGACCGTGCGCTCATCCGGGCTCACCTGGACGAGGCTGAGGCCAGCGAACGGGATGCGGTTGGTGAGCAGGTTCGCCTGATCGGCCTTGCGGAGGGCGCGCAGACTCTCCGCAGGCACCTCAGCGGGCGCTCGCTGGATCGACAGGGCGGCGAGGAGGGTGGCAAGCTCGGGGTCGGCCTCGAGGGCGCTCGTCGAGGCGGCCGCCAGCTCCTGGGAGCGGGCAAGGTCGGCCTCGCTGTCGGCTCGGTCGCGTTCGGCTTCAGCGGCGGCGCGTTGGACATCGGCTTCAATGCGTTGGGAGTTGGCGAAGAGCGCGGCAGCACCGGCCGCTACGGCGAGGGCGAAGACGACGAGGCTGGCGGCCCAGGCGGTGCGGACGGTGCGGCGGTGTTGGCGGACCTCCTCGGATTCGAGTTCGTCCTTGGGGACACCGCGGATCGCCGAGGCCACGTCGGCAACAGCCGCCGAGAACCGGGGGTTGTTCAAGTCGACCTGCTCTTCGGTGCGGGCGAAGCGGAGGTCCACCCAGCGGGGCTCATCGGCGAAAGCACCCTGCATCGCCGGGGGGATGGCGTCGCCGGTGATATCCCCGTCGGCCCAGCCGAACGTCCCGTCGGTGAGGACCGGGATGATTCGCTCCGGGTCCTTGTTGGCCAGCCAGTATTCGACTTCCTGATTCACCCACTGGGATTGGGCGGCGTCCGGAGAGAGGAGGGGGACGAACCAGCCCGAGACGTCCAAGGCGTTGGTGATCGAGGACCACAGGTGCGGGTTGGCGCTCAGCGACGACTCGTCACGGAAGACCCGCAACGCCCGGCGTTGCCACCACGGTTTGGCGAAGCGCTGCAACCCCGCCTGCAAACGCGGCGCCAACAGGTCGTCGGCGGCGTGGCTATACGAGATGAAGGCGTCATAGACGGTGTTCGCCGTCGACTGGGCCTCGGTGAGGGACTCGACCGTATCCATCAGCCGCTCCGCAAGTCTTCCAACGTTGGACACGGATCGATGTTGTAGGTGGTGCACTCGAGTTCGGTAAAACCGCGGGTCACCCGGGAGGCGGCGATGTCGATCAGCTCGTCTCGATCGAGCGAGAAGACGAGGACCTCGGTGTGGCCGCCGGTGACTAACAGCGTCGTGTCATCGAGGAACTCGGCGTTGAACAGCCCGCCGATCTCCGCGGCCCCTTCGACCTCGAATTCGACGACCGGAAGTCCCTGGACGAGATCCCACACTCGAACGAATCCATCGAAACCGGCCGTGGCCGCGAGGGTCCCATCGGAGTTGAGATCAACGGCGCGGAGGCTGCCGCCCTGGCCGCGAGAGAATCGATCGATGACCGACAGGCCGGCCGTATCCACTGCGACGAGGTCAGCGAACCGATCGGCCACGTAGAGCACGTCACCATCGGGACTGAGGATGACCTCGTAGGCGGGCTGGGGAAGAGCGATCGACGTCTCCTCTCCGGTCTCGAGGTCGACCGCCACCAGCTCAACTCCCGCGTCCAAGTAGCGCCAGGTGAACACCCTGCTCCCGTCATGCGAAACGGCAACCGGAGACCAGTCGTCCAGCCCTTCGAAATGATCTCCCCCGCGGAGTCTTTCACCCGTAGCGACGTCCCAGACCGAGGCACCGTGATCGAAGTTCCAGCCGGCGAGCACCGTTCCATCTCGGGAAAACTCGAGGTCGGCGAGGTCATCGATGTCGTCGATCGAGCAGCCTTCGAACGGAACGTACTCCCGCTCGAGATGGAGCCAGAAGAAACCGCAGGACTCAAGCTCGCGAATCAACTCCCCAGAGACCGGGTCCACGATCCGGGGGGGCTCAATGCGGAGAACGCGCCCAGCACTCCCAGGAGCTCCGTCTCCTGCAAGCGCGACCGGCAGTTCCGCCAGCATCGTCCCGTCGGCTGAAACCGTGACGTAGGTGGCGTTGCCCATACGCAACAAATCCCCGGTGGCGCGGTCGATCAAGCTGTATCTCGCCACCGTGAAGTCCTCCTCCCAGAACGGCACCAGGATGAAGTCGTCGGTGACCTGGAGTTGGGCGGGGAACTGATGCCAGCCATCCGGGCTCATCCCGACCGGGATCGACTCTGTGTCGCCCCGCGCCGTTGTCCCGACGTTCCACAGGCGAGGCTGCTCCTCGAACGCCGAGGTGATCAACCGGGAACCGTCGGCGGTCCACGAGGCGGTCGCGGGCCTGGTCTGGTGACCCCGCACGCTGGCGAGCTCTACTCCACTGGCAGCATCGAACACCTTCGTCGCACCGGTGAACGTGGTGGCCACAATCACGCCGTCGGCGGCGAACCACGCGGAGCTGAACTCCCCCTGGTAGGACATGAGCAGTTCCCCGGTCTCTACGGATCGGCGTTCCAGGGGGGTGGGTGGTCTTCCGCCGAGCAGGATCTCGGTGCCCCCAGCATTGAGCATCGAAATCAGATCGCTCTCGAACTCCTGCACGACGTCGCCGGTGTCGATATCGATCACTTGTGTGGTTCGGCCGGGCCCCCGAATGGCGACGACGTTTCCGGTGTGTGAGTACGACGGGTAACCGCTGTTCGAATACTCTTCGCTCACCGTCACCGGCTGGATCTCTCCTGATTCGAGATCGATCAGGCCGATGTCGAGCGACCACTCTCCTGGGAAACGGCATCCCCCGCTTGGCCTGAGGCCGGTGGCGACGAGGAGGGGCGCGGAGATGTCGATGAACCG
>CAZCBO010000116.1:5189-8796 GCA_964496825.1 uncultured Acidimicrobiaceae bacterium
TTCCCAGCCCATGGAAGCAGTCGACCGTCAGCGAGCTGAGGATCGAACCATCGGACACGGCAACCCGAAAAAGCGCAGCCTGGAAGTCACCGGTCGTAACCGACACGACGATTTCATCGCCGTCGGCGGTGAAGTACAGCGGCTGCACCGGAACGGCGACTGCGTCCTCCGCTTCGTTCAGTTGGGTACTCCATCGGGTCTCTCCGGTTGAGGTGTCGACCAGTCGAAGCTCACCACGGCTGGAGATGGCGACCTCGTTCCCATCAGGACTGATCGCGGCGACCTTCCACTCGTCGGTCGCTTCGTCCCAAGGGAAGGTGGAGAGGGTTCGATGACGCTGGAGTGCCTGGTGGAGGGCGCCTTGCCCCTCGAAGCTATCGGCGCCTCTGATCGCCTCCATGGCGAGGAGCACCGCCAGCTCTGGGTCTTCGTCTAGGACGGCGAGGGAGGAGGCTTCCAACGCCTGCGAACGCGCGCTTTCGGCCTGCCGATCTGCCTCGGCGCGTTGCGCTGCCTCGGCCTCGCGAGCAGCTGCCTCTTGGTCGGCCAGTTTGTTAGCCCGCGCGGCCTCCTCGTTGGCGCGGTTCTGCTGGCCGCTTGCGTAGATCGCTGCACCGCCGGCGAGGACCGCGAGCAACAGCAGTCCGATTCCGGCTGACCAGGCGGTACGGACGGTCCGGCGGTGGTGGCGGACCTCTTCTGATTCGAGCTCATCTTTGGGAACACCCCGGACCGCCGAGGCGACATCGGCGACCGTCGCCGAGAACCGCGGGTTGTTGAGGTCGAGCTGCTCGTCGGTCCGGGCGAAACGGAGATCGACCCAACGGGGCTCGTCCGAGAAGGCACCCTGGAGGGCGGGCGGAACCGCGTCGCCGGTGACATCACCGTCGAGCCAGCCGAAGGTGCCGAGGGTGAGCACCGGGATGATCCGCTCCGGGTCCTTGTGCTCCAACCAGTACTCGACCTCCTGGTTCACCCACTCCGACTGCGCGGCGTCGGGGGAGAGGAGGAGGACGAACCAGCCCGACTGATCCAATGCGGTGGTGATGGAGGACCACAGGTGCGGATTGGCGGACAGCGAGGATTCGTCGCGGAAGATGCGTAGGGCTCTGCGTTTCCACCACGGCTTGGCGAACCGCTGCAACCCCGCCTGCAGGCGCGGCGCCAACAGGTCGTCGGCGGCATGGGAGTAGGAGATGAACCCGTCATAGACCACACCCCCCGGCGATGAACGCTCGTCGCGCGAGGTATCGGCCTCTGCGGTCGCCATTGATCTCTCCTCGCCGTAGACGCCGCGACTCTACGGAACCGACCCTCCCAGATGCGACTAACAGACGACTTACGGCCCACACCGATCACCAATTCACGAGCAAGAACGCCCACTTCAAAGAGTGCTCGATATCGGCACGTCCAAAGCGGGTCGAGAGGGCTTCTAGTGTATGACGTATTGTGATACGATTGGGTCATGGCTCAGGCAATTTCCGTGAGACTCGACGACGAGGCGCTGCGGGCGCTGGGCCAGCTCGAAGCGGCCGGGATGACCCGCTCCGAGGCCATTCGTGCCGCCCTGGTCGAGGCAGCGGCGCGTCGACTCGACAAGCAGACGTTGGCCGCTGAGGTCGCGGCGCTGGAAGCCGACGACGAGGACCGTGCCGAAATGCTGGCCGTCGCCGAACTCATGGAGCAGCTCCGTGCTGCGGGGTGACATCTTTGCCCTCCGGCTTCCTAGGGGAGTGGGGCACGAACAACAGGGAAGACGGTTTGGTGTCGTTGTCCAATCCGACGCGTTCTTGCCGCGCTCGGTTGTGCTGGTCGCTCCCACCTCGACCAGCGCCAAGCCGGCGTCGTTTCGACCCGAGATCGACATCAATGGCACCGCTACTCGCGTCCTCGTCGAGCAGCTCGGGGCTGTCGACGTCGGTCGGCTTGGTGACCTCGCCGGGCATCTCACCGCCGAGGAGCAATGGGGCGTCGACGCAGCCTTGCTCACGGTCCTCGGGTTGAACTGAGCCGCACCGATCATCAAATCACGAGCAAGAACGCCCACTTCGCAGAGTGCTCAGGATCGGCACCTCGGCGTGCGATCGAAACCGATTGTGGCCGGGCCAGCTCAGGCCACGTCGAGTGCGGGCTATCGGGCCGGGTTGGGTAGCTACTTCGAGTTGAAGACGAAGGTCGTTCCGACGTTGCTTGGTGAGTAGGCCGATGGGAGTCTGGCGGAGATCTGGTGGGTGGCTCGCCATCCGGTGCAGTGACCTGGTACGACTACGTCGGGTTGGATCGCTGCCAGCTCACCGAGTGTTGCGGGCATGATCGGTTCGAACAGGCCTCCCGTGAGGTGGAGCCCGCCGACGAAACCGTGGACATGGGTGATGCCGGTTACGGCTTGCACATGACGCAGGACGTTGATCACGCCAGAGTGACTGCAGCTGGACAAGACGACCACGCCTTTGTCGCGTACGTTGATGGCGATCGCCTGATCGTCCCAGATCCACGTGTCTGGCTCCCATCCGCCATTGGTCTTGGCGTGTTGCAGGGGGAAGCCTTTCTCGAATTCGGTCACGCGTTCTATCTGGCCGGTGACAAGTACTGAACCACCTAGCAGAAGTGACGGACCTTGTTCTTCGACTACTGCCCACCCCTCGCGGTCGAGATCGTTGTGGGACGGGGGTGGCATTCGAATCTCGGCACCCGTTGGGAAGACGACCTTGCGTTCTCTCCACGCATGGGGGTGGATCACGAGTGGCAAAGAACGGCGTACCCGGCCGAAGAGACCCTCGAGGCCGCCGTGATGGTCGGCATGCCCGTGCGACAGGACGACCGCGCGGAAGTCTTTCGGCTGAATCCCGAGAACCTCGAGATTGTGGATCGTGCCGTCCCTGCTCAACCCGGCGTCATACAGGATCCTGTCGGTGGCTCCATTGCTGTGGATCGTGACAGCCAGTGAATATCCATGCTCTGCTCGTAGCTGGTCACCTTCACTCCACTCCCACCGCCATGGGGGCCGCACCGCTGTCTCGGAAGGCGCCGCCAGGATGTCGATCGCGTTGTCCATGACAACCGTCACCTCAACGCCATCAACTGGGACGAGGTCGACCTTCTCAGCCACTCAAGCCTCCTCACTCAAACACCAACCTACGCATCACAGATGCGCACATGTCGGCCTGGGCGGCGTTGGACCGAACCCCAACCCCGCCCCCAGAGCATCCAGCCCCACCGATCACCCGCTATGCCCCACAACGTCCACGTAGCCGAACCGCACCGATCTCCACCTTGGTGTGCGGTTCAGGACGCAACTCCGATTCCAAGCGATTGCCGGTTGTCGGTGGGTGAATCGGACGTCGCTCTGTTTATCGGGAGCTGCCAGACGCCCCGATCGCCAAGGGCGCCGCGATCCAGAGAGGTACGCAGCGGGCGGCCACAGCTCTCATCACCGCGGGAGCGGGTTCGGGCCGGTGGCTGTGACCAGCTGCTGTGGCACCCAACCGTCAACGTGGCTGAAGCCCTCGAAGGGCCCTTCCTCCTCTTCGACGACGTCGAAGAAGGAGCGCCGGTAGAACTTCACGTGGGTGAAGTCCTCGAACAGCACGTAGACCGGATCGACGTT
>CAZCBO010000117.1:0-8769 GCA_964496825.1 uncultured Acidimicrobiaceae bacterium
GCCGAATCGGGAGATGTCGTTGTGCGCAGCCCCGGTGGCCATCATCTCGATGGCGCAACAGGCCAGGCCGAAGGTCGCCGGCCACATCGACCGGGTGCGGGTCCAGTTGACCCCCTTCTCCAGGGTGGTCAGCAGGAAGCCGGGGTGCCCGGATTCACCGGCCATCAGGCGGCTTCCTCGACCGGAGGCTCGGGCGCGACGGCGCGCCGGTAGCGCCGCCGTCGCGGGACGTTCCAGTCGAGGGCGCCGCGCTTCCAGACGTAACCCAGGGTTTCGATGAGCAGCACGGTGAAGAGGGTGATGGCGGCGATGCCGGCCCACCCGAACTCGTCCATACGGACCGCCCAGGCAAAGAGGAAGACGATCTCGACGTCGAAGATGACGAAGAGCATCGCGACGAGATAGAACTTGACCGGGAAACGCTGCACCGGCTCGTGGATCGGCACGATCCCGCTCTCGTAGGGGGCTACCTTCTCCGGCGTGGGGTGGTTCGGGGCGAGCTTCGATGAGACCCACAGGGCCGCTACGGCAAAGCCGACGCCGAGCATCGTCATCAGGGCGATCGGAAGGTACGCAGAGGTGTCCATGCTCGGCGCGGAGTCTAGGGGGGACACCAGGGCGACCATGCTGCGGGCTCGCTGCAACGGACGCTCCTGAACCCCGGGTTCGCGGTCAAGCCGGCATCCCCGCCTTGACCAGGCCGTCCTTCCAGTGGTCGATGTCCTCGCGGCGTTTGAAGGTGTTCTTCTCGAGGAACTCGGTGGCGGTCTGGTTCGGGCGGTCTCTCGTCACGTGGGCGAGATGTCGCTTCGCTTCGTCCATGCGTCCCAGCTGGGCGTAGGTTGCGGCGGCGATCGCTCTGATCTGCAGGTAGTCCGCCGCTTCGAGCCCCCGCTCCACCCAGGCCGCCGCCGCCTCGTACCGGCCTGCCATGTAGTGCGCAAACGTCAGGTTGGTGGCGAGGTGGTACCGCCACGGCTCGTGCTGGGCGAGCTGCCAGCCACTGGTCAGATACTCGATGGCACGGTCGGAATGGCCAGTCCAGTAGGCCAGACCGCCGGCGCTCAACAGCGTGTAGGGCTCGTACGGTGCCAGGGTCACCGCTCGCTTCATCAGCTCCTCCGCCTTGTCCCATTCGTCGACATAGGCGAAGGCGAGCGCTTCGATCGACGTGGCCCGGGCGTCCCGGGGGTCGAGCTCGTAGGCCCGGTGCGCGTGCCGGGCGATCTCGCCGTCGGCCCTCAGGTCCCCGATGTGCCAGCGATTGAAGAACGCAGTCACCCAGTACCAGGCGAGGGTGGAGTGCGCCAGGGCGAAGGACGGATCCCGCTCGATGGCGAGCTCGGCAAGGCGAATGGCCTCTTCGCATCCCTCCTGGGTGTTCCTGCTGTACTCGGCGCGGGACCGGAGCAGCAGGTCCCAGGCGCCGAGATCGGCGGGGTCGATCGTGGCGCGCTTCTCTGCCTCCGCGCGTTCGATGGTGGGGTGGATGTGGGTGGCGATCTCGGTGACGATCTCGTCCTGGACCTCGAAGACGTCGGCGAGGTCGCGGTCGTAGCGCTCCGCCCAGAGGTGATGGCCGGTCTCGGCCTCGATCAGCTGTGCAGTGACGCGCACCCGGTTCCCGGCTCGGCGAACGCTGCCCTCGACGACATGGGTGGCGTCGAGCTCCCTGGCGACGGAGCGGATATCGCCGACGCGGTCCCGGAAGGCGAACGTCGAGTTCCTCGAGATCACCCGCAGCTCGATATGGCGGGACAAAGCGGTGATCAGATCCTCGGTGATGCCGTCGGCGAAGTAGGCGTCACCAGCACCCATGTCGTCGAAGGGCATCACCGCAACACTGGCGGTGTAGCCGATGCGTTCGGCTCGGGGCGTGGACCGTGCTGCGGCGTCGATCGAGGCCTTCCAGACATGGACCGGTGCCGGGATGTTCTTCACCTCGATCGGTCCGGCGTCCTCGAACGCCACGTCGACCCTTCCGACGATCTGGCTGTGCACGACGTCGGAAATGCAGATGCCACCGGGATCCGCCTCTCCCTCGAGGCGCGTCGCGACGTTCACCCCGTCGCCGTGCACGTCGCCGTCGGCGTCGACGATGACATCGCCAAGATTGATGCCCACCCGAAGCTGCATCCGGCGCCCTTCGGGAGCGGATGCATTGCGCTCGGCCATCAACTGCTGGACTTCGATGGCAGCCTGAACGGCCTCCACCGCCGAGGGCACTTCGACGAGCAGGCCGTCTCCCGTCTCCTTCACGACGCGGCCGGCGTGGTTGAGCAGGATGGGATCGATGGCGTTCCGGTGGGCCTTGAAGGCGGCGTACGTCGCCTCCTCGTCCTCGGCCATCATCCGCGAGTAGCCGACGACGTCGAAGACGGCGATGGCGGCGAGGCGCCTCGCCATGGCCGGCGTTTCGGAGGCGGTCATCCCTTGACGTTACCGAACCGTTCTGTGGGCTGGCAGCCGCGCCTGGCGCGGCCCTGAGCCCTGGGTTCGCAGTCGCGCTACGCCTTGTAGTTGCGGACGCCGGGGAGGTCGACGGCGCGTTCGATGGCGGTGTAGACCTTCTCGGCCATGCCCTTCTCCTCGGGTTCGAGGAGGTTGGCCATCACCTTGAGAACCCACTCCATGAGCGGGCGGGATCGCATGCCGACGGTGACGAGTGTCCGCATGACCGCCGGGTTGCCGATCGCCTCGAGGAAGATGCGTGCCACGCGGTGGTAGGCGGCGTATTCATCGATCAGGACCCGGTCGTAACCGGCCAGGATCGCCGGGTCGCCGGCGCCAAGGGCCTCGGCGATCACGCCGGCGGCGAGGCGGCCCGTCTCGTAGCCGTAGTCGATGCCCTCACCGTTGAACGGGTTCACCGATCCGGCCGCATCGCCGACGACGACCCAGTTGCGGCCCGCCTTCGGGCCGACCGAGAACGACATCGGGAGCTTGCCGCCGATCGGCTTGGCCAGCGGATCACCGTCGATCCGCCAGTGGTCGGGCAGCTCGGCGAGATACGCCTCGAGGACGTCGCTCGTGTTGACGTCCTTCCACCCTTTGAACGTCGACACCAGGCCGGCACCAATGTTGACCGTGCCGTCACCGAGCGGGAACACCCAGCCGTAGCCCGGCATCGAGCGGCCCCGGGCGTCGCGGATGTCGAGCTGGCTCTCGATGTAGCCGTCGTCGGCATTGGGGCTCTCCCAGTATCCGCGCACCGCCAGGCCGAACGGGAAGTCGCGACGTCGCTCGGTGCCCAGCTCGCGCCCGAACCGCGAAAGCGAACCGTCGGCGATCACTATGTAGTGAGGCACCACGCGCTCGGGGGCATCGCCGTTGTCACGATGCAGGTCGACCGCGATGAGTTCGCCATCGTCGACGACGGCCTTCGCCTCGACCCCCTGGAGCACCTTGGCACCCCGGGTCTCGGCGAGCCCGGCCACCCTGCCGTCGAGCTCGGATCGGCGCAGCGTCGCTCCCCAGTTCGGGTAGACCGAATGCTCCGGCCAGGGCATCTCCAGCACGACATCGCCGGCGTAGGACCGCAGCCCGACGATGCGATGGACGTCGTCGCCGAAGTCGAATCCCATGTCCACGAGCTGACGGACGGCGCGCGGCGTGAGCCCGTCGCCACAGGCCTTGTCACGGGGAAAGGTCTTCTTCTCGACGAGGAGCACATCGACGCCGTCGTTGGCGAGCCAGTACGCCGCCGCCGCACCTGATGGACCGCCCCCGACCACGAGGACCTGTGGGTTCATGGAGGGAAGGCTAGGAGGGTGCCGGGCAATCCACCGGCGGGCCTCCGTGATCGTCAGGGATCGTTCGCAAGCAGCTGAACGGCTCGAGGCTCGTGGCACCCGTCATCGTTCAGCGCCCTCCTCAGGCCCCTCCCCCCGACTCCCCCTCGGCGAAGCCGCAGTCGGTTTCTCCGACCGCCTCGTCCTCACCGCCGAATGCCACCCGCTCGTACAGGGCCACCTGGGCGATCTCCTCCTCGCTCAGCGTGGCGGCGAAGGGTGGCATGACGCCGAAACCTTGAACCGGTTTGCCCTGTGCCCCATACGTTTGGTCCGGCCAGCCCAACGATCCGAGGCTCACCCACTCGATGTGGGTAGCGCACGAACCCTCCGGGAAGGTCTCGAGCACCGCACCGCCGGCCATCGCCGGGCCGGCGCCGGTGCCCTGGCCGGCGTCCCCGTGGCACACCGCGCACGAAGCGGCGAAGATCTCACCGCCCGCCAGGACGTTGCCCGCCCCTCGCTCGCCGTAGGGCGAGCCGTCACAGTTGGCGTGGAGCCCGGTCGCCGGATCGACCCCCACCTGGCCGGCGCTGCCGCAGCTGGGCTGATTGGGAACGATCAACACATAGAGCACCGCCACGAGTGGGATGACGACCAGTGAGGCGGCCAGCCACGCGGGGTAGCGGCCCGGGCGAATCGGTGCGGGTTCGGGCTCCGGTACGGCGGCTTCCCCTTCGGCGGGGGCCACCGGGGCCAGCACCTCGACACCGAGCTCCTCCGGCTCGGCGGGAGGCGGCGCGGAGGGTGCGGCCTCCGGGGGCTGAGCCGGGGCCGGCTCCGGTGTCGGCGGCGCGGGTTCGGGACGAGGCGCCGCGCCCGCCGCGGCGAGCCCCGCTTCCACCACCCACTCGCGCATCACCTGCTCGACCGGTACACCGTCGGCGTCGGCACGAGCCTGGGCCGATCGCTCGACCAGCGACAACGGGATGCCCTTCGCCTCTGCCGCCGCGGCCAGCAACGCCTCACCGCTGAGCGACTCGACCGGTGGCAATGCCTCAGCGGCAGCGGCAGGTGCCTCCGTCGGTGCCGCCTCGGCAGGAGCGGCCTCCGCCGGCACCTCGACGCCGGCCCAGTCGCCGATGACCTCGGCCTCCGTCTTCCCATCGGCCTCGGCGCGTGCCTTTCCGGACCGCTCGAGGATGTCGGCCGGCACGCCGGTGTTCTCTTCGATCCTGTCGTAGGTCATGGCATCACTTCAACGAGAAGAGGTACTCGGCGAGGGCGTCGAGCTCGGCTTCCGAGAGATAGTCGTACGAAGGCATGTTGGACCACTCCCGCGCCCCGCGAGGATCGGCGAGCACTGCCTCGAGCACACCCGCATTCGTGTAACGGCTGCCGATGTGCATCAGATCCGGGCCGAGGCGCTCGTAGCCGAGCAACGCGGGCGCCTCGTGGGCGTAGTCGCCTGCTTCGCTGACCGGGCCGAGCCCGACATCGGTGATGACGGCGCGGACCTGCTGGGTGTGGCAGTAGTAGCACCCTTCGTCGATGTAGATGGTGCGTCCGACGGCGACCGGCGAGCCCTCCGGGTATACGCGGGACCGGTCGGCGAGGATCGTCGCGTCGTCCAGGGAAGGGTCGAGCGCGGGGAAGAGGAGGGTGAACAGAAAGGCCATGGCGAAGAGCCCGACTGCGCCGTAGCGCAGGCTGTTCCAAGACGGTGCGCCCGGCTCGCCGGCGATCTCGAGGTCGAGCGGCGCCGCATCGAGGGTGGGGACCGAGACCTCCTGGTAGCTCCTGACCATGGCGAACACGAACAGCAATTGGGCCAGGGCGTAGACCACGGCGCCCGCCGCACGGATCACGAGATATGGATCGAGGGCGTCGTCGATGGCCATCCAGCCCTCGCCGAACGAGGTGAACGCGTCGGAGTTGACGCCGGCCGCCCAGGTGAACCCGGTGGCGACACCGCCCATCCACATCGCGGCCAGCATCAGGGCCAGCCCGACCAGGGTGATCCAGAAGTGCCAGGCGGCGGTCCTCGTCTCGGCTGCGCCGCTCCCCTTCCTCTGGTAGGCGAAGGCGAAGAGCCACATCGAGAGCGCCCCGAAAAACACCAGCGTGTCACCGGCGGGGATCCACTCGGTGAACTGCACCACCGCACTCGAGGTCCGCAGCGCCTGGAACAGTGTCTGGGCCGGGATGAGCAGCAAGAGGAAAGCACCGGCCATCACGAACGAGAGGGCGCCCCGGTCGACGACGACGCTCCACTGACCGCGCACCGCGACGAAGAAGTCGGCAACGATGATGAACACCGGAACGAACAGGCCGATGGCGAAGGCCACCCCGAGCGTTTCGTACCAGCCCGGGCCGGGCCCGTAGATGTACATCACCGGAGCGGTGCCTCCCCACACGACGGCGAGGGACCAAAACCCGAGGGCCGACAGCGATGAGGACATCATCGGATCGGTGCCCACGATCCTCGGGACGAGGTAGTAGATGAGGCCGACCCCGGCGGCGACGAACCAGAACCCGATGATGGCGGCGCGGAAGAAGGCCGTCTGCATCGAGCTGGTGAACCCGTAGAGGGCCGGAACGTTGCCGACGATGTAGGCGAGCACCGCCCACCAGGTTGCCCCGAGCATGTACCACTGGGAGGGCACCATCCGGTGGCGGCTCGACGTCACGTTGCCGGTGGCGGCGACGGCGGCGAGCACGAGGCCGAGCACGACGAAGGCATCGGCGTACAGCGGCATCTCGAGGTACGGCCGGCCCTCGGTGTGGCCGATAGCGATGCCGACGGTACCGGCGATCATCCCGATGGTGATGGCGAGAAGAGAGGCCAGGGCGGTCGCACCATGGCGCAGCGGTGCACCGGCGACCCTGGGGAGTACGTAGTAGATCGCGCCGAGGAACCCGACGGTGAGCCATCCGAAGAGGAAGGTGCTGATCACCATCGGCGTGAGCCGGCCGTAGGAGACCCACTCGATGCCACCGAGGAGGCCGGGACCGGCCAGCTGAAGCGCTGCCAGGGCGGCCCCGGTGACCGAGACGAGGAAGAACACCACGGCGACGGTCAGGTGGGCCCTGACGACCCGCCGACCCGAGGCGTCTTCTTGCGGCGGGCTCGACGCTTCAGCTGTTTCGATGTCGGCGGTCACCTGCCGCTGCCCTCCACATCACTCGGTCTCGCGGCGGGCGGAAGCCTAGCCGGGCGAGTCGCGAGTCATGAGTCGTCAGTCGCCGGTCGTCGGCGCCCGCCGACGACTCGCGACTCGCGGCTCGCGACTCAGTAGTTTCCGCACCGCGAATCGTGGGCATAGAATCGCCCCGATCACGAGGAGGACGGGCTGAGCGACTCACTGAAGCTAGGTATCGGGCTGGGACTCATCGTTCTCGGCATCATCACCGCCCTGTTCTTCTCATGGCTCGTCCACCTCACCGAGCTTCCCGAAATCGACGAGTTCGGCAACGAGCTGTGGACGTACATCCCCCGGGGCTGGTTCTGGACGACGGCCGCCCAGTTCATCGCACTCAACGGGGTGATCCTGGTTCTCGCAGGGGCGGCGCTGGCCTTCGTCTACGACCGGCCGCTGACCTGGGCACGGGCCGGCTTCGGTGCGGCGCTGTTCACCGGGCTCATGGTGGTCATCTTCGGCGTGATCCCCAACCAGATGCTCACCCTGGCCCAGAGCGAACTCGAGTGGACCTCACAGAGGATCTTCATCACGATCCCGCCTGCGCTGGTCCTCAACAACGACGTGTCGATCTCCTACCAGACCCTCAAGGACATGATCGTGGGCGGCTACGCCGCCACAAACCTGATCGTGATCGCCGTGGTCATGGTCGTGTGGCAGAACTATCACAAGAAGAAGGCGGAGCCGCCGCCGACCCGCATTTCCGAGTACGGCCGGCCCATCCGGGTGGATCACTGATGGCAAAGAGCGATGTCTGGTTCGAGATCCCGCCGCTGCGCGACGACTACCAGCTCACGGCCGTCGATGGCGACTACCTGACCACGGCCGTCAAGCCGAAGCAGTTCCTCCACATCGACCAGGCCGAATGCATTCTCTGCGAGGGCTGCGTGGACATCTGCCCGTGGAAGTGCATCCACTACCTCTCCGTCGACGTCATCTCGGAGGGGAGCAACGTCGACAACCCGGCGGAGACTGCAGAGAACCAGGGCGTGTTCATCGTCGACGAGGAGGAGTGCACCCGCTGTGCCCTCTGCGTCGACCGGTGCCCCACCGGCGTGATCAGCCTTGGCAAGTTCTCGGGCTCGCTCGCCGAGCAGGCGCTGGAGTTCTCCAACGCCCCGTGGGAGCTCGACACCGGGCAGCGCGATTTCAAGAACGGGTACGCCTACGGCGTGCGGTACGAGAAGTAGGAGACGAGGTGGCGAACGGCAACGGCGACGGAGGCCGAAGCATCGGCAGCGTGCTGGCGAGCGTGGGCAACGCCATTCAGGAGAGCCAGGTGTGGGAGTCGATCTTCCGGCCGGGATCGCCGTTCCGTGCCGGTTACTCGGACTCGCCCCGCAACCGCTCGTACGTGGTGATGAACAACGTGCTCTATCACCTCCACCCGGTGAAGGTGAAGCGGCACGGGGTGCGCCTCTCCTACACCCTGTGTCTGGGTGGGCTGTCGTTCTTCCTCTTCGTCGTGCTGACGATCACCGGCATCTTCCTGATGTTCTACTACCGGCCCACCTCACCCCAGGCCTACTTCGACATCCAGGCCCTTGCCACCGACGTCGCCTTCGGCCAGCTGGTACGAAACATGCACCGGTGGGGCGCCCACCTGATGGTGCTGACCGTGTTCCTGCACATGGCGCGGGTCTTCTACCACGGCGCCTACAAGCCGCCGCGGGAGTTCAACTGGGTGGTCGGCGTCATCCTGCTGACCCTGACCCTGCTGCTGAGCTTCACCGGCTACCTGCTGCCGTGGGACCAGCTGGCGGTCTGGGCCGTGACCGTCGGTACCGAGATGATGGGCTTCACCCCGGTCTTCGGGAAGCAGGTCCAGTTCGTGCTGC
>CAZCBO010000118.1:0-8766 GCA_964496825.1 uncultured Acidimicrobiaceae bacterium
CCGGCGGGATCGCCTACCGGTGCTCGTTCCGGGTCACCGAGGCCTCGTACCTGATCGAGCGCCTGGTGCAGAACGCCGCCTACGAGTTGGGGATCGAGCCCGCCGAGTTCCGGGCGATGAACTTCATCCAGCCGGACCAGTTCCCCTACGAGTCGGCGACGGGGTTCGTCTACGACTCAGGGGATTACGAGAAGGCGATGCGCCTGGCGATGGACATGGTGGGATACGACGAGCTGCGTGCCGAACAGGCCAAGGCCAGGGAGGAGGGACGGCTGATCGGTATCGGCATGGCCTCGTTCACCGATGTCCTCGGCGCCGGGCCGTCGGCCGACTTCGACATCCTCGGGTTGAAGATGTTCGACTCGGCCGAGCTGCGCGTCCACCCGACCGGAAAGGCGATTCTGAAGATCGGCACCCGGGCCCAGGGACAGGGGCACGAGACCACCTTCGCCCAGATCGTGGCCGAGGAGCTGGGCATCCCGGCCTCGGACGTGAAGGTCGTCGAGGGAGATACCGACAACACGCCCTACGGCCTTGGGACCTACGCGTCGCGGTCGACCCCCACCGCAGGCGCCGCCACCTCGATGGTGTCGCGGAAGCTGGCAGAGAAGGGAAAGGAGATCGCCGCCCACCTGCTCGAAGCGTCGGCAGACGACATCGAGTTCGCCAACGGCACCTACTCGGTGAAGGGGTCGCCGGAGTCGTCCGTGACGATCCAGGACGTGGCGTTCGCCGCGTACACCAACCATCCGCAGGGAATGGAGGCCGGGCTCGAGGGCGTCCACTACTACGACCCGCCGAACATGACCTACCCGTTCGGCACGTACATCGTGGCGGTGGAGATCGATCAGGGCACCGGCCAGTGGAAGGTGCTCCGGATGGTTGCAGTCGACGACTGTGGGGTGCGGATCAATCCGATGATCGTCGAGGGGCAGCTCCACGGCGGCCTCGCCGAGGGCTTCGCCATGTCGAACATGCAATGGATCACCTTCGACGAGCACGGCAACTGCATCGGGGCCCACTTCGACAACTACCTGATCCCGACGGCCTGGGAAACCCCGCGCTTCGAGCTCGGAGAGACGGTGACACCGTCGCCACACCATCCGATCGGAGCCAAGGGCGTCGGGGAGTCGGCCACGGTCGGCTCGCCCGCGGCCTATGTCAATGCCGTCATCGACGCACTCTGGCCGCTCGGGGTCACCAACATCGACATGCCGGTGCTCCCCGACCGGGTCTGGAAGGCCCTCCAGGAGGCCGGCGGGTGAATCGGGAGCTCCTCGAGCTCGCCGCCGACCTGCACCGTCGCCACCGCCCCTACGTGGTGGCGACGGTCGTGTGGTCGCGCGGACCATCGTCCGGCAAGCAGGGGGGGACGGCCCTCATCGAGCCCGACGGCACCATGCACGGCTGGATCGGCGGGGCGTGCGCCCAGCCGGCGGTCGTCGCCGAGGCGCGGCGGGTGCTCAAGGACGGCGCTCCGCTGCTGATGTATCTCGGACCAGCTGAGGAACTGGACGGGCACACCCGCGACCGTGTGGTGTCGGTACCGATCGCCTGCTCCTCGGAGGGAGCGATGGAGGTGTTCATGGAACCCGTGCTTCCCCAACCCCACGTCGTCGTCGTCGGCCGTTCGCCGGCCGTCGGTCAGCTCGCAAAGCTCATCGATGCCATGGACTGGCGCGCCACCGTCGTCGATTCGGTCGACGAGCTCGGCGACGTCGGGATCGACGAGACCACCGCGGTCGTCGTCGCCACCCAGGGCCACTACGACGAGCCGGCGCTCGAGGCCGCCCTCGCCACCGACGCCGGCTATATCGGCCTGGTGGCCTCCGACAAGCGGGGAGAGACCGTCCTCGGGTACCTGCGCGACCGGGGGCACGACGACGGTGAGCTCCGGCGCATCCACACCCCGGCCGGGGTGGACCTCGGACCGATCCAGCACTCGGAGATCGCCGTCGCGGTGCTCGCCGAGCTCGTGGCCATCCGCACCTCGGGCGGGTTGTCCGGCGCACCGGGCGTCGGGGCCGAGACCGCGGCGGCCACCGCCATCGATCCCGTGTGCGGCATGACCGTCACCATCGCCGACGCCCGCTTCGTCACCGACCTCGAAGGGGAGACCTACTATTTCTGCGCCCCCGGCTGTCAGCACAGCTTCGAGGCCGACCCGGAGCGTTTCGTGTCCGTTGGAGAGAAGTCGTGAACATCACCGAGGAATTCATCGTCGATCGAACGCCCGAGCAGGTGTGGGCGCTGTTCTGCAATGTCCCCGAGCTCTCGCGCTGTCTGCCGGGTGCCGAGCTCACCGATGACAGAGGCGATGGCGTCTTCGAGGGGAGTGTGGAGGCGAAGCTGGGTCCGATGAGTACGAACTTCTTCGGGCAGTGCACGGTCGAGAACGACCACGACACGATGACCGGCAAGGTGTCCGGGAAGGGCGTCGACAGGGGCGGAGGAAGCGTCGGCCTCGTCGAGGTCGCCTATGCGATCGCCGAGAAGAACGGCGGCAGTCACGTGACGATCGACGCCGACATCACGCTGTCCGGACCCGTGGCCCAGTTCGGCCGGTCCTCGATCCTTCAGGAGATGTCGACCCGCCTCATCGACGAGTTCGCCCACTGCATCGAGGCCAAGCTCGTCGCCGAGACGCCTGAGGCCGCCCACGAGATCCAGGCGGCGGAGGTCAAGGGGTTGTCCCTGTTCTTCTCGTCGCTGTGGGCGACGATCAAGAGCTGGTTCAAGCGAAAGGAGCAATGATGGACGAGCATCCGAACGCCGCGATGTTCCGCGAGGCAATGGAGTTCATGGCGGCCGGCGAGGCCGAAAGGCTCGCCGACTTCGTCGCCGACGACATCGTCTATCACCAGATCGGGCTTCCTCCGATCGAAGGCAAGGCGGCGCTCGTCGAGGCGATGAAGGAATACGAAGGCGTCGACTTCAGCGTCGAGGTCCACGATGTCGTGGCCAACGACGACCACACGGTCGGTCTGCTGGAAGCGACCGTGAAGGTAGGAGACGAGGAGTTCAAGTACCGCACGGCCGAGATCATGCACATCGAGGACGGCAAGATCACCGAGCGCTGGGCCTTCGCCGAGGACACGCAGGCGATCAACGACTTCTTCGGCAAGCTCGCAGCCGGCTGACGATGGAGGCAACCGAGTCGATCACGATCGACCGTCCGGCGAGCGAGGTCTGGGCGCTCGTCGGCGATGTCCGTCGATGGCCTGAGTGGCTCGCGGACGTCTCGGATTTCCAACTAGACGGCGAGCTCGCCGTCGGCACCGAACTGGAGTACCGGTATCGCGGCCGCCCGGCACGGGCAACGGTGACGCGTCTCGAGGAGGGACGCGCCATCGAAGTCGGTGCCGAAGAGAAGGCCTGGAACTTCGAGGAATCGATCACACTGACACCACAGGGAGATCGGACCGAAGTCACCTTCTCGATCGGGTTCGTCCCGACGGCCGGGTGGGCGAAGGCGGCCGGCGCCTTGCTGTCGCCGTTCAAGGGTCCGCTCCTGAGGAACCCGCTCAAGCGTGAGCTGCAGGAGCTGAAGGTCACGGTCGAGGGCTAGGACGCTCGCAGCGGCGGAAACCCGCTGGCCAGGCCGGCCGCCGCGACCTGGTAGACCTCGGTGGCCGCGGGCAACCCGCGCAGGTGGTGCGGCCCCAGCTCGACGAACTCGATGCCGAGCTCGGCGCTTTCAGCCGATTCCAGCGTCGCACCGGTGACGAGGATCTGGCCTCCGTGGGCGGAGGCGCAGAGCCGGGACGCCTCGTGGACGGGCAGGCCGATGTAGCCGGAGCCGGTGAAGGTGATCTCACCGGTGTGGATGCCGGTGCGAACGCGTACCTCGACGTCCTCCGGCCAGGACCGCTCGCCGAGCGCACGCTGGAAGACCAGCGCCGCTTCGATCGCAGGCTCGACCTCCTCGAACACCGCGAAGTACTCGTCGGCGCGCACCTCTACCTCGCGGCCGCCGGCGCCGGCCACGGCATTCCCGATCAGGTCGTTCACTCCATCGAGCACTTCCGCGTACCGGCCTCCGAGGCGGTCGACAAGGCCGGTGGAGCCTTCGATGTCGGTGAACAGCAACGTCACCGTGCCCGATGGGAGATGGTCCTGGGGCGGTGTCTTGCGCCGCTCCGACTCGAGCTGGCCGGTGATGAAGCCCACCGGGACGATCCCGTAGTGCTTGGCGGCGTTGAGGAGCCGGGTCCTTGCTCGCTCCCTGGCGGCGTCGTCCTCGAACTTGACCTGCTCGAACCGGGCGAGGGCGTTCCGGACGTGCGACTCGTCGTTGATGGGCAGCCGGCGATCGCCCTTCGAATCGATGTAGGCGAAGGCGCTGTCGGGGAGCTGGGCGCGTTCCTTTGCGGTGAGCCGTGCCACGGCCCCATTCTTGCGTAGCCACAGCCCGTATACGGGCTGTGGCTACGCAAGAACGAAGGTCACCGCTGACACCCTGGGGACCAGAAGGTGCTTCGCCCCCGGAGGACACTGCGGCGGACGGTGTCGCCGCAGCGGGGGCACGGCTCGTCCTCACGCCCGTACACGGCGATCTCGGCGGTGAACTCCCCGGCGCGGCCGTCGGGGAGGAGGTAGGCGAGGTCTTCGAGGGTGGTGCCGCCGGCATCGATGCCGGCGCCCAAGACGCTCCGGATGGCCGCCAACAGGTCTTCGACCTCGTCGGTGCTGAGCGATCCACCTTGGCGATGGGGGTCGATGCCGGCGGCGAACAGGGCCTCATCGGCGTAGATGTTGCCGATCCCGGCGACCAGGTTCTGGTCGAGGAGCAGTGCCTTGATCGGCGCGGTTCGACCTTCCAGGCGGCCAGCGAGCGTTTCGACCGTGGGAGCCTCCGTCCAGGCATCCGGACCGTGCGGCGAGAGTTCGTCGAGCTCGTCCTGTGTGGCGACGATGGTGTAGCCGAAGGTCCTGGGGTCGGTGAACCGCACCTCGGATCCGTCGTCGAGGCCGACACGGACGTGGGTGTGCGGTGCCACCGCCGAACCGGCGTCCGCAACCGTCAGCCGGCCCGACATGCCGAGGTGCACCACCCATACCAGATCGCCGTCGAGCAGGATCTGGAGGCGTTTGCCGTGCCGGGCGGTGCCCAGGATGCGTCTCCCCACCAGCCGATCGGCGAAGTCCGGTGGGCGTTCCTGGCGACGGAGCATGCGATCCCTCGTCACCCTCACCGACGTGATCGTTCTCCCGACCACGAGCGGGTGAATCAGGCGGCGGGTGGTTTCGACCTCTGGCAGCTCGGGCATGGCTGCGAGCCTATTGCCTCGAGGGAATGTGTCAGGAGGGCACAGAGGCCGGTCGATACAATCGAGCACAGTCGGCCCGGAGCAGTAGACGATGGCGTTGATCGAATGTCCCGAGTGCGGTCATCAGGTGTCCGACCAGGCTTCCTCGTGTCCCAACTGTGGCTACCCGCTGACGCCGGCCGGCGCGCCGGAGCAGTGGTCCCAGCCGACGACACCTGCCGCCGCACCGACCACGGGAGAGCCGGTGCCTCCGATGTCGCTGAAACCGCGTGACGTCGTCGAGTTCCTCGGCGACGGTCGATTCGCCCACGAGCCGGCGTGGCGGCGGGTAATCGTCCGCTGGGAGTCGGCAAACCGCATGCTGGCCATCGGCGACGGCAGGCACTCGATGTTGCCGGCGACCCGGATCGAGGACATGACGATCGGGGCCGACGGGCTCGGTGCCTACCAGATCCAGCGTCACCGCGGCAACGTCAAGCCGATCGAGTTCCGACCGGACAACGATTACGAGTTTCGCCGGGTCGCTCCGACGACGCAGGCCGTTGCGCCGATCGGGACGGCCGATCCGGTCGAGCAGACGTACGCGCCGGCCCCATGGGAGCAGCGCCTCAAGTACGTGGGCGGCGGGTTCACCAAGACGGTGGCGGGGTTCATCTTTGCCACCGCCGCTGCCTTTGGGCTGACGGCCCTGCTGTATCTCGTCGCTGGCAACGAGTACGCCGACTATCTCGATGACCCGCTGGCCACGGTCGAGGAATACAGCTCGTCGGCGGCCGCCGACGGGGTGTGGCTGCTGGCCTCGCTCGGAGTGCTGGTCTCGGGGATCCTCTTCCTGGTGTGGTTCAACCAGGCCTACAAGGCCGCCGCATCGCGGGGCCCCATCCGGACGAGGTGGAGCAGCGGTTGGACCGTCGGAGGGTGGTTCATACCGCTCGCCAACTTCGTCATCCCCAAGCTCGTCATGAACGAGGTCGACCGTGTCTCCCATCCCGACAACGGTCCGCCGCCGATCGGGGAAGCATGGATGGAGCGGCCTCGCCTCACCACCTCGGACCTGTGGTGGGCATCCTGGATCCTCGCCATCATCGCCGCCGTCGCCGAGAGCCTGATGCTCGAGTCGGGCAACACCGATTCGGTCGTGCTGTATGCGGCGGTGGGGGCCGGGCTCTATGCGGCCGCGGGTGGGCTGCTCGGTGCCGTCGTTCTCACCATCGGCGGCCGGCTCAGCGAATCCTGACCGGATCCGTTGTCAGGCGGCTTCCTCGTCGGCGTCCTCGGCCGTCGCGTAGATCGCAGCCTGTGCTGCAGCGAGCCGGGCGATGGGGACCCGGAACGGCGAGCAGCTGACGTAGTCCAAGCCGAGCTGGTGGCAGAAGGCGATCGACGCGGGATCGCCGCCGTGCTCGCCGCAGATCCCGGTTTCGATCTCCGGATCGGTCGACCGGCTCTTCTCGAGGGCCAGCCCCATCAGCTGCCCCACACCGTTGCGGTCGATCGTGGCGAACGGATTGTCCTCGAGGATCCCCTGGGCCAAGTAGTCGACCAAGAACCCGCCCTCGGCATCGTCTCTGCTGATGCCGAAGGTCAGCTGGGTGAGGTCGTTGGTGCCGAAGGAGATGAACTCGGCATGCTCGGCGATCTCATCGGCGGTCAGCGCCGCACGGGGCGTCTCGATCATCGTCCCGAACTTGTAGCGGATCGTCATCCCCTGTTCGCGCATGACCGCCTTGGCCTCCTCCTCGAGCACGGAGCGCTGCCGCTCGAGCTCGGCGACGTGGCTGGTCAGCGGGATCATCACCTCGGGATGGACGTCGACTCCCTCCCTCGTCACCGCACAGGCGGCCTCGAAGATGGCGCGAACCTGCATCCGGGTCAATGCCGGCCGCATGATGCCGAGGCGGACCCCCCGGAAGCCGAGCATCGGGTTCTGCTCGCGGAGGGCCGCGACCCTGGCGAGCATGCGCTCGTCCTCGCCGATCTGGTCGAGCAGGTCATCGATGTCGTGCATTCCCGCAGCGTTCCTGAGTCGCAGCTTCAGGTCGGCGAGACGCTCGACCAGTTCGTCGTAGCTGGGAAGGAACTCATGGAGTGGCGGGTCGATGAGCCGGATGATGACCGGATAGCCGTCCATCGCCCGGAACAGCCCGGCGAAGTCCTCCCGTTGCAGGGGGAGCAGGGCGTCGAGGGCCTCCTGGCGCTCCGCCCGGGTTTCGGCACTGATCATCTTGTGCACGGTGGGGAGCCGGCTGCTCTCGAAGAACATGTGCTCCGTACGGCACAGCCCGATCCCGCTGGCTCCGTTGCGGCGGGCTCGCTCGGCATCGATCGGGTAGTCGGCATTGGCCCACACGTCGAGCATCCTCGCCTCGTCGGCCCATCCCAGCAGCGTGGTCAACCACGGGTCCTCCAGGTCGGGCACCCTGGTGTCGAGCCTTCCCTCGAAGATCTCACCGGTGGTCCCGTCGATCGACAGCCATTCGCCCTCGGGCAGGACCCGGCCGGCGGCGGTGAGCGTTCGATCGTTGAGGTCGATCGAGAGGCCGGTGGCACCGACCACCGCCGGCTTCCCGAACTGGCGCGCGACGAGCGCGGCGTGGCTGGTGCGCCCGCCGCGCGAGGTGACGACGCCCCCGGCGGCCAGCATGCCGTGAACGTCGTCGGGGCGGGTCTCGGGGCGGGCGAGGATCACCGGCTTGCCCTCGTCGGCCCATCGCTCTGCGAGATCGGCATCGAAGGCGACCATGCCGACCGCAGCACCCGGCGACACGTTGAGGCCCGTGCCGACGAGCTGGTTGGCTGCGAGGGCATCGCGCTTCGCCTCGTCGGTGAGCTGGTCGTGCATGAAGAACTCGACGTGCTCGGGCTGCACCCGGCAGAGTGCCTCATCGCGGGAGATCAGACCCTCTTCGGCCATCTCCACGGCGATTCGCACCGCGGCCTGAGCCGTTCGCTTGCCGTCGCGCGTCTGGAGCAGCCAGAGCTTTCCGCGTTCGATGGTGAACTCCATGTCCTGCATCTCGCGGTAATGGCGCTCGAGGGTGGCGGCGATGTCCTCGAACTCGCCGAACACCTCTGGCATGTCATCGGCGAGACGCTCGATCGGCTGGGTGGCGCGGATGCCCGCGACCACGTCCTCGCCCTGTGCGTTGACCAGATAGTCGCCCTCGAGCTGGTGTTCGCCCGTCGTGGCGTTGCGGGACATGGCAACGCCGGTGGCCGAGTCGTTGCCCCGATTGCCGAAGACCATCATCTGGACGTTGACACCGGTTCCGAGGTCGTGGGGGATCCCGGCGGCGTTGCGGTAGTCGACGGCACGTTTGCCGTTCCAGGACTTGAAGACTGCCTCGATCGCCATCTCCAGTTGAACCCGGGGCTCCGAGGGGAACTCGCGCCCGCTGTAGAGCTGGACGATGTCCTTGAACTCCGCCACGATCTCCTTCAACGCCTCCACGCTGAGCTCGGAGTCGCTGTCGACGCCCTCTGCCTCCCGTTTGCG
>CAZCBO010000119.1:0-8762 GCA_964496825.1 uncultured Acidimicrobiaceae bacterium
CGGCGCCGCCCGGTGCCAGGACCGTGAGCATTCGCGTCTCGCTCATCAGCTGCTCGATCTCCTCGACCTCGGGCCGTCCCACGAAGTCGGTGAGCTGCACCGGGAGGTTGTTGGGGACGGCGTCGAGCGAATCGAGGGGTGGGAAGTCGTCTCGAAGCCCGTCGACGTGGAGCTGGTACACCCGCTCGGGTCTGGCGAGGTCCTTGAGGCGGTGCTCGCCCAGGTCTTCGACGGTCACATCGTCCGGGAGGTGGTCCTGAACGAGCTGCCACGTCGCTCCCGACAGCAGGGTTTGGCCGCCGTGGGCGATGCCGCGCAGACGGGCGGCGCGGTTCACCGACGACCCGTAGTAGTCGCCGAGCTGGAGGTCGGCGATGCCGGTGTGGACCGAGACCCGCACCCGGAGCGGCTCAGGGGTCGCCCAGTCGACCGCGTCGAGCCGCCGCTGGATGTCGGCGGCGGCTGCCACCGCGTCGAGCGCCGCGGGGAAGACCACGAACCGGCTGTCTCCCTCACCGCGTGGCCGCACCGGCACGCCGCGATGGGCCAGCGCGGCACCCTCGATGGCTTCGTCGTGCTGGCGGATCGCGTCCATCATCGAGTCGGGAGCTTCCTCCCACAGGCGCGTGCTCCCCTCCACGTCGGTGAAGAGGAAAGTGACCTCGCCCTGTGGTAGCTCTGCCACGGCGTCGAAGCCTACCGACGCGCCGCTTCGGCTCCGGCTTCGACCACCCGGTGAAACGCGTCGAGGAGCGCATCGGCGAACGCCGGGTCGTTGATGTGGTGTGGCGACCGAATGAGGCGCCGCCCTGCCGTCTCGTCGAACGTCCGCTCGATGGAGTCGAAGAGGGCGGCGTCGGCCTCCGGATCGTGGAAGGGCTCTCCGACGGCATCGAGCGAGCTGAGGCCGCGGGTCGGAAGCAGGAACCGTACGGGTCCCCGGCACCGGTTGAGCTTCATGGCGATCCACCGGCCGATCGCAGCGCCCTCGTCCGGCGTCGTCCGCATCAGCGTCACCTGCGGGTTGTGGACGACGAGATTGCGGTCCTTGAATCGCTCGGGGACCGTATCGAGGGGACCGAAGTTGACCATGTCGAGGGCGCCGCAACTCCCGACGTACGGGATGGAGGTCCGACCGATGGCGTCGAGCCGGCCCGGCCCCGCCGACAACACACCCCCGACGACCTCGTCGGCCACCTCGGTGGTGGTCACGTCGATGACCGCGGCGATCGTCCCCTCATCGACGAGGGCCTCCATCGCCGCTCCGCCCGAGCCGGTGGCGTGGAAGACCAGGCAGTCGTAGTCCGAATCCAGCGAGCGGCGCACGCGTGTGACGCACGGCATGGTGACGCCGAACATGGTCATGGCCACCGCCGGCTTCCTCCCGACGGCAGGCGTCTCACCCGTGGCCATCCCCACCAGGGCGTTGGCGGCGTTGGCCAGGACCGCGGTGGACACGCGATTGAGCCCGGCGATGTCGGTCACCGGATAGATCATGGCGATGTCGGACCCACCCACGTAGGGGCGCACCTCACCAGATGCCATCGTGGACACCATCACCTTGGGCGTGCCGATCGGCAGCGTGCGGAGGGCGGGGGAGATGAGCGCCGTGCCGCTCGATCCCCCGAGTCCGATGACCCCCTCGACGTCGTCGCGTCCTTCGAAGAATCGCGCCAGGGCCTCGGCCATCGCGGCAACCGAGGAGCCCCGCTCGTCGACGAAGACGGCACCGGCTCCGTCCGGATGGAACGCCGCAACGTCCTCCGACGAGACGTCGGCCGCTTCTCCACGACCGCTCGTGCTCACGTCGACGAGGGCGACGTCGAGGCCGGCACCGGCGATCACATCCCTGACGAAGCGCAGCTCGTCACCCTTGGTATCCAGCGTCCCGACGACGTAGAGCATCGCTCAG
Source organism: uncultured Acidimicrobiaceae bacterium (assembly GCA_964496825.1). Classification (GTDB taxonomy): domain Bacteria; phylum Actinomycetota; class Acidimicrobiia; order Spongiisociales; family UBA5794; genus JACZST01. Next base: position 1,913 of record CAZCBO010000119.1, read on the forward strand.
CCGAGCACCCGGCTCGCCTCGTCGATGAGGCCGTCGAGGTCGGCGTGGCTCTCCTCGTCGAGGACGCGGCGGACTCCGGGCGAGGCGTCCCTGAGGGCCCGGGTCATCTTCTGGAGCACGGAGCGCTGGGCGTTCATGCGGGCCGCCTCGTCGGCCGGGGTGACGAGGTCGTCGACGATCGAACCCTCCGCTCGCGAGGCGACCAGCGGATCGGGCAGACTGCGGACCCACACCAAGGAACGGCGGCCGGGGCCGCGGCCCTCGGTGATCGCCTCCACCGCGACCACGTCATCGGAGCGCACATACTTGCCGTACCCGAGGGAGACGAGCTGGTTGGCCTGGATCCGCATGGCTCACCCTTCCGACGATCCCCCGAAAGTACACGATGGGACGGCGCCTCGCGTCAGGACCGGACCTGGACCTTCTTCCGCCGCGACCGGGCCGCGATCGGCCAGGTGACCAGTCCAATGGCACCCCAGACGATGGCAGAAGTCGTGGGGAGCGATCCCACCGCAGACGGGACGAGTTGAAGCCACGGCGATCGGATCCTCGAAGCATCGGCTGCCATGAGTCTGGATCGTCAAGACCTGGCCCAGGCTGAACCAGCAGCGGGTGGTAGCTTCCACTCATGGTCACGGTTGCTCCCTACGGGTCGTGGGCCTCACCGATCGATGCCGCCCAGGTGCTGTCCCGGGCGATTGGGTTCACCGAGATCCGGCTCGATGACAACGATGTGTATTGGCTCGAGATCCGACCGTCCGAAGGGGGACGACAGGTGCTCGTGCGACGGACATCGACCGGCGAGGTGGCCGACGTCATCGGCGAGGACGCAAACGTGCGAACGATGGTCCACGAGTACGGAGGCGGCGCCTACCTGGTCAGTGACGGAACCGTCGCGCTCGCGAACTTCGCCGACCAGCGTTGGTATCGGCTCGATCCGGGTGACGACCCGGTTCCGATCACGCCGGAACCTCCCGGTCCACAATCGATCCGGTACGCCGACGGCGTCGTGGCCGGTGATCTCGTGGTCTGTGTACGGGAGAGCCACCCCGAGGACGGCGAGGCTGTCAACGAGCTGGTCGCGTTTCCCCTCGACGGCGGCGGTGAACCCGCGGTGCTGGTCGGCGGTCCCGACTTCGTGTCCTCGCCCCGTGTCAGCCCCGACGGAAGGCGCCTGGCGTGGTTGTCCTGGGACCATCCGAACATGCCCTGGGACGAGACGCTCCTGTGGACCGCGCCGTTCCACGGAACGTCGCTCGGCGACCGCGAAGTGGTCGCAGGCGGTCATGGGGTGTCGGTGGTGCAACCCGAGTGGGGACTCGACGGTGGGCTCTTCTACGCCGCCGACGCCACCGGGTGGTGGAACCTGTACCGAGACGGCGAATCGCTGCTCGGGAGAGTGGTTGACGCCGGATTCCCCCAGTGGGTCTTCGGCCAATCCTGCTACGGGTTCCTCTCCGAGGGACGGCTCGTCGCGGCCTACTACGAGGACGGCCAACACCGCTTGGGGATCCTCCGGAATGGCGCACTGACCCACCTCGACCTCGACTACACGTCGTATCGGTCGGTGGTGACCGACGGTGATCACCGGGTCCTGTTCATCGGCTACCACCCGGCGCGACCGCCTCGCATCGTCGAGTTCGACGTGGACCGCGGCACCGAGTCCGTCGTTGCCGCCAATCCCGATCTCATCGACGCCGCCTTCGTCCCGCATCCCCAGCCGATCACCTTTCCTTCCGGGGACGACGAGCCGGCGCACGGGTACTTCTACCCGCCGACCAACCCCGACTATCAAGCACCGATCGGCGAGCTACCCCCGCTCCGCGTTGAGATCCACGGCGGCCCGACGAGCAACGCCATCCCGGCGCTGAGCCTCGACTTCGCCTTCTGGACGAGCCGTGGGATCGGGGTGGTCGACGTCAACTACCGGGGATCGACCGGATACGGGCGGGCGTTTCGCGATCGTCTGAAGGGAGCGTGGGGCATCGTCGACGTCGAGGACGCCGTCGCGGCCGCCCGATACCTCGCGGCGTCCGGTCTTGCCGATCCCGATCGCCTCATCATCTCCGGAGGCAGCGCCGGCGGCTTCACGACGCTGGCGTCGCTGGCGTTCCACGACACGTTTGCGGCAGGCTCCAGCTACTACGGCGTCGCCGACCTCGAGCTGCTCGACGCCCACACCCACAAGTTCGAGTCCCGGTACCTGGATTCACTGGTCGGCTCCAGGGAAATCCAGCGAGAACGCTCACCGATCCACCACGTCGACCGCATCGATCGACCGGTGATCCTGTTCCAGGGTCTCGAGGACGCGGTCGTACCGCCGGAGCAAGCACAGCTCATCGCCGATGCCCTCGACGCCAAGGGCGTGCCCCATGCGCTGGTGCTCTACGAGGGTGAGCAGCACGGGTTCCGCGATGCGGACACGATCGTCCACGCCATCGAGTCCGAGCTGTCGTTCTTCGGGCGCGTGCTTGGTTTCGAGCCGGCCGGCGAGCCCGCTGCCGTGGAGATCAGGCACGGCTGAGCGAACCTACAATCGCCGGCGGAGGCCAATGAAGCGCGGATTCGTCGTCGCGATTCTGGCGCTCGGGTTGATCGCGGGTGCCTGCAACTCGGAGACCGCTCCGGGCGCGGACGATGTCCCGACGTCGACCGGGGCCACCACCGCGGCGGCGACCACCGGCACCGCTGCCACCCTCGACGGCCTGGCGTTCGCCGACTTCCTCGAGGAGTCGTACGGCCGCCTGGCGATACGCCGGCCCGAGGCGCTGACGTCGGCAGGCGAGGCCGAGCACTACGGGATGCGCAACGACCTGCTCGACGACCTGTCCCCCGCGTATCTGGAGGAGACCCAGGCGCTCGAGACCGAGATCCTCGACCGACTCGGCACGTACGACCGGGCCGCCCTGTCACCCGAGGAGCAGATCTCGTACGATCTCTACGCGTGGTACCTCGATCAGCTCGTGCGCGGTCACGAGTTCACCTACCACGACTATCCCGTCCATCACTTCGTCAACTCCTACAACGCCAACCTGCTTCTCTTCCTCACCGGGGAACACCCGATGGACACCGTCGCCGATGCCGAGGACTACATCGCACGGCTGTCCGAGATCGACACGCAGGTCGCCCAGCTCATCGAGGGCCTCGAGGTTCGGCACGGGATGGGGAACATCCCGCCCCGCAACATCCTCAGGATGACGATCGGCCGGCTTCGTGGAGATATCGCCGGCCCGCCGGAGCGGCTCGAGCTCTACACCAGCTTCGAGGATCGGCTCGACACCGTCGACGGGCTCGACGACACCACCAGACGAGAGCTGCTCACGGCCGCCCTCACCGAGGTCGAATCCTCGTTCGTGCCGGCCTGGGAGGCACTCATCGCGACGCTGGAGAGCATCGAGGCGCAGGCCGGAGACGACCCGGGCGTCTGGCGGCTCCCCGACGGCGACGACTACTACGCCTACCTCCTGCGAGACCAGACGTCGACCGAGCTGACCGCCGAGGAGATCCACGCCATGGGACTCGCCGAGGTGGCGCGGGTCGAGCAGGAGCTGCGTGCGGTGTTCACGTGGCTCGGCTATCCCGAGGACGCCTCGCTCGCCGAGCTGCGACGGCGAGCCGAGCGGGACGGCGGGTATTACAACGGCTCGAGCCCCGCAGGGCGAGACGAGGTCATCGCCGCCTACGAGACGCTGATCGAGGAGGCGGCCGCCGTCGTCGCTCCGTACTTCACCGCCCGGCCGGATGCCGACGTCGTCGTCGTGCCCGAGCAGCTCGGTCGCGGTGGCTACTACGTCCCGTCGTCGGCCGAGGGCGAGCGGCCGGGGGCGTTCCATGCCGGCGTCGCCGGAAACGCCATCCCCAAGTACGTCATGCCCACCGTCGCCTTCCACGAGACGGTTCCCGGCCACCACTTCCAGATCGCCCTCGCCCAGGAGCTCGATCTCCCCACATTCCGGCGGCTCACCCACTACAACGGCTTCGTCGAGGGGTGGGCGCTGTATGCCGAGCGGTTGGCTGCTGAAACCGGCCTCTACGAGGACGACCCCTACGGCGACGTCGGCCGTCTCGAGCTGGAGCTGCTCAGGGCGGTTCGACTCGTGGCCGACACCGGCATCCACGACCTCGGCTGGTCGGCCGACGAGGCGAGGGCCTACATGCGCGAGACGATCCCCGGATGGGAGCACGAGGTCGATCGCTACACGGTCCTCCCCGCCCAGGCCACCGGCTATATGGTGGGTCAGCAACATATCCTCGAGCTCCGCGACGAGGCCAAGCGCGCCCTCGGCGACGAGTTCGATCTCGCCACCTTCCACGAGGTCGTGATCGGCGGGGGGAGCGTGCCCCTCGACGTGCTCGACGACCTCGTCGCCACTTGGATCGCCGGTCGGTAGACGGCAGCCGGGACACCACCGAGGTACAGTGCGATCAGTGGCTCGCAAGCTGCGCTGGGCGTTGGCCGTGTTGATCCCACTCGGTGTAGCCGCGTTCACCCAGTTCGAGCCGATTCAGCAGGCCGAAGGACACTTCATCGAGGGTCTTCCCCTGGACGTGGGGAAGTGGGACGTCATCGCCGACATCTTCGCCCCTGCGTGGGCGATCTCGATCATCGCGCTCGCCGCGCTCGGTCGTGCCGTGCTCGAGCGCTTCGAGCCCGATCCCGACTTCTCCCCGCAGTCCCGGCTGGCTAGACGGTTCGCCACCAACGAGTGGGTTCGCCGCTCGACCTGGATCGCCACAGCCGGTGCCGTGCTGCTCGTCGTGCTCTCGTACGGCCGCGAATGGGAGCGCTTCGGCGAACGGCCGAGTGCGTTCTGGTTCGTGCTCGTGCTCGTGTTGACCCTTGCCGTCCTCACCGTGCCGCTGGTGTGGGTACGGCTCGATCTCGAGCGCACCGCTCGCGAGGCAGTCGAGCGCTCGGCGACCGCCGCGGCGGTCTATCGATACCTGTTCGAGCCCGACGAGACGGGACACACCCGGTGGGCACAGCTGGCTGCCCTGGCCGCGCTCACGATCCTGGCGGCGTGGGTCACGCTCGGGCAGCTCGACGCGCTGCTCCGAGGCATGCACCTCACGAATCAACCATCGTATGGGTACGGCGCGCTCGCCGACCTGTTCCAGCTCGATCTGAGTCAGAAGCCGGGCGACGTGGCTGAGGTCGTGTCGGCGTGGCTCGCCTCTGGGGCGGGCCTCGGCACGCGGTATGCCACTGCCCACAACGTGGTCGGCCAGTACCTCCTGATCGACACGCTGGTGCTGATCCCGTCCTACGTCGTGTTGATCGGTGTGCTGCTGCTCCGCGCTCGCGACACGACCCCGCCGGAGCTCGTTGGGCGCCCGCGTCGGAGCTATGACCTGCTGATCGCGGCCGGGGTGAGCACGCTCCTCATCGTCGCCGCGGCGGACCTCCTCGAGAACCTGCTGACCTGGTTCGTCGTCGACGGTGTCTGGCATGGGGCTTCGGTCGCCAACTGGTCGGTGCGGCTGATGTGGGCCGGTGGGCTCGTCCGGACCATCGGACTCGTGCTGCTCGGCGCAGGGGCCGTCGTTCTGCTGGCGCTGCGCCGACGGCACCTCGGAGGCATCGTTCAAGCGCTGGTGGGCGTGCGCGGCGAGCTGCTGGTGCTGGGCCTCCTGGCTGCGGTGTTCACCGCGGCGCCGCAGACCGCCGACGTTGTGCGGCGCTGGACCGTGTCGGTCACGCTGCTCACCGTCGGCTTCGCCATCGCCCTCGCCATGCTCCTCCAGTGGACCTCGTCGCGCACGCTCAACAGCCTCGCCGGATCGGCGGCGCGGGTGGAGGCCGGTGAGACCCTGGTCCCGGCGTCGGTGAAGCTGCCGGGTCTCGTGCAGCCGGTGGAGCTGCGCCGCGTGGTGGTCACCGGTCTGGTCGGTGGTCTCCTCGTCCAGATCGTGGCTACCCAGCTGTTCGGCGTGCCGACGGGCATGCGTCTCGCCATCCCGGTGACGCTCATCGCCATCCTGTGGTTGTTCGGGTTGCCGTTGCCGGCTGCCGGGTTCGAGCGCGGCGACCGTTCCTTTGCCCCGGAGGTACGGCGCAACCTTCCGGTCTTCCTCGGTGCCGCCGTGTTCATCGTTCTCGGGGCCACGGTGCTCAAGGCGGCGATCGCCCAGCTCGTCTTTGCCAGGCACATCGACTGGTGGCTGCTCTTCGTGCTGCTACCGATTGCCGTCGGTCTCTACCGGCTCCATACCAACACCGGCCCCACCATGGGACGCCTCGAGCTCGTCATCGCCCTCGGTGTGATCGCCACGGCCATCTGGCTGATCGCCGGCGGTGGTGACCCCGAGCTGTCGTCTGCGGCGCTCACGTTCGCCGGGGTCATGATCCTGTACGGGTCGATGCCCTTCTTCTACTCCTACAACCCGCGTTCCCTTCCGAGTACCGTGACCCAGACCCGGCTGCGGTCGATCAAGGTCCGGCCGATCCTCACCGTTGGTATCGCGGTTGCCGCCATCACCGCTATCGGCCTGCTCGTCTTCCCGCTGCAACTGGCGCCAACGATCGGCACGATCGCTGTCGTGTTGTTGGCCGCGATGCTGTTCGCAGGAGTCGCCGCCGCGCTCGTCGGCTTCGCGGAGTGGACGCGCCCGCCGGACATCCTGTATGCGTTCCGCATCCGTCGCTCGCCCGTGTTCGTGCTTCTGGCGGTGTGGCTCGTCGTGGCGGGTGGGTCGGAGAACAACATCACGGTGATCGCCGAACACGAGGACGGAGCGCGGGCGGGAATCACCATCGACGACGTCTGGACACGGTGGCTCGAGCGAAATCCTGCCGCGACCGGGTCGGTCGGCGACTCGGGGGAGCGACCCGCGGTACCGGCCGTCTTCA